>NZ_RAWB01000331.1 GCF_003612055.1 Corallococcus llansteffanensis
CCGCGGGGGCGCTCTCCGTCCTCCAGTCCCGCCTCAAGGGCCCGTCCTGGAAGGTGACGCGGCTGGCGCGCAAGGCCCGGCACGCCCTGCGCGCCCTGGGCGGCGTGGACCCCGCGGCGCACCCGGCGCTGGCCGCGCCCTTCGCCGCGCTGATGGCGCACGTGGTGGGGCCCAAGGCGGAGGGACGGCTGCCCCTGCGCCACGCGCTGGGGCTCCTGTCCGCGGTGGACGTGGCGGCCTTCCGGCGCGCGACCCAGATGTGGACGGCCGCGCCCGCGGGCCAGGTGCCCACGGGCGTGGCGGCCGCGCGGACGCTGGGAGACCCGGAGCTGGCGCTGCGGGTGACGGCGCTCCTCGCCGAGCGTCCGGACCTGCGCGACGGCTCCGAGGACGCGTGGGGCAAGCGCTGGACCGCGCTCAAGCCGCACGTGGAGGCCCACCTGTCCAGCGCGGGCAGCTCGCTCGCGGCCTTCGTCGGCGGGGTGGAGGCGGGCGGCGACGCGCACCTGTCGAAGCGGCTTGCCCGGCTGGGGGCGTGACGGGGCGCGACGCCGGCTTCAGGCGACCTCAGTGCACCTCTTCCGCGGCGGCCGCGGCAGGGGGCGTGGCGGAGCCAGGCTGGCGGTCCATCTCCTCGGTGGGGTAGCCGCGCGCCGCATCCAGGTACTTCTGGGGTTGCACGCGCCGGCGGTCCTTGCGGCTGAGGTTCTCCGGGCTCACCAGCGTGGGCTCGCCGTCGGCCTGCTTCTCCACGCGGTGCCCGTCACAGAAGAGCCACTCGGTGCGCCCGTCCGGCGCCTGCCGCGCGAAGTACAGGTCCGGCTGGCCCACCTGGGGATCCTTCGAGCACCACGTCCCGCGCGCCTTCTCCTCGCGCGCCGGGGCCTCCTCCCGCCACTTCTTCTGCGCCTCGCGCAGCGCCACCGCGGCTTGTATCTGCGGCCCCAGGGCCATCCGCCCCTGCGCCTCCTTCAGCAGCGACGCGCCCCGCTGGGCCAGGTCCGGGAACGCGCCCGAGCGCCGGAAGCCGCAGCCCTGGAGGGCCCGGAGGTTGCCCTCGTGCACCTTCAGCACCGGCGGCAGCGTGCGCAGCCCCTCTTCCAGCAGCGCCAGGTGCTGTGGCTGGTCCGGAGACGCCGGGTCCTGCGCCTGCGCCGTCTCCTGGATGAAGCGCGCCAGCAGGCCGTTCACCGCCGTCAGCTCGTCGGAGAACCAGCGCGGCTCCGCGTCACAGGGGCTCGCCTTCGACCCCGCATAGTCCCGATACTCCGCGCGGGACATGCCCAGGGCATAGTGCTGGACGGGCGGAGCCTGCTTTCCCGCGCATCCTCCGAGCAGCACGCCCCATCCCAGCAGCGCGATTCGCCGACGCAGTGCCATCATCGGCTCAGTCTGCCATCCGCTTTGGGGTCGAACAAACGTTCTGGAAGGCATCCGGCCGGCCTCCTCTCCGGAGGGTGGGCGGCCAGGGGAGAAGCGGTGGGTGACATGGTTGTGACAACGGCACCGGCGGGCTTTCGCGGGGTGCGACCCGGGGTACGAGGCAGGACATGAAGCCGCGGCTCCTCCTCCTCATTGGCGTGCTGGCCGCGCTGTTCGGGGTGTCCTACCTGCTGACGACCCCGGAGGCACCGCGCACGGCGGGCCCGGAGGCGGAGCCCGAACCCGCGCGGCCCCCGTCGCGCCGGCGCGTGACGGACATCACGTTCCTCTACAGCACGGAGAAGCGCGAGTGGGTGGAGGCGGCGCTCGCGGACTTCCAGCGCACGCACCCGCACGTCCGGGTGACGCTGGTGGGGCGGGGGTCGCTGGACGCGGCCCAGGCCATCCTGGAGGGCCGCGAGCAGCCCACGGTGTGGAGCCCGGCGGACAGCGCGGTGCTGCGCATGCTCGCGGCGGACTGGGCGACGGACGCCTCGCACGGGCCGCTGTTCGCGAACGAGGGCGACGCCGCGCCGCACCCGCTGGTCATCACGCCGCTCGTCTTCGTGGGCTGGCAGGACCGGATGGAGGTGCTGCGCAAGGCGGGCGGGGGCGGACACCTTTCGTGGAAGACGCTCCAGCGCGCGGTGGCGAGCGACCAGGGCTGGCCCGCGGTGGGGGGCCCGGCCGCGTGGGGCTTCGTGAAGCTGGGCCACACCGACCCGACGAAGTCCAACTCCGGCCTGCAGGCGCTCTTGTCCGCGACGCTGGAGTACCTGGGCCAGCGCGCGGGGGTGAAGGAAGCGGACCTGCTGGACCCCGGCTACCAGGAGTGGCTCAAGCGCCTGGAGCGGGGCGTGACGCGCTTCGAGCCCTCCACCGGCATCTTCATGACGGACCTGGTGCGCTTCGGCCCGTCCCGCTACGACCTGGCGCTGGTGTACGAGAGCCTGGCCATCTCACATCTTGGCCACGCGAGCGGACGGTGGGGGCAGCTGCAGGTGGACTACCCGCCGGTGACGCTGTGGAGCGACCATCCGGCGGCGGTGCTCCAGGCGGACTGGGTGACGCCCGAGCAGCGCGAGGCCGCGCTGGAGTGGGTGCGCTTCCTGCGCAGCCGGCCGGTGCAGGAGCGGGCCCTGGCGTTCGGCTTCCGGCCGGCGGACCCCACCGTGCCGCTCAAGACGCCGGACGCGGACAACCCCTTCACGCGGCTGGCGGCCCAGGGCATCCGGGTGGACGTGCCGCCCGCGGCGGAGGTGCCGGACGCGTCCGTGCTGCGCACCCTGCTGGACTTGTGGTCGCGCATGGGCGTGGGGCGCTGAAGCAGGCCCTGTTCCTGTCTGGAATGGCGGCGGACGTGATAGTCAGACGTGGACAAGGTCTCGCGTCGAGCCGGCGGTGACCGTCAGTGATTGAGGGGGAAGTCCAGATGACAGGGTTTCAATGCAGGGAACTCGTGTGGGCCGGGTGGGTCGCGACCGTGCTGCTCCTGGGCCTAGGGGCGTCGTGCAGGACGGACGATGTCGTGGACCCCGACCCTGCTCCCATCGTGGACCCCGACCCTGCTCCCGTCGTGGACCCCGACCCTGCTCCCGTCGAAGAGCCGCCGAGGTTCCAGGTGCTGACTCGAGGGGCGAGGCTGCTGGAGGTGGACACCCAGCAGCGCTTCTTCCTCTTCCGTCGGGACGGGGACACATTCGCGCAGGCGCTGCCCACGGGGGAGCCGGTGCGCATCACGGCCCCGTCCGAAGGCGTCGTCACCTCGAGCGACCGCAGCGCCGCGGTGTTGTGGAGCCCTGAGGTGGGCGGGGTCCGGACCCTCTGGTTCTGGCGCCCCGGCATGTCGGGCGCCGTCACCGTGTCCCACCAGGTCCGTGGCGCGGTGCTCTTCGATCCGGCCCTGTCCTATGTCGCCTTCCTCGAACGCGACGCCCAGGACGTGGCCTTCGTGCGCGTGGCGCGGACGGAGACGTGCACGGACGCGGCATGCCCGCTCGCGACGCCGCTGCAGGTGCAGGGCGGCAAGCCGGTGCTTTCGAGCGGGGGGAAGACCCTGCTCCTGTCGGACGGCCCGCGAGGCTGGCTCATCGATGTGCCGTCCAGCGCCGTCACGGACCTGGGGCTGCTGCGAGGCCCGCCGTTCATCTCACCGAAGGGCACCCGCTACGGTGTGCACACCCCGGACGACAGCGTCCAGTTGTTCGACACCGCCACGCGCACCCCGCTGTGGGAGCACGTCTGGAAGGACGACGTGTGGCATCCGGGCTGGTGGTCGATTGGCGCGCTCATGTTGGACGAGGTGAACGTCCTCGTGAACACCGAGGGGCAATGGGGCCCTGTCGCGCCCCCGCTCTACCACATCACCTACGTCTGTGATGCGCAGGGGTGCCGGAGCACGCCGGCGGTCAACGAGACATGTTCGCGGAGTCGACTCGAAAAGCTGCCAGCCCTGGCCTGCTATCACGACCCCTGCGCGACCCGCGGGTGCGCCCAGGGCTTTTCCCGTCATGTCGACAGCACAGGTGCCTATATCCCAGGGACCATTGGCGACATCGTGCTGGGCCCCACCTTCAGTGACGACCAGGGAACGGTGATGGGCCGGGTGATCAAGGAGTACCGGCCAGGATCCCCACCGACACTGGTGCTGGAGATGACGGAAGGCGCCCAGAAGCTCTCGCTGGCCCAGACGTCGCATAATCCTTTCGGGCCGCTCCTGTTCGTTCCCAACCCGAAGCGCCTCCTGTTCCGACAGATGAAGACGCTCAGTGACGGTGCAACGCAGTCGCGCATCGTGACCTGGGACGGTGGCCACTCGGTGGTGGAGGTGGGAGAGCTGGCGCCCAACGACCAGCCCGCGGGCGCGTCCATCGTTCGGGACAATCCCCCCACGCTCTACATGGACGTGTCCCCCACGCCGGACGATGCGGGCGCACCGCGCTCCATCATCCGTGTCCCACTTTGACCTGAAGCGGTGTCTCACTGCGTAGGGGAAGGAGGCAGGGCCGGAAACGGTCCGCTTTTTCGCGCCCCTCGTCTTTCGTCCGCCGGGCCGGCAGCGGACGCTCAACGCAGTGCAGGAAGAACCTATGTCATCGCAACGAAGCAGCCTCCTCCCGGGAGGAGCATGGAAGGTCCTGGGCCTGTTGCTGCTCGGGATGGGGTTGACGGCATGCCCCGGGGACCCGGACGGCGGCATGGATGCCGGCACGGAGGTGGATGCCGGCGAGTCCTTTGACGCGGGCGAGACCGTGGACGGGGGCGCTCCCGTCCAGACGCTGATGGAGGCGGCGCTCCTGTGGGACGTGGATGTCCAGCAGCGCTTCCTGGTCGCGCAGGAGGCCGGCGGCGGCATGGTCGTCCAGGACCTGGCGTCCGGTGAGGTGCGGACCGTCGCGCCGCCCGTGGAAGGGCTGCGCTTCACGGCGGATGGAAGCGCCCTGCTGCTCTGGAGCGCCCAGGCGGAAGGCCTCCGCTCAGCGTGGCTATGGCGGCCCGGGGACTCCCAGGCCTTCCTCCTCAGCGACCACATGCAGGGGTACATCCTGATGCAGGAGCACGGGGAGCGTTACCTGTCCTTCATCGAACAGACGCCGGAAGGCGACTCGGATGTGCGCGTGGTGGACCTGGACGGGTGCACGGCCCAGGCCTGCTCGAAGCGCACGCTGTTGCGGGTGCTGGAGGGGGTGCCGGCACTCCACGCGGGAGCGCGGTACCTCTGGGCGTGGCAGGGGGAGCGCACGTGGATCATCGACCTCGTACTGGGCACGGTCCAGGACCTGGGCATGCCCAGGTCCCAGCTGAGGATTTCCCCGGCGGGCTCGCGCTTCGGGGTGCTGACGCCGAAGCAGAACGTCCAGGTCTATGACACCGCCACCGGGGCCCAGCTGTGGGAGGTCCCCGTCGAGGGGACCTGGGTGTCGCTGAGCGCCTCCTTCTTCAACGAGGACACGGTCACCGTCAACGTGCGGGGCGTCCAGGGACCCTACGAGTCCTTCCCGCCCGTGAGGTCCTTCTCCTGCACGGCCCGGGGCTGCACGACCCTGTCGTGGGCAAAGACGTGTGAGACCTTTGCGACGCGCACGCAGCCCCTCCTCTTCTGCTCGGGTGTGGATTGCTTCGGCGTCCGGTGCTCGGCTTCCTACACGCTGTTGAAGGGGGCAGGGGAGGAGCTCGCCAACGGCGGCTTCATCGACACCCTGCCCGCGGTGAGTGACGACCTGCGGACCTCGGTGTGGATGACGTACAGCTACATCGTCGACCGCGAGAGGCGCACCCTGTCCTGGGCCCCCCATGACGCGGGGGGCTCCAGCGGCGTGCTCCGCTACCCGGGGCAGATCAGCGTGAACCTCTTCGAGTTCATCCCGGGCGAGCAACGCTTCGTCTTCCTCAATCCCAAGCAGACCCCGGTCGGGGCCACGGAGTACTTCGTGTCGGTGTGGGACGGGAAGACGCTCCAGGAGGTGGCGCCCATCGCGAGTCCCCATGTGCGGCATGTCGTCCGGGGACAGCCGGCCGCGCTCTACATGAACGAGACGGTGACGGACCCGGACGGCACGTCGCGGGTGCGCATCCGGCGCTTCGCGCTCTGAAGGCGGCTTCCGGGCGCTGCGCCTACTGCGGACGCATCAGGAACTCCGCGACGCGCAGCGCCCAGGCCTCGGCGGAGTCCAGCTCCGAGCGGGCGTCGGCATAGCGGTCCAACGATGCGTCCGAGCCGTCCCGCGCGAAGACGGCTTCGTTGAACTCCTTCTGGGCGTTGCTGAGCCACTGGCCCGCCCGAAGGCGCAACCAGGCCGCCACCTGGGGGGTGTGCTCCACCTGGTGCAGATCCAGCGATGAGGGGTGGATCTCCGCCGACTCTCCCTGCTTCTCAGACTCCGGCATCTCGTTCATGTCCGGATGTTCGGCATGCACCCAAGAGCTAGCACCCGTCCCGGATGGACGAGACAAACGTTGATGGTGGGCATTTGCCGGGAGCCGCCTCCGGGATGCTTGACGAAAGGGGCATCCCAGGGGGCTGCTCAGACAACCCCGTCCCAACCGTGGTCATTCCGACGGAAGGCGTCCCGGAGCTCCTGGACGACGGGCTCCGGCAGCGGCCCCTGCTCCAGGGCCCGGGCGTTGGCGCGCAGGTTGTCCAGCCGCGTGGTGCCCACGATGCAGGTCGCCACCCCGGGCGCGTGCGCGGTGAAGCGCAGCGCCAGCTCCGGCCAGTCCAGGCCTCCGGGCTGCACGGCCATGCGCCGCATCCGGTCCCAGTACTCGCCCACGTCGTGCGAGGACGGCCGGTCGTGGAAGCGCCACGGGGCATTGGCCAGGGGCCGCTTGGCGATGACGCCCACGCCGCGCGCCTTCGCCTTCGCGACGCCGTGGTCGAGCGAGCGCTGATCAAAGACATTCACGGAGGTCTGCACCACCGCGAACACGCCCGTCTCCAGCGCGGCGTCCAGCCCGGCGTTGTCGCCCGAGTACGCGGCGGCGCGCACCTTGCCTGCCTCCACCGCGCGGGTGAGCGCCTCCAGCAGGCCGGGGCGGTGCAGCACGTCCGGGGGACACGAGTGGAAGTGCAGCACGTCCAGCACGTCGGTGCGCAGGCGCTGGAGGGCCAGGTCCACGCCGCGCGTGATGCACTCGGGCGTCCAGTCCTCCACGCCGGGCACGCCGTAGCCGCACTTGGTGGACAGCACGAACTCGCGGCGCCGCGAGGCGAGGTGCCGGCCGATGCGCTCCTCGGACACGCCGTAGCTGGGCGCGGTGTCGATGAGGGTGATGCCCGCGTCCAGCACGCCGTGTAGGAGCGCGCCCGCGTCGGTGTCGCTCAAGGCCTCGCTGCCCACCGGCCCCGCGCCGAAGCCGAGCACGGACACGGTGAGGCCGCTGTTTCCCAGGGGGCGCTGAATCATCGTTTCGGGCCTTCTCCGCGCGCGGCCAGGTCGATGAAGCCGCGGATCCAGGTGAGGTTGATTTTATCGCACGTCGTCGGCGGCGTGGGCGTGGTGGTCTCCAGCGCGGCGGTATACGGCACGCCCTGGCGCGTGTACCAGTCGGTGACGCTGCCATCGTGGAAGACGACGAAGCCGTTCTCGTCCGCGAAGCTGTTGTCATCCACCTTGCGGCTGCGCACCACGGTGGCGTGCGCGGCGCAGGCCTCCATCAGCGGGCGGTAGGCGGCCTTGTCCCCGAAGGTGTACGCGTACGTCGCGACGCCGCCCAGGTAGTTGTCCTGGTGGATGTCGAGCGCGGCGTCGGGAGGCGGGAAGCGGGCCAGGTCGGTGCGCACCGCGCGCGTCTCCTTGGGGCCGCCGTCGTACAGGGCCCAGCGCAGGATGGGCGGGTCGCCCATGAGCTCGCCGCGCCACTCACCGGGGGCGATTTCGTAGCGCATGAAGTCGTTGTTGGGCTTTTCGCCGCTGCGGTTGTAGCGCGTGCCGTCCTCGAAGCCGGAGGGGTTGATGCACGGGTAGACGCGCAGGCCCACGCCCTTGGACTTCGCGTAGGCGACGATGTCCGGCAGGTGCTGGGCGAGCGTCAGCGGGCCCGCGGGCTCCTCGCCATGGAAGCCGGAGGTGATGACGAGCCAGCGCTCACCGGGGACGATGAGGCGGAAGAGCGGGTAGTCGCGTCCGCCTTCGTGCACCTGGCCGTATTCGGTGAGCTCGCCCAGGGAAGCGTGAGAGCGGATGCGTCGCGCGTAGTCGGTGTAATCCACCGTGGAAACATAGCCGCGCCCGCGGGCCCTGCCCACGCTGGAGCAAGGCCCGCTTCCGAATGTGTCATGCCGAGCGCAACCCCAGGGGCCGGGCCTACTTCACGCCGGCGTGCTCGCGGTAGTCGCTGGCCAGCTCCTGACGCTGGGCCGGGGTGAGGGTGCGATGCATTTCCAGCACGGCGTCCGTCGCCTTGTGGGCAAAGGCGCGGAACGCGTCGATGCGCGCGTCCACCAGCGCGTGCAGCTTCGCGGCGTCCGGGTTGGGGGACTCCAACTGGGTGAGGGCTTCCTTGCGGACGGCCTGCTGCCCCTCCATCAGCTGCTGTCCGTCGGCGAGGAGGCGGTCCTTCACGGCGTGGATGGACGTGCGCTGGGCCTCGGTGGCGTCCAGGTCATCCAGCTTGTCGTCCAGCTTCCACGTCACCATCTGCTTGATGCGCTCCGGATCCGGTGAGCCGTGGTGACCGCGGCCGCCGAAGCCGAAGCCGGTGAGGAGGGTGACGGCGACGACGGCGGTACCGGCGATGGCGAGCTTCTTCTTCATGGCGTTCTGTCTCCAGCGTGGGGTTCGTTTTCGCTTCCTGACTGGAGCCAATATGGAAGCCGGTCATTGAGAGGGTTTGCGCGGGGCATGAAGAAGTGTGAAGGCCGGCGCGGGACGCCGTTCGACTTGGACACAGGCGGGCACTAACGTCGCGTGCCATGGATTCCCAGCCCGAACGGTCCAACGCCCAGGACGCCATGCCGTCCGCCACCGCGAAGCGCCCCCGGGTGTGGACGGTGGCGCTCGCGTTCGTGCTCATGCTGGTGACGCTCTTGACCGTGGGAGCTCTCCTCGCCGGCATCGCGATGGCCATGGAGATGTCCCGGACCGGCGTGAAGGCCCAGGACACCGCGGCGCTGACCGCGATGATGGAGCAGATCAAGTTGTTGCCCTGGCTCCATGTGGCGGGCGTGATGACGTCCAGCCTCACGGGGCTCTGCGTCGCGCTGCTGGGCGGGTGGCTGTCCCCCCGGCCGCTGCGGGAGCGTCTGCGGCTGACGACGGGAGCGTCCCTGCCTGTCTGGGCGTGGGGGGCCGCCCTGGTGGGCTGCTTCGCGCTGGGACAGGCCCTGGAGAGCCTGTCCGTGCTCACGGGCGTATGGGATTGGACGTCGTCACTGAAGGGGTTGCAGGCCACCAGCCAGGGCTCGTTCGGAACGTTCGTGATGCTGATGTTCTTCGGCACGCTGGTCGCGGGCACGGCCGAGGAGCTGTTCTTCCGCGGCTACGTGCAGACCCGCCTGGTGGAGCGCTGGGGCCGCTGGGGTGGCATCGCGGGAGCCGCCACGCTCTTCGGGTTCATCCACCTAGACCCCATCCACAGCCCCCTGGCGCTGGTGCTGGGCCTGTACCTGGGCTGGCTCGCCGAGCGCACCGGCAGCGTCCGTCTGCCGGTGTTCGTCCACATCCTCAACAACGCGGCGTCCTTCCTCCTGACGCGCTTCGCGCTGTCCGCCACGGAGCTGGCGACCTCCGTGCACCTGGCGCTGCTGGTCGGGTGCAGCCTGCTGGCCCTGGGCGCCGTGGTGCTGCTGCTGCGCCGCACGGGCACGTCCTCCGTGGAGGGTGCGCGGCCCGCGCTCGCCGGTTCCTGAGCGGACGTCAGTGTTCGACAGGGCGCTCCAGCTCCCTGTCTCCATCCGGCAACTCTTCCGCCAGCCTCGCGCGCATCGCGGTGACGACGTTGGGGAAGTCCCCGGCCACGTCGTGCGCCTCCGCGGGATCCGCCACGACATCGAAGAGCTGCACCACCACCCCGCCCGGCGTGGGCAGCTCCAGCAGCTTCCATCGCCCCAGGTACAGCCCCCGGTGCCGGGCGCGGCGCACGGTGCCTTCCCACTCGGGCTTGAGGGCAATCTCCCCCGTGTCCTTCTCCACCGTCACCGTCTCGTAGATCCACGGGTAGGGGATGCGCACCGTCTGGTAGGGCTGGCCATCGCGGTCGCTGAACCACAGGTCCGTCTCGATGAGCGCGGGCGCGTCTGGCAGCGGACCCGGCTCCGCCCCGGGCCTCACCAACGACGCGAGCGAGCGGCCCCGGAAGGACTCCGGCGCGCTCACCCCCATCAGCTCCAGCACCGTGGGCGCCACGTCCAGCGAGCGCGCCCGCTGCGTCACCGTGCGCCCCTCGGCCACCTGCCCGGGCAGCCGCACCACGAACGGGATGCGCAGCGCCGCGCCGCCCCACAGGTGGTCGCCGTGGCCCAGGCCCAGGCCCGCGTCCTCCAGGTGCTCGCCGTGGTCCGACAGCAGCACCACCAGCGTGTCGTCCCACCGCCCGCGCCGCTCCAGGTCCGCGCGCAGGTCCCCCACCAGCCCGTCGAACGTGAGCACCGCCGCGTCGTAGTTCGCCCCCAGGGCCGCCACGTCCTCGGGCGTGGGGGAGGGCGCCTCCGGGTTGACCTCCACCTGCGGCGTCGCGCCGAACCGCCACGGCCCCCGGTAGCCCCGCTCCACGAACCGCCCCTCCTGCGGCCACGGCGCGGCGTAGGGGAAGTGCGTGGACGAGGCGAAGACGACCAGCGCGAACGGCGCGTCCTCCGGCAACCCGTCCAACGTGCGGTGCACCCGCGCGCGCAGCGGCGCCGGGTCGGTCAGCTCCGGGAACTCGCCGCGCTCCGGGAACAGCCCCGGCGCCAGCGCAGTCCACGGCAGCAGCGCCGCGTGCATGATGAGCATCCGCTGACGCACCAGGTCCGGGAAGCGGAAGTCCGGCGCGGACACCTGCTGGAAGCCATACGGGAAGCGCGAGAAGTGGTCCCCCGCGTAGTCCGCCACCACCGCCGTGCGGTAGCCCTGCGCCGCAAGCACCGTGGCCAGCGTGGTGAGCTTCGTGTCCCGCGCCTCGCGGCCCACCAGCGTGTGCACCACCGGGTGCTCGCCCGCCCACTGCGAGGTCAGCAGCGTCGTCCAGGACGGCGCAGTGCGCGGCACCTGCACCACCGTGTCGCTGAAGCGCGTGCCCTCGTCCATCAACCGGTCGATGTTCGGTGACGTGGCCCGCGGGTAGCCGTTGCCCGACAGGTGGTCCGGCCGGAGCCCGTCCGACGCCAGGATGAGCAGGTTCGGCCGCTGAGGCCCCGAGCCCCCGGTGCCACGCCCCATCCG
>NZ_RAWB01000332.1 GCF_003612055.1 Corallococcus llansteffanensis
CTCGAGGACGAGGGGCACCGGGCCGGAGAAGCCGCTCAGCTGCTGACGCCAGAACTGCTCGGACGCCGCGGCGTCCTTCTGCTGGATCCACCCGATGTAGTCCGCATAGGCGCGACGCGCCTGGAGCGGCGGAGCCTGGCCGGCCAGGAGCGCCCCGTAGGTGAGGAACACGTCCTTCAGCACGATGGCCCGGGACCAGCCATCCAGCAGCGCGTGGTGGTTGCTCCAGGTGAAGTAGTACGTGCTCTCGTCCACGTGGATGAGGAGGAGCCGCATCAGCGGCGCCCGCGACAGCTCGAACCCGCGCCGCCGATCCGCCAGCAGCAGGTCCGCCAGCTGCTCCCGCTGCGCGTCCAGGGACAGGTGCCGCCAGTCATGGGCCTCGAGCGGCACGTCCACCGCGCGGCGCACCACCTGGAGGGGCTCGTCCAGCCCTTCCCAGGCGAAGCCCGTCCGGAGGATGGGGTGATGGGCCACCACGCGCTGCCAGGCCTCCCGGAAGCGGTCCACCTGGAGGTCGCCGGGGAGCTGCAGGCTGGCATGGACGACATAGAGCCCCGGGGCAGGTGTCCCCCGGGTCCGCAGCAGCATGTTCCGCTGCATGGGGGAGACGGGGTACAGCGCCTCGATGCCGGCGTCCTCCACGCGCATCCGGTCCGCGACCTGCTGCTGCCGGGCGGTGAGCCGGGGGCCCGCGGCCTCCCCCGCGGGCCGCGCGGCGACGGGCTGCACCACCTCCGCCAGCGCGGCGAGGGTCTGGTGCTGGAAGAGCTGCTTCGGGGTGAGGTGGAGCCCCGCCTGCCGGGCCCGGGCGACCAGCTGCACGCCCAGCACCGAGTCGCCTCCCAGGCTGAAGAAGTTGTCGTGCACGCTGAGCTGCTCCACTCCCAGCAGCGCGCTCCAGATGCCCGCGAGCACCTTCTCCTCGGGCGTGCGCGGCGCCACCACCGGCTGGGCATCCTGGCGGGTCAGCCGGGGGGCCGGGAGGTTGCGCCGGTCCACCTTGCCATTGGGCGTCAGCGGCAGGGCCTCCAGGAAGACGTAGGCGGTGGGCACCATGTACTCGGGGAGCTGGGACTTGAGGGCGGCCCTCGTGTCCTCGGCCGTCAGCGTCTGGCCCTCCTCGGGCACGACATAGGCCACCAGCCGCTTGGGCCCCGAGCCCTCGGCCCGGGCGACGACGATGACCTCGTCCACCCCGGGCAGCTTGCGCAGGGCGGCCTCGATCTCTCCCAGCTCGATGCGCAGCCCGTTGATCTTCACCTGGTTGTCGATGCGGCCCAGCAGCTCCAGGTTGCCGTCCGGGCGGTAGCGGGCCAGGTCCCCCGTCTTGTAGAGCCGGGCGCCGGCCCGCGTGCTGAAGGGGTGCGGGATGAACTTCGTGGCCGTCAGCTCCGGGCGGTTCAGGTAGCCCCAGGCCACCCCCGCACCGCCCAGGTGCAGCTCGCCCGGCACGCCGATGGGCACCGCCTGCAGCTGCGCGTCCAGCACGTAGCAGAGCTGGTTCGTCATCGGCATCCCGTAGGGGATGCTCTTCCACGCGGGGTCGGTCTCCACGACGTCGTAGATGGTGGAGTCCATGGAGATCTCCGTGGCGCCTCCCAGGCTGATCACCTGCGCACCGGCGACCACGGCCTTGAGCCGGTCCGGCAGCGTGACGGGGATCCAGTCGCCGCCCAGCAACACCAGACGCAGCCAGCGGGGGACGCGCTCCCCGTCGGTGCCCACGCTGGCCAGGAGCATCTCCAGCAGCGCGGGCACGGAGTGCCAGACGGAGACGCGGTGCTGCACCATGAGCTGCGCCCAGTGGGCCGGGTCGCGCTCGAGCGCCGCGACGGGCAGCACGATGGTGGAGCCCGCGGCGAGCGTCCCGAAGACGTCATACGCGGACATGTCGAAGCTCAGCGACGACAGGGCCAGCACGGCGTCCCCGGGGCCAATGTCGAAGCGGCGGTTGAAGTCCGTGAAGTTGTTCACCCGGCCCCGGTGGTCGAGCATCACCCCCTTGGGGTTGCCGGTGGAGCCCGACGTGTAGATGACGTACACGAGGTCCTCCGGCGTCACCGCGCTCGGCGGGTTCGTGTCCGGCTCCCGGGCAATGTCCGCCCAGTCCGTGTCCAGGCAGAGCACCTGGGCCTGCTGCGCGGGAAGCCGCTCCAGCAGGGCCGACTGCGTCAGCAGCACCGGGGCCCGGACATCCTCCAGCATGAACTGGAGGCGCTCCTTCGGGTAGGCGGGATCCAATGGCATGTAGGCGCCACCCGCCTTCACGATGCCCATCAAGCCCACCACGGCCTCCAGCGAGCGCCGCACGCAGAGGCCCACCTTGACGTTGGGCCCCACGCCAAGCGCGCGCAGGCGGTGGGCCAGTTGGTTCGCACGCCGGTTGAGCTCCCGGTACGTCAGCGCCTCCTCGCCACACACGGCGGCGACGGCGTCCGGCGCCCGGTCCACCCATGCCTCGAACAGCTCGTGCAGGCACGCGCGCTCCGGGAACGCCAGGTCCGTGGCGTTCCAGTCGCGGATGAGCTGCTGCTGTTCGGGCGCCGTGAGCAGCGGCACGCGGGACAGGCGCTGGCCGGGGTCCGCGGCGAGGCTTCCGAGGAGGGTGCGGAAGTGCCCCTCCATGCGGTGGATGGTGGCCTCGTCGAAGAGGTCGGTGCTGTATTCCAGGGACACCTGGAGCCGGCCCTCGACCTCCATGAGGTAGAGGGTCAGGTCGAACTTCGACGTCCCGCTCTCCACCTCCATGGGCGCCATCGTCAGCTCCGGCAGCGCCAGCGGCTTCGACGGGTCGTTGCGGAACACGAACATGACCTGGAACAGGGGCATGTGGCTCAGGCTCCGCTCCGGCTGGATGAGCTCCACCAGCTGATCGAAGGGGAGGTCCTGGTGGGCATACGCGCCCAGGCACACGTCCTCGACCTGCTCCAGGAACGCGCGGAAGGTGGGGTCCCCGTCGAGGTCCGTGCGGAGCACCAGCGTGTTGGCGAAGTAGCCGATGAGGCCCTCCAGCTCCGGCTGGGTGCGGTTGGCGATGGGCGTGCCCACGAGCAGGTCCACCTGGCCGTTGTAGCGGTGGAGCAGCAGCTTGAAGGCGGCCAGCATCGTCATGAAGAGCGTGACGCCCTCCTGGCGGCTGACGTCCTTGAGCGCCGCCGTGAGGGCCTCGTCCAGGACGAAGAGATGGTGCGCTCCCCGGAAGGACTGGACCGCGGGGCGGGGCCGGTCGGTGGGCAGCTCCAGCACCGGCAGGCTGCCGGCAAGCCGCGTCTTCCAGTACGCGGCCTGCTTCTCGTACTCCTCCCCGCGCAGCCACTCGCGCTGCCACACGGAGTAGTCCGCGTACTGCACGGGCAGCTCCGGGAGGACGGAGGGCCGGCCCGCGGCGAAGCTGGCGTAGAGGGTGCCCATCTCCTGGAGCATCACGCCCATGGACCAGCCGTCGGAGATGATGTGGTGCATGTTCAGCAGCAGCACGTGCTCCCGCTCCGAAAGGCGCAGCAGCGTCGCGCGGACCAGGGGCCCCGTCCGCAAGGTGAACACGTGCCGGGCCTCGGCGAGCGCGTGCCGCTCCACCGCCGCGTCCTGCTCGGTGCGTGGCAGGCCCTGGAGGTCCACCACCGGCAGCTCCAGCGCCAGCGCCGGCGCGATGATCTGCACGGCGCGCCCGTCCTGAGATGGGGGCGCGAAGGTCGTGCGGAGGACCTCGTGCCGGCGGATGATCTCATTGAGGCTGCGCCGCAGCACCTGCGCGTCCAGCTTCCCCGTGAGGCGCACGTTGGTGGGGACGTTGTACAGCGGGCTGTCGGGCTCCAGCTGGTCGAGGAACCAGAGCCGCTGCTGCGCGAAGGAGAGCGGCACGGGCACGTTGTCCGGCCGCCGTGGGACGGCCGGGCCCCGTGGGGACTCGGTCTTGTTCTTGAGCTGCCGTGACAGCAGGGCGCGCTTCTCGGGAGGAAGGGCGGCGAGTCGCTTGGAGAGGTCGCTCATGGGAGAGGTCCGTCGTGCGGAAAAGATGAGGGGTGATGACGCCTACGGCTCGGGGTGGGCGGCCGCGTAGCGGGGGATGGGGAAGCGCCGGGAGAGGGCGCGGACCTCCGCGCGGATGCCGGCCTGGAGGGTGGGGCTGAGGCTGTACTCGCGCGGGCCGAGCACCTCGATGCCGGAGAGCACGCGGTGGAAGAGGTCGGCGCACAGCTCCATCTCGCGCGGGCCGTAGCCGCGGCCCGCCAGCGTGTTGGTCCCCAGCCGCACGCCGCTGGCGATCTCGGCCGGGTTCTTGTCGCCCGGGATGGAGTTCTTGTTGACGATGATGCCGCAGGCCTCCAGCGCCTGCTCCGCCAGGAGCCCGGTGAGGCCCCGCGCCGCGACATCCACGAGCACGATGTGGTTGTCCGTGCCGCCGGAGATGATGCGGTAGCCGCGCTCCTGGAGCGCCTGGGCGAGCGCGCGCGCGTCCTCGACGATGCGCTCGGCGGTGGCCTTGAACCCGGGGGTGACGGCGACGGCCAGGGCCCGGGCCTTGGCCGCCATGGCGTTGATGATGGGCGCGCCCTGGAAGTAGGGGAACACCGCGCGGCGCATCAGGTCGGTCAGCGTGTGCTTGCCATCCGGGCCGAGCGCCTCATGGTCGCGTCCCAGCAGGATGAGCCCGCCGCGCGGCCCGTAGAGCTGCTTGTGCGTGCACGTGGTGGTGAAGTGGGCGTGGTCGATGGGGCTCGGGTGGAGCCCGGTGATGACGAGCCCCGCGATGTGCGAGATGTCCGCCAGCAGGTAGGCGTTCACCTCGTCGGCGATCTCGCGGAAGCGGCGGAAGTCGACGATGCGGGAGTAGGCGGTGGCGCCGCAGATGATGAGCCGGGGCTTGAACTCCCGGGCCATCCGCGCGGCCTGCTCGTAGTCGATGAAGCCGTTCTCATCGACGCCGTAGTGGACCGACCGGAAGTACTGCCCGGACATGGAGACCTTGGAGCCATGCGTCAGGTGGCCGCCCGCGCGCAGTCCCATTCCGAGGATGGTGTCGCCCGGCGCCAGCAGGTGCGACAGGACGATGTAGTTGGCCGAGGTGGCTGAATGCGGCTGGGTGTTGGCGTAGCGCGCCTGGAAGGCGGTCTTGGCGCGGTCGATGGCCAGCTGCTCGATGCCGTCGATGCGCTCGCAGCCCGCGTGGTAGCGCTTGCCCGGGTAGCCCTCGGCGGTCACGTTGACCGCCACCGAGCCCTGGCACGCGAGCACCGACGGGTCGGCGATGCTGCACGAGGCGACCATCACGAGCGTGTCCTGCTGACGCTCGTATTCACCTTCGAGCAGCGCGAAGAGCGCGGGATCTTCCTCGGCGAGGAGCTCGCTCCCGCTGCGCATGAGCTCCGAAAGGATGTTCTTGTTCACGGGTGATTCCTCTCGTGGGGACGAATCGGAAGGGGGGAGCTTTTTCACGGGATTCACAGGGCCTCGCTTTCGGCCAGCAGGTCCGCGGTGTCCTCGGTGGACATCGCTTCGAGGTCGGCGAGCATCTGGGCCAGGGTGTCGTCATCCACCTGCTCGGCCTGGGCCTGGAGGACGACGTCCGCGATGCTGGCGACGGTGGGGCTCGCCAGCAGGCGGCGCAGGGGAAGCTCCACCTTGAAGGTGGCCTTCAGCCGGGTGGTGAGCTGGGTGGCCAGCAGGGAGTGCCCTCCCAGCTCGAAGAAGTTGTCGTGGATGCCGACCCGGTCGATGCCGAGCAGCATCTGCCACATGTCCGCGATGGTCTGTTCCAGCTCGCCGCGGGGCGCGACGTACTCGGTGCGGAGCTGGGGACGGACGTGGGCGAGGTTCGCGCGGGAGGCGGTGTCGCCCGGGGCGGCGCCGTCCTCCTGGAACCGGGTCCACCGGTCGAGGCGGGCCTGGAGCGAGCCCGTGGACATGAGCACGTGGGCGACGGGCTCCAGGGACAGCAGGTGCTCGAAGGCCTTCACGCCCTCGGCGGGAGTGAGGGTCAGCTCCTGGAGGGTCGCTCCGAGCGCGTTGCCCCGCGCGGGGTTCGCGTCCGTCCGCCAGCCCTCCCAGTTCACGGAGATCCAGGGGAAGGCGCTGGTCCGGCCGTGCGCCTGGGCGAAGACGTCCATGAACCGGTTGGCGGACGCGTAGGCGGCATAGCCGAGTCCACCGAGGACCGACGCCAGGGACGAGCACAGGATGCAGAAGTCCAGGTCGCGTCCCTCCAGCAGCGAGGCCAGCACCTGGAGGCCCCGCACCTTGGGAGCGAAGTGCCAGTCGCAGTCGGTGGGCAGGGCCTCGTCGATGAGGCGGACGGCTTTGTCGCCCGTCGTCCCCGCCGCGTGGATGACGCCATGGAGGGGTCCGAAGCGAGCGGTGGCCGCGTCGAGCGCCGCGGACACCTGCGCGGCGTCGGCCACGTCCGCGCGAAGCACCAGGACCTCGGCGCCCAGGGACTCCAGCTCGTCGAGTGCGCGGAGCCGCTCGCGGGTCGTCTCGTCCGCCGTGCCGTCCGCGAGCATGCGGGCCCCCTCCTCGCGGGTGGGTACGCCGGTCCTGCCGAGGAGGACCAGTCGGGCTTGGACGGTGCGCGCCAGGTGCCTCGCCAGCTCGAGGCCGATCTTCCCGAGTCCGCCGGTGATGAGGTACGTGCCGCGCTGCCGGAGCGGGAGGGCGGCTTCCGTCGTGGGACGCTGGGGAACCTGCTCGAAGGTCTGCACCCAGCGGTGGGTTCCGCGGTAGGCGACCGCCGCGTCCTTCATGTCGGCGAGGACTTCCTTCACGAGCCGGGCCGCGAGCGCAGCGGTGCCCGCCGCATCCGTCGGGGGCTCCACGTCGATGCTCCGACAGCTGATGTTCTGGTGCTCCTGGGGAATCACGTTGCAGAGGCCCAGGACGGCCGCCTTCGCGGCGTTCAGCGGCTCGTGGCCGGTGACCTCCTGCGTCCCATTCGCGAGCGTCACGATGCGCAGCGACTCCGTGAGGTGCTGTTTCCCGAGCGCCTGGGTGAGGAACAGGAGGCTGTAGAAGCCGAGGTCCAGGTCCCGCTCGAGCGCGTCGGAGCCCGGAGCATCCGGAGCCGTGAGCCCCCAGCCGTGGAGGATGAGGTCCGGCAATGACTGGGCGGTGCTCAGGTCACCGAGGAGCCGCGCGTAGCCCGTGCTGCTGCGCGGATCGATGACGAACCCATGACTGCCCTCGCGGCGGTACTCGGAGCCCGGGGAGACGGTGAAGACGGAGTGGCCAAGGGCCTCGAGGCGGGAGACGAGGGAGGAGGCGAGGTCGAGCGCGTCGAGAAAGACGAGGCACCGGCGAGGCGCGGAGGCGGAGGCGCGAGGCGGGAGGGAGCGCTTCCAGGAGGGCAGGTAGAACCAGTCGGCGACGTGGGGCTGCTTGCGAAGCGGATCCGCGAGGGAGGAGAGGGAGGCGCGTCCGGGCTCCACCCAGAAGCGCTGACGCTCATAGGGGTAGGTGGGGAGGAGGACGCGGCGAGGTGGAGCGGCGTGGACGGCGTCCCAGGAGAGGGGGACGCCGGAGAGCCAGGCCTTGCCGAGAGAGGCGAGCAGCACGCGTACGTCATCGGCCTCCTCCTGCGGGTGACGCATGGAGGAGAGGACGAGGGCGTGGGAGTGGGCGCGTGTGGAGAGGTGGGCGAGACGGGTGAGCGTCTGGCCGGGGCCGACTTCGAGGAAGAGGGGCGAGCCGAGGGAGGCGAGTGCCGTCTCCACGCCGGAGGCGAAGCGCACCGTCTGGCGCAGGTGGCGGGCCCAGTAGTCAGGGCGGGTGGCTTCCTGGGCGGTAATCCACGTGCCGGTGACATTGGAGAGGAAGGGGAGCTTGGGTGCGTGGAGGGAGAGGGAGGAGAGGACGCGGGTGAACTCAGCGAGCAGCGGCTCCACCAGCGAGGAGTGGGCGGCGACGTCGATGGCGATTTCGCGGTGCTCGACGGAGGACTCACGAAGGCGCGCGGCGAGCGCGGCGATGGCGAAGGTGGGGCCGGAGACGACGCAGAGGGAAGGGGCGTTGACGGCGGCCAGGGAGAGCGAGTCACCCAGCAGGGGCAGGACGTCGGCCTCGGAGAGGGCGACGCTGAGCATGGCGCCCGGGGGGAGCTGCTCGAAGAGACGGCCGCGCAGGCAGACGAGGGCGAGGGCGTCCTGGAGGGAGAAGACACCCGCGAGGCATGCGGCGACGTACTCGCCGAGGGAGTGGCCGATGAGGGCCTGGGGCTTGAGGCCCCAGGCGAGCCACTGCTGGGCCAGGGCGTAGGAGGTGACGAAGAGGGCGGGAAGGCCGAGGCGGGGCTGGCGCAGGAGGGCTGCGGAGGCGTCAGCGGAAGAGGTCGGCGGGTAGAGGACGGCGCGCACGTCCTGGCCGAGAAGCGGCAGGAGGAGCGAAGCGCAGCGGTCGACGGTGTCGCGGAAGAGCGGGAGCGAGGCGTAGAGGGACTGGCCCATGAGGACGTACTGGGCACCGCCACCGGGGAACATGAAGACGACGGGCCGCTCGTCGGAGTCATCGAAGCCGGAGACGAACGCAGGAGGCTGCTGCTGGGAGTCCTGAAGCAGCTGGGCGGCCTGAAGGGCGTCGGAAGCGATGAGGAAGCGGCGGTGGGGCAGCAGACGGCGGCCCACCTGGAGGGTAAAGGCGACGTCGGCCAGGGGCAGCTCGGGGTGGGCCTGGAGGTGCGTGGCGAGCTGCGCGGTGGCGCGCTCCAGCGCCGAGGCCGTCTTCGCCGACAGCACCAACACCTGTGGCGCGTTCGTAGAAGCAGGGACCTCCCGCGCGGGGGCCTCTTCGAGGATGACGTGGGCGTTGGTGCCACCAATGCCGAAGGCGCTGACGCCGGCCCTGCGAGGCACGCCCGCGGGAGGCTGCCAGTCCTTCAGTGAGGCGTTGACGTAGAAGGGACTGTCCTCCAGGCCGAGCTGCGGATTCGGTGCGGAGTAGTGAAGGCTGGGTGGCAGCTTGCGGTGGTGCAGCGCCAGCGCCGTCTTGATGAGGCCGGTGACACCGGCCGCGGCATCCAGGTGGCCCAGGTTGGACTTGACTGAACCCAGGGCGCACGTGGCGCGCGAGGCGGAGCGGAAGGCGCGCTTGAGGGCCGACAGCTCGATGGGGTCACCCATGGGCGTGGCGGTGCCGTGAGCCTCGACGTAGGAGATGGACGAAGGCTCCACGTCGGCCATGGCGAGCGCTTCGGTGATGGCCTCGGTCTGTCCGTCGACGCTGGGAGCGGTGAAGCCGGGCTTGAGGGAGCCATCGTTGTTGATGGCCGAGCCCCTGATGACGGCGTAGACGGTGTCGCCGTCGTTCAGCGCATCCGAGAGGCGTTTGAGGAGGACGACGCCGACCCCGTTGCCGCTGACGGTGCCCTGGGCCCTGGCATCGAAGGCGCGGCAGTGGCCATCCGGCGACAGGATGCCTTCCGGCTCATAGACGTAGCCGGAGGCCTGCGGAACCTGGACGCAGGCGCCACCCGCGAGCGCCATGTCGCAGCGGTAGCTGATCAGGTTCTGACAGGCGACGTGGACGGCGACGAGCGAGGTGGAGCAGGCGGTCTGGACGGTGAGGCTGGGGCCGCGCAGGCCGAGCTTGTAGGCCACGCGTGTGGCCACGAAGTCCTTATCGTTCCCGAGGGCCGCCTGGTACCCCGCTGCACCGGCCAGCAGCTCCGGGTGGCCGTACAGGTTGTGCAGGAGATAGGTGTTCATGCTCACACCGGCGAAGACGCCGATGCGGTTGTCGGAGGCGGGCGCGCCATGGCCTGCGCGCTCAAGAACCTCGGCGGCGCACTCGAGGAAGAGGCGCTGCTGGGGGTCCATGGTGGCGGCCTCGCGTGGGGCGAGGCCGAAGAAGGAGGCATCGAACTGGTCGACGTCATCGAGCACGCCCCGGGCGGGGACGTAGTGGGGCTGGCCTCGCACGGAAGCGTCGACGCCCGCGGCGGCCAGCTCCTCATCGGAGAAGACGGAGACGGACTCGGCGCCCGAGCAGAGATTCTCCCAGAGCGCTTCGATGCTCCGCGCACCAGGGAAGCGCCCGCTCATGCCGATGATGGCAATGGTCTCCATGCCATCCTGGGGACCCTCCTCGATCAGGCTATCCATTCTTCTTCCCATCCTTCATGCGCATCAGCAGGCGCTTCTGTTGATCCATGACCTGCTTCTGTTTGGTGGCTCGCTCCTGGTGCTTCTCGAGCGAGGGCTGATCGGAGACTTCACGGCTCAACAGCTTCGCGAGTGAGCGGATGGTGGGTGCTCGGAAGAGCTCGACCAGTGGGACGTCGAGCTTCAGGGTCTCGCGAAGCTGCGCGTGGAGCTGGACCATCAGCAGCGAGTTGCCGCCGAGGTCGAAGAAGTTGTCGTGGACGCCGACCTTGTCGAGGCGAAGGACGGACTGCCACGCGGAGGCAAGCTGCTGCTCCAGGGCGCTCTGAGGGGCGACGAAGCCGGTGTCCAGCGAGGGCCGCGCGTCGGGCGCGGGCAGGGCGCGCCGGTCCAGCTTGCCGTTGGGCGTGAGCGGGAGCGCGTCCAACGGCAGCAGGTGGGCGGGCACCATGTAGCCGGGCAACTGCTGCTGCAACGCGCGGCGCAGCTCACTGACGGAGGGCGCGTCGGGAGCGAGTACGAGGTACGCGACGAGGCGCTTGTCCCCAGGCACATCCTCGCGGACGAGGACGGCCACCTCGCGCACGCCCGGCTGTCGCGCCAGCGCGGCTTCAATCTCTCCCAACTCAATCCGGAAGCCGCGCAGCTTCACCTGATGGTCATTGCGGCCGAGGAACTCCAGTTGGCCCTCCGCACGCCAGCGGGCGAGGTCGCCGGTGCGGTAGAGGCGAGCGCCGGGCGAAGTGCTGAAGGGATTGGGGACGAAGCGCTCGGCGGTGAGGGAGGGCTGGCCGAGGTAGCCGCGCGCGAGGCCTTCGCCCCCGAGGAAGACTTCGCCCGGGACGCCGAAGGGCGTGGGCTGGCCGAAGCGGTCCAGCAGGTACACCTGGGAGTTGGCGATGGCACGTCCAATGGGAGGCGTGCCGGCCTCGGAGGAATCGATGAGGGCCCAGGTGGAGTAGGTGGTGTCCTCGGAAGGCCCGTAGAGGTTGAAGAGGCGCTGGACGGAGGGCACCTGGTAGGCGCGCGTCACGAGGGCGCGAGGAAGTGGCTCGCCCGCGAGGTTGACGGTGCGGACGGAGGGGGGCAGGCCCGCGCCGCGAAGCAATTCGGAGAGGGCGGAGGGGACGGTGTTGAGGAGGGTGACGTGAGA
>NZ_RAWB01000333.1 GCF_003612055.1 Corallococcus llansteffanensis
CGGGGGTGGGGGCAGCGCCACCCCGACGCGGGCGCGCCACTCCAGGGCCCGCCGGTGCGCCTCCGCCCAGCTCAGCGTGCGGCCCTCGTGCTCAACGGCCACCGCTTCCGGATGGAGGCGGGCCTGCGCCTGGAGGAGCACGTGCGGACAGGCGTCCTGTGCCGTGACAGGCGTGTTCCCGGACTGGAACAGGAACTCGCGCTCCCCGGGCGTGAGCATCGGCAGCGAGGAGAGGCGGCGCTCCGGCTCCTGGAGCGCGCCCTCCAGCAGCGTGCGCAGGTGGCCCACCATGTGGCGCGCGGTCGCGGCGTCGAAGAGGTCGGTGTTGTACTCGAGCAGGCCCTTCAGCCCGTCGGCCGTGTCATTGAGGGCCAGGGTGAGGTCGAACTTCGCCGTGCCACCGCGAGGCTCGAGCGGCTGGAGGCGCAGCCCCGTGCCCATCGTCTCCGGCATGGGCGCGTTCTGGTACGCGAGCATCACCTGGAAGAGCGGCGGGCGGCGCGGATCGCGCTCGGGCCGGAGCGCCTCCACCAGCTTGTCGAAGGGCAGGTCCTGGTGGGCATACGCGCCCAGCGCCACGTCGCGCACGCGGGCCAGCAGCTCTCGGAAGGTGGGGTCTCCGTCCAGCTTCGTGCGCAGCACCAGCGTGTTGACGAAGAAGCCGATGAGCCCCTCCAGCTCCGCGTGGTGGCGGCCCGCGATGGGCGAGCCGACGACGACATCCTCCTGGCCGCTGTAGCGGGAGAGCAGCACCTGGAAGGCGGCCAGCACCACCATGGAGGGCGTGACGCCCTCACGCCGGCAGAGGGCATGCATCGCGTCCGACAGGTCGCGAGGGAACTGGAAGGGCCACACCGCGCCGCGGAAGGTCTGCACCGGAGGGCGAGCGCGGTCCGTGGGTAGCTCCAGGGCCTTCGGTGCTCCCTGGAGTTGCTGGCGCCACCAGCCCAGTTGGGCCTCCAGCGCCTCGTCACGCAGCCAGCCCCGCTGCCAGACGGAGAAGTCCGCGTACTGCACCGGCAGCGGCTTCAGCTCCGGCGCACGGCGCTCCGCATGGGCCGCGTACAGCGTGGTCAGCTCCTGGAGGAACACGCCCATGGACCAGGCGTCGGAGATGACGTGGTGCAGGGTCAAGAGCAGCACGTGGTGCCGCGCGTCCAGGCGCACCAGGAGGACGCGCCAGAGCGGACCGGACCCCAGGGGGAAGACCTGCCGCGCCTCCTCGTCGATGAGGGCCCGCAGCGCGTGCGCGGCCTCGGGCAGGGGGCTCAGGTCCATCCAGCCCGCGGGCAGCGCGGGGGCCGGGGCGATGACCTGCACGGGGCCGGACTCCTGCTCGCGGAACGTGGTGCGCAGGGACTCGTGGCGCTGGAGCAGGTCGCGCAGGGCGCGCGCGAACGCCGGCACATCGAGCGCCCCCTCCAGGCGCACGACGAAGGGGAGGTTGTACGCGGTGCTGGTGGGCTCCATCTTCGCCAGGAACCACAGCCGCTGCTGCGCGAAGGACAGGGGCAGGTCGGCGTCGCGCGGCACGGGCCGGAGCGGAGGCACCGCCAGCGCGGGCCGCCGCGGGGCCTGGGTCTCGATGCGGCGCGCGACGGCCTCCACCGTGGGGGCCGCGAAGAGGTCCGCGATGGACAGCTCCGCCTGGAACGCGCGGCGGATGCGCGAGAGGATCTGCGTGGCGCTCAGCGAGTGGCCGCCCAGCTCGAAGAAGTTGTCCTCGGCGCCGACCGTTCCGGTCTGGAGGACCTCTTCCCAGAGCGTGGCGAGCAGCCGCTCGGTGTCCGTGCGCGGCGGGCGAGACGGGACGCGGGTCTGGAAGGTGGAGGGAGCGGGGAGGGCCTTGCGGTCCACCTTGCCGTTGGCGGTGAGGGGCAGCGCCGCCAGTCGTCCCATCGCGGACGGCACCATGTAGTCGGGCAGCCGCTGCTTGAGGGACGCGCGCAGCACGGCCATGTCCAGGGACTCAGGGGCGACGACGTAGCCGACGAGCCGCTTGTCGCCGGGGACGTCCTCGCGTGCCACGACGACGGCCTCGCGGACCTCCGGATGGGCGAGCAGCGCGGCTTCGACCTCCGCCAGCTCGATGCGAAAGCCACGCACCTTCACCTGGGCGTCGGTGCGGCCGAGGAACTCCAGCACGCCGTCCTCGCGCCAGCGGGCCAGGTCCCCCGTGCGATAGAGGCGGGCTCCTGGCGTGGATGCGAAGGGATGGGGGAGGAAGCGCTCCGCGGTGAGCGCGGGCTGGCCGACGTAGCCGCGCGCCAGGCCCTCGCCGCCGACGTAGAGCTCGCCCGTGACTCCCGGAGGCACGGGCTGGCTTGCGGCATCCAGCACGTACACCTGCGTGTTGCCCAGCGGGCGGCCCAGGGGGACGGCGGTGCCCACCTGTGCGGCGGCCGTGAAGCGGTGGCTCGTGGCGAAGACGGTGGTCTCCGTGGGGCCATAGCCGGCCGTCACGGGGAGGCGCAGCTCCTCCAGCACACGGCGCACATGCGAGGCGGAGATGACGTCACCCCCGGTGATCACCTGGCGCAGCGAGCGCAGCGCGGGCAGGTGGGAATCCACCACCTGTGCGAAGAGCCCGGCGGTCAGCCACAGCGTCGTCACGCCGTGGCGCACCAGCACCCGCTCCAGTTCGTGCGGATCCGACGGGGGATGCGGCGGGAAGACCGCCAGCTTCGAGCCGTGCAGCAGCGCGCCCCAGACCTCCAGGGTGGAGGCATCGAAGGCGAGAGGCGCCATCAGCAGCAGCGTCTCCTCGGGACCGAAGTGGGCGAAGTCCACGCCGAAGAGGGTGCGCAGCACGGCGGCATGAGGTGTGCCCACACCCTTGGGCCTGCCGGTGGAGCCGGACGTGAAGTCGATATAAGCGAGGCTGCCGGGCAGGGCGGCCAGCGGAGGCGCGTGCGTGGGCCCGGCGTCCAGCGACAGCTCCTCCAGCACCACGGCATGCAGTCCCTGCTGGGGCAGCTTCGGCAGCAGCGCGCGCGAGGTGACGAGGACGCGGGGGGTGGCGTCCTCGACCATGGCGGCCAGACGCTCGCGCGGGTAGGCCGGATCCAGGGGCACGTAGGCCGCGCCGGCCTTGAGGATGGCGACGAGCGAGACGATGAGCTCCAGGGAGCGATCGAGCGCGAGCGCCACGCGCGAGTCGGTGTCCACGCCCAGCGCGCGCAGGTGCCACGCGAGCTGATTGGCGCGTGCATCCAGTTGCCGGTAGGTGAGGCGAGAGTCCCCGAACTCGACGGCGACCTTCTCCGGGAAGCGGGCCACCACCTGCGCGAAGACCTCCGTCAGCGTGGAGCCGCGCGGGAACTCCGTGGCGGTGGCATTCCAGTCCACCAACATCCGCTGGCGTACCTCGGCCGTGAAGGGCACCGCGGCGTCACCGCGTGACGGTGCGGGGGCGCGGGCCTCCATCGCTCGCGCCGCGTCTTCCAGCGGAAGGGTGGGCACGGGCCGCGCGCGGATCTCGTGCTGCTTGCGCGGTGCCGGTGCGGGTTGCGCCCTTCCCGCGAGGGCCTCGTCGATGAGGCGGGCCACGGCGTCCAGTGCGGGCGACTCGAACAGACGCCGCAGGGGCAGCTCCACCGTGAACGCCTGACGGATCCGGCTGACGGCCTGCGTGGCCAGCAGCGAATGGCCTCCCAGCTCGAAGAAGCTGTCGTGGGCTCCGACGCGCGTGACGCCGAGCAGCTCCTGCCACAGCGCGGCCAGCCGCTCCTCGGTGGGCGTGCGCGGCGCGACGTAGTCCCGCGAGCCGCTCGCCGCCAGGTCCGGAGCGGGCAACGCCTTGCGGTCCACCTTGCCGTTGGTCGTGAGCGGCAGCGCGGGCAGCACCACCACGGCCGAGGGCACCATGTACTCGGGCAGGACGTCCTTGAGGGCCGCCCGCAGCTCGATGCCATCGGCCGTCATGCCTTCGCGCGGTACGGCGTAGCCCACCAGCCGCTTGCCGCCGGGCCCGTCCTCGCGCGCCACCACCACCGCTTCGCGCACCGAGGACAGCTTCGCCAGCGCGGCCTCGACCTCTCCCAGCTCGATGCGGAAGCCGCGCACCTTCACCTGCGCGTCCGCCCGGCCGATGAACTCCAGCGTGCCGTCGTCGCGCCAGCGCACCACGTCGCCCGTGCGGTACAGCCGCGCTCCCGCCTCGCCGGAGAAGGCGTCGGGCATGAAGCGTTCAGCCGTCAGCGCGGGCCTGCCCGCATAGCCGCGCGCCACGCCCACGCCGCCCAGGTGCAGCTCGCCCTTCACGCCCACGGGCACGGGCTCGCCGCGCGCGTCCAGCACATAGGCGCGCACGTTGGCCAGCGGCCGGCCGATGGAGGGCACGTGCCCGTCCGCCACGCACTCGACAAGCGTGGCCATGACGGTGGCCTCCGTGGGGCCATACGTGTTGATGAGCCTGCGACCCGGGGCCCACCGCGCCACCACCTCCGCGGGCAGCGCTTCACCGCCGGAGATGACGGTGCGCAGCGCCGGGAGCCCCTCGGCGGGCGTGGCCGCGAGCGTCGCGGGCGTGAGGCTGATGACGGTGAGGGCCTCGTCGCGCACCAGCTTGCGCAGCGGCTCGCCCGGCATCAGGTCTTCCAGCGGCGCCAGCACCAGCGTGGCCCCGCTGCACAGCGTGGTGAAGATCTCCTCCACGGACAGGTCGAAGGAGAGGCTGGCGAACTGGAGGACGCGGCTGCCGGGCCCGATGCCGTACGCCACGGCTTCATGCGTGACGAGGTTGGTGACGCCGCGGTGCTCGATGGCGGTCCCCTTGGGGGTGCCGGTGCTGCCGGAGGTGTAGAGCAGGTAGGCGAGGTTTCGCGGGCCCACGCCGGAGGCCGGGGCCTCGGGGCTCTCACCCGCGAGCGCGCCCTGCTCCGAGTCGAGGCACAGGGCCCGGGCATGGTGCGCCTCCGGGAAGCGCTCCAGCAGCGGGGCCTGCGTCACCAGCACGGCGGCGCCGCTGTCCTCCAACATGAAGGCCAGGCGCTCGCGCGGTAGCAGTGGATCCACGGGCACCCAGGCGCCGCCCGCCTTGAGGATGCCGAGCAGTCCCACGGCCACGTCCAGCGAGCGCTCCACGCTCAGGGCCACGCGGGACTCGGGCCCCACGCCCCGGCGGCGCAGCGCGTGCGCGAGCTGGTTGGCGCGGGTGTCCAGCTGCGCGTACGTGAGTGACTGTCCCCGGAACTGGACGGCCGGGGCCTCGGGCGTCCGCCGCGCCTGCGCTTCGAAGAGCGCGTGCAGGCAGGTGGCTTCAGGGAAGGGCGCGGTGCTTCCGGTCCACTCGCTCCGGACCTGTCGCTGCTCGGCCGCGTCCATCAGCGGCAGCTCGGAGATGCGCCGGTCCGGAGTCGAAGCGGCGCCCTCCAGCAGCGTGCGCAGGTGCGCGAGCAGCCGTTGGATGGAGCCGGGCTCGAAGAGGTCCGTGTTGTATTCGGCGGTGACGCGCAGGCCCTCGGGCAGCTCCGAGGCGAGCAACGACAGGTCCGTCTTGCTGGTGCGGTTGTCGACGGGCTGCGCGTCCAGGACGAGCCCCGGCAACCGCAGCGGCGGCAGGGGCGCGTTCTGCAGCGTCAGCGCGACCTGGAAGAGGGGATTGATGCTCAGCTGGCGCTCGGGCTTGAGCGCATCCACCAGCTTCTCGAAGGGCACGTCCTGGTGGGCATAGGCCTCCAGCGTCGTCTCACGCACGCGGCCGAGCAGCTCGCGGAACGACGGCGGGCCGGACAGGTCCGTGCGGAAGGCGAGGTAGTTGGTGAAGAGGCCGATGAGCCCCTCCAGCTCGGCGCGGCCTCGGCCTGCGATGGAGGTGCCCACCACCACGTCCTGCTGCCCGGTGTAGCGGGAGAGCAGCACCTGGAAGCCGGCCAGCAGCACGCCGAAGAGGGTGGCGCCCTCGGCGCGCGCGAGCGCCTTGAGCGACTCGATGAGCGGAAGGGGCAGCACCTCCGTGATGCGCGCACCGCGCCCGGAGGGGACAGCGGGGCGGGGCCTGTCGGTGGGCAGCTCCAGCACGGCGTCCGGATCCAACCGCTCCCGCCACCAGCCAAGGTGCGCGTCCAGCACCTCGCCCTTCAGGGACTCGCGCTGCCAGGCGGCATAGTCGGCGTACTGCATGGGCAGCGGCGGCAGCGGAGAGGGCTGGCCCGAGGCGAGCGCGGGGTACAGCGCGCTCAGCTCGTGCACCAGCACCCCCATGGACCAGCCGTCCGTGATGATGTGGTGCAGCTTGAGCAGCAGCAGGTGCTCAAGGGCATCCAGGCGGTACAGGACGGTGCGCAGCAGTGGGCCCTTCTCCAGGTCGAAGGGCTGGCGCGCTTCGTCGAGGATCCGGCGTTGAGCCTCGGCCTCCCGCTCGGCGGCGAGGAGGAACTGGAGGTCCACCACGGGCAGCGACATGTCCAGCGTGGGAGCGATGCGCTGGAGGGGCCGCCCGTCCTGTTCGATGAACGTGGTGCGCAGCGGCGCATGGCGCTGCACCAGTTCCTGGAGGCTGGCGCGGAGGACCTCCACGTCGAGCGCGCCGGAGAAGCGCACGCGGACGGGGATGTTGAAGGAGGCGCTGCCCGGGCTCAGGCGGTCCTGGAACCACATGCGCTCCTGGCTGAACGACACGGGCGCCTGCTGGACGGGACGGGTCTTGTTGCGCAGCAGCTCCGCCAGACGTGCACGCTTCTGCTCCGGCGTCACCCCCGCCGACGCACCGGTCCCCTTCGATTCCGCTGAACTCATGTTTACAGGATAGTCGGACAGCGCGGGACAACGGGCGGGAGTCGCCATGCGCCCGCTTCCATCCAGGGTCTGCACCGACAGTCCGTCCCGGCGCGCACGCCGAGCGGACTCTTTAGGGGGCTCTCGGTACCTCGTTCACGGTGAGGTTGCCCGTAAGCCTCGTTCGCGGGTGACGCGCCCGCGAATCTCCCGGAGCCAACGCAACGTCTCTTCCAGCGTGCCCTTCACGTCCATGAGGACATGGAAAGTCTCCTCCAAGTCGGGATTCACAGGCTCGGGGATGGGCGGGAGTGCCTCAAGGGCCTCACGGACCTGCTCGTCCCACGCGGTACTCGTGAGCAGTTCCTCGTTTGAAATCGACTTCATCGTCATCTGTAGCAGCATCAGCGCCTGCACATAATTGAACCAGGAGAGCAGGTTCAACGCTGCATGGTGTTCGGGGGTGTTGGCAGAGCGCATCAGGTAGCGACAGGACTCGCCAAGACCCAGGAGTTCCCGCCATGCATTGGGGCCCGCTCCTTCAGAGACGAGAGACTGGCCGTGTTGAAAGATCAACGCCACCATCAGCTCCAACGCTTCTTTTGGAGGCCGTTGCTCCATTTCCACCAGGACCGTAGGCAGGCGCTCCTTGGGGACGAGGACGTTGACCACCTTGTTCATGGCGACCTGGGCTTCATCCAACATCAAATACTTGAACCCTTCCTGAATGCAGACCTCGCGCATCTTGAGGGATTGCTGCTCTGCTGCCAGAGCCTCTGCCAGAATCCACTCCCACTGGTGTGGCAGCGCGGAGATGACCCTCCGCCAGGAGTCATCCTCCTCCTGCACCAGCATGGCATTTCTGAGTAACGGTCCCGGCCAGACCGCGGAGCCCAGGACGATCAACTGTCCCAGCACCTGATCGCGTTCCATGTCAGGAAGGAACTCCACTTGTCTTCCGCATTCACGGCAGGCCACCTGTGTCAGTCGCCACAGGCCCTCAATCAGGCCATTCAGCTCCTCCTGCCCCACTTGCTCACGCAAACCCTCGAACACCTGGGTCATCAGCCGCGCTATCCGCAAGAGGCCTTTGGCCACCTCCGCACTGCCACCGAGCTTGTGGGCGACGATTTCGGCGATCTCATCCAGCCGCTTGAGGCCGATGACCTTGCCCTTGGCCAACCATTGGTCCACGGCCTCCTTGGTGACATTCAGGGCCTCCGAAAGCGCGTTCCTGGTGATCTTCGACTCCTTGAGCAACTGCCGCAGCAAGGTCGTCAGCAGGTGCTCGGGGACGTCGATACGCTCCGGCTTCTCCTTCAACGATTCTAATTGAGGCAGGTGCAGGGTCCCCAGGGGCGCGAGCCGGACGGCCAACTCAACGACCGCCAGCCGGAGCATCACGGTGTTGATGAACCGCGAGGCTCCGATGGGGAGCGCTTTCTTCCGCCTGTCGCAGAGGTCATCCCACCACGAGGCATGCGCCACGAGCACCTGCACCAGTTCTGAGATGGACTGCAAATGAGCAACGGGCAGTCCCTCCGGAGTGAGTGGGGACCCGGCACCTCGAAACCCATCCTCGATGAACTCCCGGAGGATGCCGCAGCGCGTCTCCTCACGGACGGTGCCTCCGGTGATGTACTCGCGCCAAGTACGGTCCTGTGCGCTGCGTCGAGGCTTCCAATCGAAGAGGCCCGCCACGCCGCCGAGGACTTCCCCGCTCGTGGGCAAGGGACCTTTCCACAGTATTTTCCGGGACTTGCGCGTCATGCGAGTGCTCCTACAGGCCAGGGGCGTCCCTGTCCGGACGTCCCAGAGCGACATCCTGAGGCACCCGTGGCCGGCGCGCAGCCAAGCAGATCCGGCAAGCGCCCCGGGCCAGGCATCATGCCCTATCGAATCCAAGGCGGAGGCACTCCTTGCGCAAGACCCGCCGGATGCTGGTCAGCACGGTGCGGCTGACCTCGTCGCCGGGCCGGGTGATGACCACGGATAACGCCGCGCCTCCCGGCGTAGTCCACTTCTGGTGGGAACCACCACGAAGGGGGCGGGCCCGACACCCCAGATGCTTCAACTCATCCATCAGCTCACGAATCCTGGGACGATAGGACATGGACACCTCACGAGGCCGTGGCTTCGGCCGAGGCAGTCCTTGTCCGTGCTTCAGCACACAATTTCAGCGAAGCGCTCCAGGCAGACCTCCCCTGGGCCTTGCCGCTTTCGCTGCGTTGCCAACGGGGCTACTTGCCGCGAACGAGAGTCCGGCCGAGAAGCCGTCGCCCTCAACTTCTACTCGCGTCCTGGCAGCTCCTTCGCGAAAGGGCGCGAATCGAGGGGGAGGTCCACGAAGACGGTGGCGCCGGAGTTCGGAGTGCTCGTCACGGTGGCGACCCGACCCAGGGCCTCGATGGGCGGGCATGGACAGGGGGACGCGCCAACTGATGTTCCGGGCTATCTAGTCGCCTACGCGCTGCATCTGACGGCGGCCAATATCGTCATGCTAGGAGAGGCATTCAAGGCCAAGGCCTGACTAATCATGTGGGGGAAACCCCCACTTCAGCGAATGTCGAGCCTGCAGCGAGACGCTCGCTGGCCGGTTTTGAAAATTATCTCGGAATACGTGCCAATTTCCTGTGAAATTGGATGAGATGCCGCGTTCACAGCGCGGGCATGGAGACAGAATGATTGAAGACCGAATCGTGCGCGTTGGGCGCGACAGCGCCATGGCAATAATCAAGCCGATGCTCAACGGCTACCGGGGGTCGTGGAGCCGAATCTATATCGGTGTCAGCGCCAAGCCATCGCGGCGCTGGGTGAAGCACATGCGCAATGGCTGGTCGAAGATGGTCCTGCTTTACGAGGCATTTAGACCGGATATAGCTGTCGACTTGGAGCGAGATCTTATTGATTATGCTCGACGATGTAACTTCTTGATGCCTCCCGAGAATATCAGTTCTGGCGGGGAAGGGATCGGAAACATCCAGCAGTCCTATTTTGTTTATTTGATCGTTGGCGAATAGCCATGCTGGCTCACGGATCAAAGAACGTCGTCTGACGAGAAATGGCTCTTTAGAGCGCCTCGTTTCGTTGCTGATGTATCTGGATGACGAGGTTGAGGGCGCTGCTCGGACGCGTAGGTAATAGGAATATACTACAGGGCAGGTAGGGGTGAATCCATGAGTGCGGCACGGGCGCCTAGAAGAGCAATGACCATAACTCGAAGCATTAATGTGGAAGTTGATGCGAGCACATGGCCCGCACCCAGCACTCCATCCGCCGGTCTAATCAAGATCGCGGGACCTAGGAGAATTAATATGCTGGAGGTGTTATGCCAAGTGGCGTTCTGCACTGCGCCTCCTGTTAGTTATGGTTTCGATTTGAGTGACTATTGGGCGTTCATGCGCTATATGCCCGCGTTGAGTGCTGACAGGGACTTGCGACTGCGTAGCGAGTGGACTGATCTGGATGCTCATCAGAAGACCGTGTTGAGTGACGATTTGGGAATGGGGGTGACCGCATCGCTTCTCATGCGCGCGCTGGGTCTGTCGACGCTTGCATCAACCAATTATGCTGTGACTAGGTTCGGAAAGCCTCGAATGTACTTGAAGGCTTCCGGAAAACGTGGGCCGGCAAAGAGTCCTGACTTCGTTGGTTTCGATAGGGCGGGAAATGTATGTGTAATTGAGTGTAAGGGGACTCAGACGTTTGGTAATTTGATCAAGTCAATGAATGACGGCATTCCCCAGAAGAGAAATTTGGTTGTTGGTGGGGGATTGGCTCTTCGCGAGAGCGTCGTGGGTGGGTTGTTTATTCCTCAGTATAAAGCTAAGCATTCTGCGGTTTGTAGATTCGTAGACCCTGCAATAGAAGTTGATCTCGCTGAGGGGAGGGGCGGAGAAGATCCGTGGCAAGTTTTTGCGCGAGCGAACCTCGCAGCGGCACTTCATCTGATGGGCTATGGTGCGGAAGGCAATGCCGTGGCGCTTGGTGAGCAGAGAGAGTTCTCGGCTCTCTTCCAGCGCGCCAATGAATTGTCGGAGGTTCAAGGAGACGGGAACCTGGCGATGGCTAGGACGCGCACGGTTTTCTATCCTCAATCATTGAAGTCTGATGAAGGCGTCAGCGTGGCGGGGTTGCGTGCCAGCATTGGCATCTCCACAGACATATTCAAGTTGCTCGCAACGAATAACGTTGATGCTGCTATTCAAGCATCTGCAGCCAGGGCCCAGCGTGAGCGGGAGTGGGCGGCAGAATCTTTAGATGGCGGGTTCATGATGATGACTCCCACCGGCCTGATGGTGAAACTAGAACTTCTTCAGCAGGAAGATGGAGGCGTAGCAAGCCTAGAGCGCCGAACAGGTTAGGTCACGCCGCGCGCTGGTAACGCGCGGCGACCTCGAGGTTTTGGACGACCGCGAGTCGCCTGAGGTCAAAGAGGTTGCGGCGCGTGCCTCGGTAACGGCCCTTCG
>NZ_RAWB01000334.1 GCF_003612055.1 Corallococcus llansteffanensis
GTCCAGCACGCGCACGGAGAAGCCCGCGCCCGTCAGCACCCGCGCGAGCGTCAGCCCCGACACGCCCGCGCCAATGACGGCCACGCGGGGCAGGGGACCAGCACGATGCGGCAACAGGGCATCCAGAACGCGGGAGGCGGGCATGGTCCGGGTCTGCTAACCCGTCCCCGCCCGCCTCGCACGACTCCTGCTCACGGCATGATGCCCGGAGGACAGCGCCTCAGCGCACCTCCCAGCCCTTCTCCCCGCGAGCGTAGTGCTTGCCCGAGGGCAGCTCACCGTAGAATAGCAGGTCCTTCACGCCTACCACCGACTTGCCGTCGAACAGGCCCACCTCGCCCCTGGCGGGGAAGGTGATGCCGAGCGCGGAGGCGTTCAGCCGCACCGTCTGCCCCGGCGCCACCGTCGTGTTGCCCAGCACCGCGCCCGTGGGCGCCGTCACCTGCGTGGGGGCGTGGTCACTGACCGCCAGGCTCACCCGCAGGTTCGTCGTCAGCGTCATGCCCTGGAGCGACACGGCCTGCGTGCCGCGGTTCGCCACCTCCACCCACCCGGCGCGCGGATCAAAGGCCTCCAGCACCAGCGTGGACTGCTGCGCCGCCAGCCGCTTCACCTCCTTCTGCACGAAGTCCCGCCGCACCTGCACGAAGCGCTTCATGTAGTCCCTGCCCGCGCTGAAGCGCGCGTAGTCCATGTACGGGTCCGCCTTCATGGAGGCATCGATCAACGCGTGGAGCTGGTCGATGTACGGGTTCATCACCTCGGGCGTGAACAGCTCCTCCAGCGCCTTGTCCAGCCTCGCCTCCAGCCGGGCGCGCAGCACGGGGTTCATCACCACGCGCGTGCCCAGGTTGGAGAACACCGGCAGGTAGCCCGGGTAGCTGGCCGACTCCAGCTTGCGCTGCTGGTACATCTTCTCCACCCAACCATCCAGCAGCGTGAAGTTGAACAACGGGTGCTTCATGTTGTTCGTGCTCGTCTTCATGTCCTCCACGGGGTTCACGTACCACCAGCGCGCGTCCACGTTGTTCAGGTCCCACGGCACGTAGCGCCAGCGGCCGGTGATCTTGTCCTGCAGGAAGTAGCTCTCCGAGTCCTCCACGTAGTTGTTGGACATCAGCGCGTCCAACACCATGGAGCGCACGTAGGACTCCACCTCCAGGTTCTTCTCCAGCGTGGTGACGAGCTGCGGCTCCGGCGTGTGATTGATGACGTCCAGCACCTCCCAGAGCGCGTCGTTGGGCTCCTTCTCGTTCGTCTTCTTCACCCAGTCGCCCTGGTAGGGCACCTTCCACGTCTTGAACTCGGTGTCCTTCCAGCCCGCGCGGTAGATGGACGCGTCGTCGTCCGGCAGCGCGTGCGCCTTGAGGAAGGCCTTGTTGACCTGCTCCACCTCCAGGAACACGCCCTCGTAGTGGCCATTCACGTTCAGCCGCACGAACTTCGCCGTGGACGCCGGCACCCGCATCGCCGTCAGCAGGTCGTAGGAGATCTTCTCCGCGAGCATCGACGCGTCGGCGTACTCGGCCACCAGGTTGAGCGACGTGCGGCCCTCGAACGAGTCCTTGTCCGCGAAGCTCACGTTCCAGCTCTTCTTCTCGAAGAACCGCGCGGAGGCCCCGCGCAGCCGCACCTTCACCGCCTTCGTGATGCCATGGGCCTTGAACGTCGCGTCCTGCTCCGGCGTCCACGGGTCGGCCTCGAACTTCGCCATCGCCTCCGCGGGGATGATGAGCTCGTAGTCCGCCAGCGACGTCTGCACCTTCGGCAGCGTGAAGGGCCGCTGCACCTCCGGAACGGGGGGCGGATCCACGGGAGGCGGATCCACGGGAGGCGGGTCCACCGGCGGCGGCTTGCCGGGCGGCGGATCCACCTCGGGCGGCGGATCCACTTCGCCCTGGGGATCCGTGATGCCAGGGTCCGTGATGCCGGGGTCCGTCCCGGTGGGAGGTGGAACATCGGGGTTCGACGTGCCGGAGCCACAGGCGGCCAGCAGCATCGAGAGGCTGATCAAGAGTCGTAGACGCATCATCACCCCGCTCCTGGAGCAAGCCGTGTGCCTCCCGAGCACGGCGTCGGATGGCCCCCTACCTGCCCTGGCGGGTGGGGTCGGGGAACACGCAAGGTGCGTGGGCCGCCCTGGATGGGGAAAAGTCTTTCCCTTGCCGGGTCGCGTTGAACCGTCCCCCCGCCTGCCCGCCTGCCCACTCCAGGCGGCACAGCGGGCGTTCCACGCCCCCGGGGCGGGCAGCCGGGCAAGGACGTTCACGCGGCGGCCTGTGCACGGACGGGTCCGCCAGCCCTAGCTTCCTCGGAGCAGGCTGGAGGAGGGCCCGGGTCCGGCTGCCCGAGCCTCTCAGGCGAGCCTCACAGGGGAGCGACGATGGAGTCCTGGAACCAGACCTCGTCCGATGCCGTGCGCGCCCACGCGCCGTCCACGGTGAACCGTCGCATCGACGCCCACGTGGAGGAGTGTGTCCGCTGCATGGCCGAGCGGGCGGACCGCGCGGAGATGAGCCAGTACCTGGGGAAGCTGGAGCGCGAGTGGGAGATGCACCGCGCCCTGGCGGTGGGTGGCTCCGCGCTGGCCCTGCTGGGCCTCGTCCTGGGGCGCCGGGGCAGCCACGGCTGGCGCGTGGTCAGCGGGGTGACGCTGGCCCTGCTGCTTCAGCAGGGCATCACCGGCTTCGGCCCCCTGTCCGCGCTGGTGCGCGCGTGGGGCGTGCGCACCCGCCGGGAGATCGACCTGGAGAAGTTCGCCATCAAGGCCCTGCGCGGAGACTTCGAGCGCATCCCCAACGACGGGGGGCCGCTGGCTCGCGCCAACGCCGCCCTCGTCGCCGCGCAGTCCTGAGCCACGCCTGCTTCAGTGCACCAGGGGCGTCGTGTAGCCGCCGCCCAGTGAGGGCATCAACGCCATGCCCTGCGGGGTGGCGACCGCCTTCTTGCCGGTGTCCTTCTGGTCGAAGAAGCCGTTGAGGCCCGCGACACCGAGCGAGAAGTTCGTCACCCAGCCCTCGTCCGGCTTGCCGTTGGCGGCCTTGATGTCGAACGGCTTCGCGAAGTGCAGCCGCAACAGGAGGGGCCCCAGCGACAGGTTGAAGCCCACGACGGCGTTGAGCACGCGGTGGTCCCACAGGTCCCTCGCCCCGTCACCCACGCCGCCCGCGTCCACGGCGGCGATGGCCTCCAGGTCGCTCAGGAAGGCCACCCGGATGATGTCGTTGAGGGGCAGCTGTGCCTCCAGCGTGGAGTAGACGAAGTGCTGGCCCAGGAGCCACCGCTCGTCGCCGAAGTTCACGCCGCGCAGGGTGTCGAAGCTGGACAGGTAGTAGGAGCGCGCGTAGCGGCCGCCCACCGTGGTGCCCGCGCCCACGCGGGCGAAGAAGTTGGTGCGGCCGTAGATGGGGAAGTACCGCTCCGCGTCCAGGCGCAGGTTGCCGTACGCCTGCGAGTCGAAGGGCTGCACACCGGCGGTGGCCTCCAGCAGCACGGAGCTGCCCGCGAGCGGCCCCGTCGCGTAGTGGTACTTGAGGCTGTCGTAGCCGATGCGCCCGCTCAGCTCCGTCTGGAAGCGGATGTGCTGGTTCTGGGCCCGCCACTCGGACAACAGCTCCATGTTCGACTCGTTGCGCTCCGGGAACGCCAGGTAGAACTCGTTGAAGTCGTCCAGGAAGTACTTCGTGCCGCCGACGCTCAGGTCGCCCTGCAAGTAGAAGAACGTGCTGAGCGGGTAGCGCAGGCTGCCCAGCGCGCCGAAGTAGCGCTCCGACGAGATGAAGAACGGGCGCTGATCCGCCGGCAGGTTGTCGAACGTCTTGTCGATGCGGAAGCGCAGCGACTGGAACAGACCGCCGCCCCACGTGGAGCGCTTCTCGTCGTTGATGTAGAGCAGCAGGCCGTCCGTCAGCTCGAAGGAGCCGTACACCGCCAGCGTCAGGACGATCTGGTGGTCGCGCAGCCGGTCCGACGCGGACGCGAACACCTGACCCACGAAGCCGCCGCCACCCGCGCCCGCGAAGCCGAAGATGGGCCCCAGCTCGATGTTCTCGCGCGTGAAGGGCCGGTAGTCCAACGCGTCGGTGAGCGGCCGGAGGGCCATGGGGGAGGGTGGATCCCCCTGCGGCTCCTTCGGATCCTCCAGCGACAGCATGCGCGGCGGACGCAAGAGCGACGGCTTCCGCTCACCGGACATGTGGAAGAGCATCCACAGGCCGCCGTCGGGGCCGGGGCCGGGCTCGAAGACGCCCGTCGTCAGGTCGGTGCGGCGCACGATGCGCCCGTCCGCCAGCCGCTCGTGCAGGTCGGAGCTGCTCTGGTTGTAGGCGACGAAGAACAGGCGCCCGTCCGGCAACGCGAGCGGATCCGCCTCGTCACGCTCCTCGGTGGTGAGGCGCTCGGCCTGACCCGCCGGCGCGTCCGCCTTCACCCGGAAGAGGTTGTACTTGCGGTGCGACGTGGCGTCGGACGTGTAGATGATGCCGGAGGGGCCCCAGGTGACCTGCCGCTCGGCGAAGACGTCGTTGGTCAGCTGCCGCGGCTTCGCGTCGCTGCCCTGCGACAGGTCCACGACGTACACGTCGCGCAGGCCGGAGTCGTTGATGCCGATGAACGCCAGGTGGCGACCGTCCGGTGAGAAGGCCGGCGAATAGATGGCCAGCACGCCCTGCTTGTCGATGCGGTACTCGCGCCGGTCGCCCAGCTCCAGCTTGACGCTGAGGCCCACCTCCCGGCCGACGCCGGTGCGGATGGCCGAACGCCTCACCAGCACGTCCGTGGCCTTCTTCTCCTGCAGGTGCACGTAGTCCTGCACGTACAGCACGTCGCGGCCGGTGCGCTCCGCCACGAACGCGAGCTTGTCCTTGGTGAGCGCGAAGTTGCGGCCCGACACCGGGTGCAGCGACTCCACGCCCGGCACGCCGTCGCCCGCCACCTTCACGTTCTTCTCCGGGTTGCGCGGATCCATCAGGTACAGGCGGCTCTCGCCCGTCTCCGGCACGATGGTGCGCAGGGCCAGCACGTTGCCGTCCGGCCCGCTCGCCATCGCGGTGACGATGCCCGGCGTCTCGGCCAGCGAGTCCAGCGCGGGCGCCGTCTGCGCGGAGTCCAGGTACGTCTTGAACGCCCTGCGCTTGAGCCAGTTCTCGAAGCGCGCGGAGATGCGCTTGGGGTCATCCCCGGTGAGCCGCTCCAGCAGTTCCTCGAACTTGAGCGACGGCGCGTCGCGCGAGCCCCCCACCAGCCGCGGCGCCTCCTCCAGCAGGCGCTGGGTGATGCCCGCGCCGTACTCGTCCTCCAGGAAGGCCACGCGCGCCTGACCGACCTTGTAGATCCACAGGAAGCCGTAGGGCCCGGGGGAGAAGAAGTCGAGGAACGCGTAGCCCTTCATCAGGTCCGGGTTCACCAGCAGGTCCCGCACCATCATCTCCGCCTCGGGATCCAACCCGCGCTTGGCGTAGAACTCGGCGAGGCCTTCGATGAACCACAGCGGATAGCCGCCCAGCGGATCCCCGAACACCTTGGCCTGCTCGGCCACGGTGCGCACCTTCTGGATGGTGAACTGGTGCGCCAGTTCGTGGGTGCTGACCTCCTCGAAGAGGTGGTGGTCGCCCAGGTAGGGCAGCGACAGCTTCAGGTCCTCCGTGCTGGTGACGCCCAGCGTGCCCTCGGAGACCGCGAACACGTTCGTCTGGAGGAACTCCGCGTAGCTGCTGTAGAGGATGTACGGGAACGTCTCGGTGGGGACGTACTTGAACTGATCCACCAGGTACCGGTACGCCTCCTCGACGATGGGCGCGGCGCGCTCGGCCACCTGGCGCTCGCGCTCGTAGAAGTAGAAGCGCACGCCGCCCGTCTTCGCGCCCAGGTCCTTCGCGTAGGTGTAGTTGAAGCCGCCGTCCGCGTCGCCCAGCAGCAGCGGCGCGCCGGCATACCCGCCCGTGCCGCCGTCCGCGGTGGTGACGGTGGCGCCCGTGAGCGTGCCCGCGTCGCCCGCGAGGCCTCCATCCACCAGGGCCACCACGCCCGGGGGCGGAATGCCGCCGTCCGGCAGCCCGGTGACGCTGGGAGGACCGCTGCCCGCGTCCGACCGCCCCATGTCGAGCGCGATGCCGCCCGGCGCGGCGCTGGTGGTGGTGTCCGGAGGCGGCGTCGTCACCTGTCCAGAGGGCGTGACCTCCGGCCCTCCTGGCGGCGACTGCGTGCTGCCCGTCGGCCGCGTGGTGGGCGCGTTGGGGAGCGCGCCGCCCTGGGTGCCGGGCGGCTGCTCATGCACGGGGGTGTTGTCGGGCTTGGCGACACCGGTCGCGCCAGGGCCCACGAGGATGTCGATGTGGCGCCACTCGAACTCGTAGCTGTTGACGGGGGTCTTCCCCGCGCGACGGGGGACGACGAAGACCTGGGCCAGCGCGAGCTCCGGCAGGAGCAGGGCCAGCAGCACGGCGACCACGTGCGAACGGGGGTTCAAAAAGCACCTCGTGAGGCGAGGAGACAGGCGTATCAGGGGCCCGGCGGCAGGCTCCCTCTCCCGTCACAAACGCACAAGCGGTTCATTTGTTTCTTTGCGTGACGGTGGACGTCCGGGGTTTCGTCCCTCGGTGGGTGGCGGGGGACTTGGCTCCGGTCGGGGTCGCCCGGTATGGAGGAGGCAATGAACCGTCTCCCCCTCCTGGCCGCCACCGTGTTCCTTGCCGTCGGCTGCGGCAATTCCGACGACACCGACAACAAAGCCGAGTGTCAGGTTGAAGCCATCGACCTGTCGGGTTGCGACCGCTCGACGCTGAGCGTCGTGCAGCCCGAAGGCATCTGGAACACCAACGTCATCTTCGAGGACGGGGTCGTGGGTCCGTCCTCCATCCGCTTCTCCCCCGGGGATCCGCTGCTCATCGGCCTGTCGATGACGACGAAGCAGATCACCCCGGACACGTTCTACCTGGCCAGCGACGTGACGGGCTCGGAGGGCGGCGCGGTGCGCTACGCGTTCTCCGGCTGCAAGGCGTCAGGCCCGGGGCAGGTCCAGGGCGTGGTGCGCGTGTGCGTCAACGGCGCGACCTCGCGCCAGGGCACCTTCACCGCCACGCGCGTCGCGCGGCGCGAGGGCGAGGCCGTGTCCGACCGCGTGGAGTTGCTGGGCGAGATCGCCTTGCCCCGGGGGCGGCCCACGGGCGTGGTGGCGGCGGGCGGGTACGCGTACGTGATGGCGCGCGAGGAGGGCCTGTTCATCTACGACGTGAAGGACCCCGCGCACCCGGTGCTGGCCTCCGAGCTGAAGGACGACGACGAGGCCTTCACCACCGGCCTCATCTCCGGCACGACGCTCTACCTGGGCACGTTCGCCAAGGGCCTGCGCATCTGCGACCTGACGAAGCCCGCGCGCCCCTCCTGCGAAAAGTCCGTGCTCGCGGACGTGACGGTGCGGGTGGATGGGCTGGCGAAGGAGGGCAACCTGCTCTACGTGGCGTCGCCCAAGCCCCGCTCGGACATCGTCGTCCTGGACGTGACCCAGCCCTCCGCGCCGACGCTCGTGGTGCGCTACTCGGTGGAGGGGGCTTCGTCCTCGGCGGGCGAGTACCCCTATGGGCTGGCGGTGCAGGACAGCCGCCTGTACGTGAGCAACTGGAGCTACGGCGTGTCGGTGACGGACGTCACGGACGTGGCGACGACCAAGGCGCCCAAGCTGCTGGGCCGCTTCGGCGGCGCTTCGACGAGCGCGCTGGCGGTGGGGAAGATCGAGGGCGTCAACACCGTCTTCCAGGGGTCGGACGAGTGGGCCTCGTCGCTGCTGGTGCTGGACACCAGCCACCCGGAGGCCATCGTCCAGCGCGGTGAGCTGAAGCTGCGGCCGGAGGCCTCCCTGGGGGGCATGGAGCTGTCGGGAACCACGCTCTACGTCGCGAACTACCAGGACGGCCTGCGCGTCTACGACGTGTCCACGCTGGGGACGCCGAAGGCCGCCGGGTACTTCAACACCTGGAGCGAAGCGGATCCGGGCCGGGGCGTGGGCTACCTCGAGGGCCTCCAGGGCGTTCACGTCGCCGACGGGCTGGTGTATGGGTGGGAGACGACGCGCGGACTGCTCATCTTCCGCCATACGCCATGAGGCCAGGACCGCACCATGACGCAGGTGAACGGATGTGGTCGCTGCCAGACCCTGCCTGAGCCGCCCGAGGGACCCGGGCGGCTGTTCCTGTGGCCGCCGCTGGGCCACAGCCTGGGGAAGCTGGTGGCGCACCTGCGCGAGTCGGGCGGGGCGTACCAGCTGCGCACCGACGCGCGCTGTGTCGTGGTGGGGATGGGGGAGGGCGGCCTCCAGCAGCTGTCCGAGCACCTGCCCGGCGTGCTGACGGCGGAGGAGGTCCGGGGCACGCGGGCCCTCTTCGTCCCGGGCGACACGGAGCCGGGGATGGCGGACTTCCCGCGCGTGGACTCGCTGCAGCGCATCACCATGCTGCAGCAGTCGGGGTGGCTGGTGGACATGCTGGCGGAGTCGCGGCTCACCACGTTCTTCCAGCCCATCGTCCATGCGCAGGACACGTCCCGCATCTTCGCGCACGAGGCGCTGATGCGCGGGGTGGACCGGCAGGGCGCGCTCGTGTCGCCGGCCCGGATGCTGGACACGGCCCGCGAGGCGGACCTGCTGTTCCAGCTGGACCTGGCCGCGCGCACCACGACCATCCGCGAGGCGGTGCGCCACCAGCTGAGCACGCACCTGTTCATCAACTTCACGCCCACGGCCATCTACGACCCGGCCTTCTGTCTGCGCTCCACGGTGGCGGCCATCCGCGAGGCAGGCATCGCCGAGGAGCGCATCGTCTTCGAGATCATCGAATCCGACCGGGCCGCGAACGCCGAGCACCTGCGCTCCATCGTCAACTTCTACCGGGAGGCGGGCTTCAAGGTGGCGCTGGACGACCTGGGCGCGGGCTACTCGTCACTGAACCTCATCCACCAGCTGCGTCCGGACATCGTGAAGCTGGACATGGAGCTGGTGCGCAACGTCCACGCGGACCCCTACAAGGCGTCCATCGTGCAGAAGCTGCTGGAGATCGCCCGGCAGCTCGGCATCAAGACGGTCGCCGAGGGCATCGAATCCCCCGAGGAGCTGGCCTGGGTGCGCAAGCACGGCGTGGACTTCGTGCAGGGCTACCTCATCGCGAAGCCGGCGGGCGCTCCCGCGCAGGCCACCCCCCGCCTCAACGATTGAGCAGGGCGTTGGCCGAGCCCGGCCGCTCCAGGGTCGCGGCGCGCGCCAGCCGCAGCTCCTCGCCAGCGTTCTGCAGGGCGATGCGCGCGCCGTACACGTCCCGGTTGCTGGCGGCATCCCGGGCCAGGGCGATCTGCGCGCGGGCGCGCTCCGAGTGGACGACGACCATGCCATTCCCTGCGGCCGAGGCGCTCTCGCGCACCACGGAGAAGTCCTGGTCGGCGATGCCCAGCGCGTTGTCCACGCCCAGCTCGCCCTGCTCCAGCGCCTGATCCGCCGCGAGCATCCACTGGCCCGCGGACTGGATCCGCGCCAGCCGTTGCTGCCGGGCCCGCTCGGTCTCGTAGGCGCGCTGCTCATGCTCATCCACCTGGGACTGCACGGCCTGGGATCGCTCGGTGGCCACGGCGTCCCGGGCCTCCATCTCCTGTTCGAGCTCGGCCACGCGCTCGCGAAGGCGCGTCAGCTCTTCGTTGGAAGCGGCGGGCTGCGCCGCGTTCGCGTTGGGGGGACCGGCCGTCGCGGCCTGGGTCGCCTGGTCCGGCGCCGTCGCGGACGACACGCCCCCTGGAGGCGGCGCGGCGGTCCCCGAGGTCCCAGTGGCGCCGGAGCCACCGGTCGCGGTCTCCGTCGTGGGGGCGGCTCCGGGGGCCGGCTCCTGCACTGTCACCTGCGACGAGTCCAGCGGAACGTTTCCCGTGACGCCCGGCGCGACCTCGGACGCGGGGCTCGCGGAGGTCGCGCCCGTGTCCACAGTGCCCCCGACGCCCGCCGCGCCGGTGTTGGTGGGGCCTGAGCCTGGCGCCGTTCCCGCCGCGCCCGCGCCCGTGTCGGACTGACCCGCGGTGGTCCCTCCGACGGTCGACGGGGTTCCTGCCGCGCCCGCGCCGCCCGTCCCCGACGCCTCCTGGCCAGCCGTGTCGTCCGCGGCGGCCGTTCCGCTGGAGGAGGGCTGCGAATCGTAGACGGTAGGAACAGGCGGGACCACGACGGTCTGCGACTCCTGCGTGGCGGCCTCACCCGTCGTGAGCGGGGCGGTGCCATCGGGCAGCAGCGGCGTGATCGTGTAGGCCCCCTGGGTCGGATCCGTTTGGCCCTGGATGACGTAGCCCTGGGGCGGCCTCGCGCCATCCAAGTTGCCCGCCGCATCTTCGTAGGCATCCTGCAGGGCGGCGGCGGCCGGATCCCTCACGGACGGATCTTCCGGAGGCGTCGGGGCCACGTCCTGCGACTGGCCAAGGCTCAATCCCGCGACGATGGCGATCCAGAGGCGCATGCGAGGAAGATGTCCACGCGCCAACGCTTCCACATCACTCCAGGGCTCCTCCGCCCGCTGTCCCTCCGAGTGGGCGCTCGTGGGGTGACGCCTCCCCGCGCCGGGCCAGCAGCGCCTCCGCCGCGCTCCGGCCCGTGTCGAGCGCGCCATGCACGGTGCCCTCCTCGCCGCCGACGTGCGTGGCCTCCCCCGCGAAGAAGAGCGTCCGGCCCACGGGCCTGGCGAGCGCGGCCACCGCATCCAATGCCCCGGTGGGAATGACGGCGTAGCCGCCTCGCGTGTACGGCTCGCGCTGCCAGTCCTGCAGGTGCCACGCCTCCAGGCCTTCGTGCAGGCTCCGGACGGGGCGATGGAAGATCCGCGCGAGTCCCTGGAGCGCGCTCCCCAGCACCTTGCGTTCGCTCCACTGGGAGAGCGCCTCGGCGGCCGGCCCTCCGCTCCAGCCCACCAGGTGCCGGGTGCGCCGGTGGGGCGACAGCGTCCACCACGTGGCGAAGGGGGACCGTGGGTCATGGAAGAAGCCGAAGCGCGCGGTATCCGCCTGCTCCCGCCAGAAGGCGGTGCGGAAGCGCAGCAGGAGCTTCACCAGGGCCCCCATCTCCAGGCGGTTCCACGCGCGCTCCTGGTCCCGCACGCGGGGGACGAAGCGGACGGCGCTGGGG
>NZ_RAWB01000335.1 GCF_003612055.1 Corallococcus llansteffanensis
CCCCAGGAGCACGCCATGCCGCAGCGCACCCTCCATGCCACCGGGACCCCCTGGGAGCCCCGCGTGGGCTACTCGCGGGCGGTGCGCGTGGGCCCCTTCGTGTCCGTCTCCGGGACCACCGCCACGGACGCGGCCGGGATGCTGGTGGGCGAGGGGGACGCGTACCGGCAGGCGGCCCAGGCGCTCGCCAACATCCGCGCGGCCCTGGAGGCCGTGGGCGCGCGGATGGAGGACGTGGTGCGCACGCGCATGTACGTCACCGACATCTCGCGCTGGGAGGAGGTCGGCCGCGCGCACGGGGAATGCTTCGCGGCCATCCGCCCCGCCACGTCGATGGTGGAGGTGAAGGCGCTCATCGACCCGCGGATGCTGGTGGAGATCGAAGCGGACGCCGTGGTGGCGTCCGCCCTGGGCTGAAGGAACTGAAGCGGCTGACGCTTCAGAACTCCGCGGTCACGTCCGTGGGCACGTCGTCCGGCGCGCCGGGGTTGCCGGGCTCGGGGGACGCGTCCTCGCCGGTGCCCGTGGGGGCCGTCACGTCGCCGCGCAGCTCCGGCCCGCGGCAGTCCTGGAAGGTGCCCACGCGGCTGCCGGCCACCTCCGTGCAGGACTCCGCGCGGCCGCCGCCGGTGCACTGGAAGAGGACGCGGAAGACCTCCTTCTCCTGGACATCCCAGCACGCGCTGCCGACGTAGAAGGTGTTCGCCGGGATGTCGCCGCCCCAGGCGCGCAGGTCCGCGCGGCCGCCCAGCTGCGGGATGTGGCGCACGGAGGTGAGCACCTTCTCCTTCGCGGCGGTGGCGGTGTGGGGCAGGTTGTACGCGCCCAGCACGCGCGCGCGGGTGATGCCGGAGGGCTGGAGCTTGTGGCCCACGAAGGCGCCGGTGACGGCGTCGTGCGCGGCGGGGTTCGGGGTGAAGTTCGCCAGGCGGTACGCCAGCGACTTGCTGCCCTGGCCGTAGTGCGCGAAGGACATCATCAGCCGGCCCTGGCCCGCGAAGGACGGCGCCACCGCCTTGAGGTTGTCCAGGGAGATGGCCAGCGTGCCCCGGCCCCGGTGCGCCTCGCCGTCGCGCTTGAGCCCGCCCGCGGCCACCAGCTTGTAGGCCGTGTCATCCGTGGACCCCAGCGGCCGGGCCTCCAGCTTCCACTGGTAGCGCTTCGCGACGCCCTTGCGCACGGTGAGCTTGAAGGTGGCGTTGGCGCGGTCCTGCGGGCCGTACACCAGCACGTCGCCGGGCTTCGCGTCCGCGGACTTCTTCACCAGCTCCGCCACGGGCACGAGCGCCTGCCTCAGCGCATCGTTGAGCGCCTTCACCTCCATGCGGGCGCCCTCCAGCATCGCGGCGCCCTCGCCGTCGAGCGCGGCCTCCGTCTCCCGCAGGTCCTGCGCGATGAGCGCCGCGCCGTCCTGCGCCGGGGCCTCCGTGTTGATTTCCAGCGACGTGCCCGCGAAGTCCGGCAGCGACTCCATGGCCTCCTGATCATCCACCCCGCCGCACGCCGTCGAGAGCACCAGGGCCGCACCCACCGCCAACGTCTTGTTCCAGCGCATCGTCATCTCCAGGTCGAAAGGTTCGCGTGACTGCCTGCTGTCCTCTCCAACCCGGCCCGGGCGCGCCGGTTGCGGGCGGGGAATTTTTTCGTGCTGGGGGAGCGTGTGCGCCGGTGTCGGCGCCCCGGGGTGGCCGTCTCCCGTGGGAGGCCCTACCTTCCAGGTACCATGGGCGTCGAATGGAAGAGCAACATCGACATCGCGGATGCGCTGGAGCGCGTCGCGGACCTGCTGGACACGCAGGACGCGATGCCCTTCCGGGTGGCGGCGTACCGCAAGGCGGCGGCCACCCTCGCGCAGCACCCGGACTCCGTCGCGGAGCTGCTCGCCAGCAAGGGGGAGGTAGGGCTGCGCGAGCTGCCGGGGGTGGGCAAGAGCATCGCCGCGGCGGTCGCGGAGTTCGTGCGCACCGGACGGATGGAGCTGCTCCAGCGGCTGGAGGGTGAGGTGTCCCCCGAGGGCCTGCTCGCCAGCGTGCCCGGCATCGGCGCGGAGCTGGCAAAGCGCATCCACGAGGACCTGGGCATCACCACGCTGGAGGCGCTGGAGCTGGCGGCGCACGACGGGCGGCTGGAGCGGGTGGAGGGCTTCGGCCCCCGGCGCGCGGAGCAGGTGCGCGAGGTGCTGGCGGCGCGGCTGGGGCGCAACCGGCGGGAGCGCGAGCGGGTGCGGACCCACGGGCCCGAGGACGGGCCGCGCCCCTCGGTGGCGCTGCTGTTGCGGGTGGACGCGGACTACCGGCGGAGGGCCGAGGCCGGCGAGCTGCGGCGCATCGCGCCCAAGCGCTTCAACCCGTCCGGCGAGGCCTGGCTGCCGGTGCTGCGCGAGCAGGTGGAGGGCTGGAACATGCGGGCGCTGTTCTCCAACACGGCGCTCGCGCACCAGCAGAAGACCACCCACGACTGGGTGGTCCTCTACTTCGACCAGGACGACATTGAAGGCCAGTGCACCGTGGTGACGGCCCACGGCGGGCCCCTGGATGGGCGGCGCGTGGTGCGGGGGCGCGAGGCGGAGTGCATCGCGCACTACCTCGGCCGGCGCGGCGCGGAGCCTGAAGCGCCGCACGCGGGCGCCTGAAACCCCGGGCCGGTGTTTCAGCGCGCGGGCGTGTACACGTCCGAGCCCGAGCGCGGCCCGCTGCTGTTGCTGCCGCCCGCGACGAGCACGCGCCCGGAAGGCAGCACGGCCAGGGCGTGGTGCGTGTTGCGCATGGACAGGGTGCCCGCCGGGGTCCACATGTCCGTGGCGGCGTCGTAGACCTCCGCGGAGTCGAGGACGCCCAGTCCCGAGCCACCCTCCCCCGTCACCACCAGCACGCGCCCGGAGGGCAGCACCACCGCGTGCGGCAGGTAGCGCGGCGTGTTCAGCGACGCCACGCTCTTCCAGGTGCCGCGCGCCACGTCGTAGACCTCCGCGGAGCGCAGCGCGCCGTCCGCCCCCCAGCCGCCCACCACGAGCACGCGACGGCCGTCCGCCAGCAGCACGGCGACGTGGCCATAGCGCGCCGTCGTGAGGGGCGCCGTGGGCCGCCAGGTGCCGGTGGCCGGGTCGTACAGCTCCGCGCTGGCGGTGAGGGACTCGGTGCCGGTGGAGAGGCCGCCCATCACCAGCACCTCGCCCGAGGGCAGCGGCACCGCGGCGTGGTACGCGCGCGCACGGCCCATGGGGCCGGTGGGGCTCCAGGTGCCGGTGCTCGCGTCGAACAGCTCCGCGCTCGCGAGGCTGGACGATGCGGCCGAGCCCGTGGCGCCGCCCGTCACCAGCACCCGTCCCGAGCCCGCGAGCAGCGTCGCGGTGTGCCGGGCCCGGCGCGTGCCCAGCTCCGCCACCTGCGTCCAGGTGCCGGTCGCGGGCGCGTACACCTCCGTGGAGGACAGCCAGGTGGACGCGTCCTTCTGCCCCCCGGTGACGAGCACCCGGCCATCGCCCAGCGTGGTCGCGGTGTGCAGGAAGCGCGCGGTGCCCAGCGCGGCGGTGTCGCTCCAGGCGTCCGTCGTCTCGTCGTACAAGAGGGCGCTGGAGAGCGCGCCGCCGCCGGTGGCGGAGCCGCCCGCCACGAGCACTGCGCCGGAGGGGAGCCGGTTGGCGGTGAGCTGCGCCCGCGCGGTGGCGAGGCTCTTGGCCGGGCTCCACGGCAGCGAGGAGGGCCGGTAGCGTTCAGCGGAGTTGTTGAGTGAGCCGGCCTGGGAGACGCCGCCCAGGACGAGCACCTCGCCCGAGGGCAGCAGCGCGGCCGCGTGGCTGATGCGGCGCGAGGTCAGCGGCGCCGTCTGGCTCCAGGTGCCGGTGTTCGGGTCATAGAGGGCGGCGAGGTCCAGGTAGGGCTGGCCACCGTTGGAGCCGCCGGTGATGAGCACCTGACCGGAGGTGAGGAGCGTGGCGGTGTGGAACACCCAGAGCGACGGCAGCTGCCCCACGGTCGACCAGGTACCGGTGGCCGGGTCGTACAGCTCCGAGGTCGCGGTGGCGAGGCTGCCCGCGAAGCCACCGGCGATGAGCACCTGACCGGACAGCAGCAACGTCGCGGTGTGGCCCGTGCGCTGGGTGCCCATGCGGATCGCCGGAAGCCACGTCCCGGACGGAGGGTCATAGAGCTCCGAGGACGACAGCACCTCGCCGTTGGCGCTGTCGCGGCCGCCGGTGACGAGCACCTGCCCGTTGGGCAGCAGCGTGGCGGTGTGGCCCAGCCGGGCCGCGGCCATGCGGGAGGTGGTCACCCAGGCGTTCTTCGTGGGCTCGTACAGGAGCGCGGTGGCCAGCGCGTTCCCGGCGCCGCTGTCGCCGCCCACGATGAGCACCTGTCCCGTCGGCAGCAGCGTCGCGGTGTGCTGCGAGCGGGGCAGGTCCAGTCCGCTCACGCCAGTCCAGGTGTTGGTGTCCGGGTCGAACACCTCCGAGCCCGCCGCGCCCTGCGCGGACGTGCCTCCGCCCACCACCAGCACCCGGCCGGAAGGCAGCAGCGTCGCGGTGTGGCGCTCGCGGCTCGTGGACATCGCGCCCAGGGAGAACCAGCGGCCGGTGCGGGGGTCGTACAGCTCCGCGGCCGAGGTGCCTCCGCCGGTGACGAGCACATAGCCGTTGCGCAGCAGGGTAGCGGTGGGGTCCACGCGCACCGACGCCATGGTGCCGGCGGCGGTCCACGTCGACGTGTCGACGAGCGCGGCGGAGGTGGACACGAACGACTGCCCATCGGGCGAACAGGCGGCTGCGCACGCAAGCGTGAGCGCGGCCAGCAGGCCGTTGGAACGGAGACGGTTCATCGGGGGGACATCCTTCGCTGCAGGGGGAACGGCGTTCCGCCGTGGGGGGCGGCCCATTAACCCAATTCAAAGGAAGACACCACCGGCGAATCCCTTTCAGTGCATTTCCGGGTGAGTAGAATTGATGCCCATGACAATGAAAGCGGTCATCAGGGCATCGTTGGGGCTCCTGCTGTCGGGCTGCGGCGCGGCCCAGCCTGCCATCCCGACCCACTACCGTTCCCACTCCGTCCAGGAGCAGGGGGACCTCCGGGTCGGTGAGTTCATCTCGTCCCAGTGGTCGATGGAGACGGCCTCCTACTGGATTGAAGGGCCCGAGGGGCTCGTCTTCATCGACACGCAGCTGCTCCCGTCCGCGCTGCGCAAGCAGCTGGCGTTCGCGAAGGAGGTGACGGGCAAGGAGGTGAAGCTGGCGCTCATCCTCCACCCGACCCCGGACCGCTTCAACGGAACGGCGCTGCTCAAGGAGCTGGGTGTTCCGGTCCTCACGTCCGACCCGGTCCGGGCCCTCATCCCCGCGGTCCACGAGAAGTGGGCGCCCACGCTCTTCCAGAAGTATTGGAACGGCCGCTACCCCCGGGAGCTGGTGCTGGCGGACGGCTTCGGCGACAGCACGCGGGAGCTGAGCGCGGCGGGCCTCACGCTGAAGGCGCACGTCCTGGGCGCGGGGAGCAGCGCGGCCCACGTGGTCATCGAATGGGAGGGGCACCTGTTCACGGGGGACCTCGTGGCGAGGGCCACGCACCCCTGGTTCGAAGCGGGCCGCGTGGACGAATGGCTCCAGCGGCTGGACGAGCTGCGAGCCCTGAAGCCGAAGTGGATCCACCCGGGCCGGGGGCTGCCCGGAGGGCCGGAGCTGCTGGACGCGCAGACGGAGTACCTCCAGGCGGTGATGGAGGAGGTCCGCGCGGAGCGGCACGCGGCCCATCCCAGCAGCGACCCGCTGGGGACGGTGACGCAGAAGCTGACCCGGCGTTTTCCCGACCACCACTACCCGGAGTTCCTGCCCGCGCTGGTGCGCGGGGAGTGGGCCCGGCAGGCGCCCCGGCCCTCCACCACCGCGGCGCCGTAGTCCTTCCTGTGCGGTAGCGGCCCCGGTGTTACCTTCGGAGGAGGACTGTCGTCCGAACCTTGAGGTTCACCGTGGCACCGAAGACCGACGAGATGCTGGAGCAACTGCTGCGCCTGGGCGAGGACTCGCTGACCGAGTTCAAGAGCGTCGTGCAGAAGGGCTTCAAGTTCGATGCGGAGGACATCGCGAAGGCCATTGCCGCGATGGCCAACACCAAGGGCGGGCTGGTGCTCATCGGCGTCGAGGATGACGGGACGGTGAGCGGCACCGGAGACCGGAAGCAGACCGACACGCTCATGATGCAGGTGAGCCAGCTCTGCCAGGACCGCATTGAGCCGCCCCTCATCTGCGCGATCCAGAAGCGGGAGCACCAGGGGCAGACCCTCCTCCAGGTGGAGGTTCCCGCGTTCAGCCCCAGCCGCCCGCACCGCGCGGGCAGGGTCTATTACGTCCGGGATGGCAACCGCTCGCGGGAAGCGAAGCGGGAGGAGCTTGTCCGCATGCTCCAATCCACGAACGCCTACTTCGACGAACAGGAGATGAACGGGGCCACCGTGGAGGACCTTGATACGGAGGCGGTGCGCGCGTTCTTCGCGATTGCCTATCCGCGACAGGCCCCCGAGCAGAACATCCGGCCGTACCTGTCCGCGCTCAAATGCCTGGAACGCACGGGAGCCCCCACCGTGGCCGGCATCCTGATGTTCGGCAAGGAGCCCACGCGGTGGCTGCTGGATGCACGGATCTCCGCGGTCCGTGTCCAGGGCACGACCGTGTCGAGCACCTTCCTGGACCGGCAGGAGATGGAGGGACGGCTGCTCGACCAGATTGATCAGGCCAGTGCCTTCATCCAGCGCAACATCGCGGCGCCCTCCCATGTCGAGGGAATGCTGCGCGTCGCAGATGGCCTGCCGGTGGAGGTCATCCGGGAGGCGGTCCTCAACGCGGTGACCCATCGGGACTACAAGCCGGCATCGCAGATCCGGATCAGCATCTTTGACGACCGCATCGAGATCATGAACCCCGGCGACCTCCTGAACCACCTGACGCTGGAGAACATCCGGCAGGGAGGCATCAGCCAGAAGCGCAATCCCATCCTGGCGTCGCTCCTCGCGAAGGCCCAGCGGCGGGAGAACCTGGGCTTCGGAGTGCCCGACATGGTGCGGGTGCTGGGTGAGAAGGGGTTCAAGGAGCCCACCATCGAACTGGTGGCGGGCCACTTCAAGCTGGTGCTCTGGACGACGCGGGCAAGCGCATGAGCCACGACGGCACGGACCTTCCCAAGAATGCTTCGCCCGTGCTCGCGGTGATCCGGGTGCAGGTGGACCTGCCGCAGGACGAAGTGTCCTCCATGGTCCTCAAGGCCCGGCTCGTCGCAGGCATCCATTACATCGCCCAGCAGTTCGAGGAAGCAGACCTGCGAGAGGTCGGTGCGGGAAGTTGGAACCTGTCACTGACGGGTGCGAACGGTCCCGACCTGGCGAGGAAGTCCTTCGATGCGGCGAAGCTGCTGCGCGAGCGAATCCTCATGGACCTGGCACTGCCCTCCCGCATCGCGCTGCATGCGGCGGTGACCGGGGATGAGGAGTCACTGCGAGAACAGGCGCTGAGCCTCTGTGAGCGGCTTCAGGCACAGACCCCCGAGAACGCCATCGCCGTATCCCCTGACGTGTACCGGGTGCTGGAGGACGACGTACGGCGACAGCTCTCACCACCAGCGCATCTGGATGGGGATGGGCTACTGGCGGCGCAGTTTCCTCCGCAGGCGTCCGCCCATGGGGAGAACCTGTGGGAAGAGCTGCTGCGAGACCTGACCAGCCCCTCGGTGCGGCGACTTCACTACGTCGGCTTCCGGCTCCAGAAGAAGGAGCCGCCCAGCCTCGACATCTTCGACGTCTTCGTCATGCCGTCCGTCGAGGTCCGGAGGAAGCCCACGCCCTCAGTCGAACTGTCGTCCGACCTCTTGAGGGACGGCGGACTCGACGCTCCACTGGGGCAATTGACGGAATCCGTGCAGCAGGCGACGACGTACCTGCCAGCACAACGTATGGCCTTCGAGCAGGCCTTCCAGCGTCATCACTCGCTGGTGGTGCTGGGAGACCCGGGCTCGGGAAAGACCACCTTGCTGCGCTGGCTCGCGGTGGTGGGCGCGGGAGGGCCGCTGGCCATGCATGCGGCCCTGGGAAGCACAGCACCTCCGCTGCCCCTGCTCGTCAGCGTCGGGCATCTGGCCCAGGTTCGCTCGACATTGGGAGCAGACACCTCCGTGGTCGAGGCGCTCGCGCACCTCTTCCATTCAAGAGGCATCTCGTCGGACGAGGCCAGCCTTCGAGGCTTCCTGGAGCGGCGCCTCGAACAGGGTGACTGTCTCGTGCTCCTGGATGGGCTCGACGAGGTGCGAAGCGAGGCCCGCGCTGACCTCATGCGATGGTTGGAAGCCTTCGCGGCTCGCTATCCTCGCAATCGCTTCATCGCCTCGGCACGGCAGGTGGGCTACGTCGGGCTGGCGCTGCCCGATGCCGTCGAAGTCGAACTCGGAGCGTTCGAGGACGAGCAGGTGCGCCGCTATGTCCGGTCGTTCCACCGGGCCTACCGACAGTGGGAAGAAGGACGCCCAGATGACGTCACGGCGGACCGTGAGTCAGAGCGACTACTGAAGGCACTGTTCGCCAACCAGCGGCTCCACGAACTGTCACGGAATCCCTTCATCTTGGCATCGCTGGCCCTCATCCACCGTGCGGAAGGCCAGCTTCCCCGTCACCGCGTCCAGGCCTACGAGATCTTCGCGAGAACCCTCTGCGAAACCTGGGGCCAAGCGCGCAGGCTCATCGCGGCCGAGGGTGAAGAAGCCCAGATCCGCTACGAAGAGGAAGCGGTTCCCATCCTCGGACGGCTCGCGCTGGAGATGCACCGTCAGTGGCCGAACGGCGTCGCGCCGGAAGACTTCGTCATTGAAACCCTGGCGACAGCCCTCCAGGAGCGGGACGGAATCTCGCGCGAAGAAGCAGAGCGCTCCGCACGGGAATTCCTCCTGCGGGCAGGGCAGGACGTGCAGATCCTCATGGAGCGGGGTCCCAAGCGATGGGGCTTCCTGCACCTGACCTTCCAGGAGTTCTTCGCGGCTGTCGGACTGCATGCCAGTGAGACCTTCGACAAGGTGGCACTGGCTCACTTGTTCGATCCACGCTGGGAGGAAGTCCTGCGGCTCGGTGTTGGATACATGGCGCTCGTCCAAAAACGACCGGAAGCCACGCGCCGGTTCATCCAGCAGGTCTTGGAGCGCCAGGAGTCCGGCCCCCGGCAGGTTCTGACCCAGACCCTTCGGGTGCACGTTCCAGCAGCGGCCCTCTTCGCGGCGGAGGCGGGTGATGCACTCCCCGCTTCCATGCAAGCCAGGATTGCACAAACGTTCTGCGAATGGCTCTGCGCCATGCCGCCGCTGATTAGCCAGCCTGCACTAAGAGACGTTGAACTCTCTGACTTCGCCTCGCGGCTTTCACCGGTTCTTGAACGATTCTCTCACAGTGAACTGCCCAGGGTTCGCGCCAATGCCTTCCTCTACATCGGGCTTCTCAACCCAGAGAGGACATCCCAGCTCCTCACTACGATGCGTACTGACCCTGCGCCTGAGGTTCGTTCGGCCGCAACAGCGTTGCTGATTGAACAGCGCTCTGTCGAGTCGTTCAATGATTTGCGAGCCCTCCTCCTGGATGGAAGCCCTGCTCTCCAGACTGAGGCCGCGATCGGCATCATGATCGCTCATCCCAAGCATTTCGCCGACGCGCTCGAAATCCTTCTGGGCCGGGGAAGTGAGCAGGCACTCCCCATCGCGATGCTCGCCTACTCATGGGTGGGAAGTGAAGAGAAGGCATCGATGCTGCGCAGATGGAAAGGCTCGTCCAATACGAACTTGGCCGCCCTCGCGACAGTGCTCCAGGACGCACCGGACAGTGCTCTCTCGCGACCCTCCGCAGTTCCTCCTCCGGACGTGCTGATCCAGATGCTGGAAGCTTCCGACGAGGAAAAGCGTATCGCGGCGATCCATGCGTTGGGCAGTACGGACCGACTGGACGCAATCGCGCCTTTGACACGTCTGGCGCAGTCGAGCATCACCAAGGAGGCCGATGCTGCGATGAACGCAATCTGGATGATCGCGAACGCGGCGGGCCTGCGTTCGCCCCCCCACGCCCCGACTTAACTGCTCGCGGACGTGTAGTGCCGGATGGACATCAACCACACCCGGCGCGCCACCCAGGCAAAGACAACCGAGCCCACCACCGCGCCCACGAGCCACGTCCACGGCAACCGCCCCAGCATCGCGAGCGCGGGGTACGTGGTCATCAGGGCCAGCGGGATGATGAACGTGAACACGAGGGCCAGCACGCCCCGGAACACGGAGGACGGCCACCTCGCCGCGTCGAAGATGGACGTGAACAGATACGTGAGGTTGTCCACCTTCACCACGAAGAACGCCGCGCTCACCACCAGGATCCACAGCGAATAGAGCAACAGCACGCTCGTCCCCAGCAGCACCAGCGACGCCAGCACTCCCGGTAACGACGGCCAGCGCCCCAGCGACACGAACGCGTAGACGAACAGCCCCACGCCGGACAGCACGTTCACCGCGCGCCACGGCAGGAAGCGCTGCGTGGACACCAGGAACTGCGCGTCCGCGGGCTTGAGCAACACGAAGTCCAGCGTCCCCTTGCGGATGTGCTCCACCACCCCCGTGAGGCTGGGGCTGATGGCGCCCTCCAACACGCCCTGCAACAGCGTGAACCACCCCACCACCAGCAGGGACTCGTGGAAGTTCCAACCCTCGATGCTCGGCCGCGCGCCGAAGACGACGAACAGCGGCGCCAGCGCCGTGAACGTCCACGCCAGCGACGTCAGCCCCTCCGCCAGGAAGTCCGCGCGGTACTGCAGCGCCAGCAGGCCGGAGGCCTTGAGCTGCACGCCCAGCAGGCGCAGGTATCGCCTTGGAATCAGCACCCTACCCTCCGAACGCCGCGAAGCGCGCCAGGCCCCGCCGCCACACGAGCGTCGCCACCACGCCCAGGCCCGCCACCCAGCCCCACTGCTTCGCCAGCAACACCAGCGCCGGCCCCGTCGCGTGCGCCCCCGTCATCAGCTCCACCGGCAGCCCCATCTGGTAGCGGAACGGCAGCGCGTCGATGACCGTGCGCACCCCGGGCGGGAAGAACTCCACCGGGAACATGTAACCGGAGCACACGAAGTACAGCACCATGTAGA
>NZ_RAWB01000336.1 GCF_003612055.1 Corallococcus llansteffanensis
GCTCCGCGGCCCTCCGTGACATGGTGAGAGAGACGCGTCTCTCGCCCACGGACTTCATCTACCCGCTCTTCGTCGTCGAGGGCCGGGACGTGCGCCGTCCCATCTCCTCCATGCCGGGCATCTTCAACCTGTCGGTGGAGCACGCCGTGCAGGAGGCGAAGCTCGCGAAGTCGCTGGGCGTGCCGTCCGTCATCCTCTTCGGCATCCCGGACCACAAGGACGCGGAAGGAACGCAGGCCTACGCGCGCGACGGCATCGTCCAGCGCGCCATCCGGGAGATCAAGGCGGCGGTGCCGGACCTCCAGGTCATCGCGGACGTGTGCCTGTGCGAGTACACCGACCACGGCCACTGCGGCGTGCTCGACGGCCAGCACGTCGTCAATGACGCCACGCTGCCACTGCTCGCGCAGATGGCCGTCACGTGCGCGCAGGCGGGCGCGGACATCGTCGCCCCGTCGGACATGATGGACGGCCGCATCGGCGCCATCCGCAAGGCGCTGGACGAGGTGAAGCTGTCCGACACGCCCATCATGGCGTACTCGGCCAAGTACGCCTCCGGCTTCTACGGCCCCTTCCGCGAGGCCGCCCAGAGCACGCCGCAGTTCGGCGACCGGCGCGGCTACCAGATGGACCCCGGCAACGTGCGCGAGGCCCTCCGCGAGACGGAGCTGGACGTGGAGGAGGGGGCGGACTTCATCATGGTGAAGCCCGCGCTCTCCTACCTGGACGTCATCCGCGCGCTGCGCGAGCGCTTCGACCTGCCGCTCGCCGCGTACAACGTCTCCGGCGAGTACGCGATGCTCAAGGCCGCCGGCCAGAACGGGTGGGTGGACTACGAGCGCGTGATGATGGAGGTCCTCACGTCCATCAAGCGCGCCGGCGCCGACCTGGTCATCACGTATCACGCCCTGGAAGCCGCCAAACTCCTCTAAGGCAACACGCGGGGCGCGCTGTCGCGGCGGAGGTCTTGATCGGCTCCGCCGCTTGCGCCCAAATGGTCCCCACACGATGCCCACCCAGAAGAAGCGCCCCGGACGCAAGCCGGCGAAGCCTCCGCCCCGACGGGCCCCCGCTCCGAAGCCGAGGTCGCGGGCCGGCCAGCGACCGGGCCGGGGCCACACCCCGGTCGTTCGTGAGCCCGGGCCGTTGCAATACAAGGTGGTGGAGCTGTCCACGGTGGACGAGGGCGCGCTGGAGCGCACCCTGAACGAGTGGACGGGCAAGGGCTGGAACCTGGACGGCGTGCAGTTCGCGATGCGCGAGTCCTCCAAGCGGCCGGCGATGGCGTTCGTGTTCTTCACCCGCGAAGGCGAAGCCGCGCAGCACGACGAGTCGGACGCGCGCGAGCGGCTCTTGCGGATGTCGGACGTCGGCAGCCCCACCGCGAGGCTCGCGGCCGAGCAGACCGGGGAGCACGCGCAGACGGTGGTGCCCTTCGTCCACCCGCTGTCCGCGCACGAGCGGCTGGCGCGGCTCGCCGGGTTGGATGAGCCGGAGCCCACGGAAGAGGGCCTCACGCTGGAGCCGGAAGCGTGAGCGCCGCTCCCGAACGCAGCCTGATGTCCACGGGCCGCGGTGGCAGCCGCGTGCTGCGGCTGGTGCAGGAGGACGCGGAGCCGGACTCTCCGTACCCGAAGGCGTCCCTGCTGCTGCGCCTGGGCGCGCGCGTGGTGGACTGTCTGACGGCCTGGGGCCTGTACGTGGTGTGCGGCGCGGCGGGCGCGGTGGTGGCGCTGCTGTTCCTGCTGCTCGCGGACGGGATGCTCCAGGGGCAGAGCGTGGGCAAGCGCATCTTCGGCGTGAAGGTGATGCACCTGCCCACGCGGTCGGCCGCGCGGCACCGGGACAGCACGCTGCGCAACGCGCCGCTCGCGCTCGTGGTGCTCCTGGGGATGATGCCCGCGCCGCAAGGCCTGGTGGCCGCGGCGGCGGGCTTCGTGGTGATTGGCGGCGTGGAGGCGTGGCGCGTGCTGCGCGACCCGCTGGGCCTGCGGCTGGGCGACACCTGGGCGCAGACGCAGGTGGTGGACGGGAAGGTTGTGGCGGGCGCGACGGTTGCAGCCCGCACGCCCGTGGCGGCAGCGCGCGCCCCGGGCCGTTTGATGACCGCGGCGAAGGTGCGCCGCGGCAAGCCATTCAGGAAAGGGAGACGGGGCAAGCCATGCGCATCGCGCTGACCTACAACCTGCGGTTGTCGGACTCGGAGGAGGAAGCGGAGTTCGACACGCAGGAGACGGTGAACACGCTCGCGGCCGCCATCGAGCGGCTGGGCCACCGCCTGGAGCGCTTCGAGGTGAGCGGCCCCGCGTCGCGCACCGTGGCCCGCCTGGAGGCCTACAGCCCCGACCTCATCTTCAACACCGCCGAGGGCCGCCGGGGCCGCTTCCGCGAGGCGTTCTACCCGGCGCTCTTCGACGAGCTGGGGTTCGCGTACACGGGCTCCGACGCGTACGCGCTGGCGCTGACGCTGGACAAGCAGCTCACCAAGCTCATCCTCTCCAAGCACGGCATCCGCACGCCGGGCTGGCAGTACGTGGAGAAGCTCAGTGAGCTGACGGCGGAGAACCTGCACTTCCCCGTCATCGTGAAGCCCAACTTCGAGGGCTCCTCCAAGGGCATCACCCAGGACTCCGTCGCGGAGACGCTGGAGGCCGTGCGGGAGAAGGTCGCCAGGGCGCTGGAGAAGTACCCGGCGGGCGTGCTGGTGGAGGAGTACATCAGCGGGCGCGACCTCACGGTGCCGTTCCTGGCCGCGGTGGACAACGACTACGACGGCGTGCTCACGCCGGTGGAGTACGTCATCGACCCGGAGGCCGCGACGGGCCGCAAGTACGCCATCTACGACTACGAGCTGAAGACGCGCCGCGAGAAGGCCGTGAGCGTGCGCGCGCCGGCGAACATCCCCCCGAAGATGGCGGAGGACGTGCGCAAGATGGCGCAGAAGATCTTCCAGGTGCTGGACTGCCGCGACCTCGGCCGCCTGGACTTCCGCCTCTCCGACGCGGGCGTGCCGTACTTCCTCGAAATCAACGCGCTGCCCAGCCTGGAGCCGGGCGCGGGCATCTACTCCGCGGCGGAGCTGGAGGGGCTGCACCTGGACGGGGTGATCAACTCCATCATCCAGAGCGCGGCCAAGCGCTACAAGATCCGCGACTCCGCGCGCCGCCAGGGCAAGCCCGCGCGCAAGACGGGTCCGCTGCGCGTGGGCTTCAGCTTCAACGTGAAGCGCGTGAAGCCCAGCGCCACGGCGGAGACGGTGGAGGACAGCGAGGCGGAGTACGACTCGCCCAACACGCTGCAGGCCATCCGCGAGGCCATCGCGTCGTGGGGCCACGAGGTCATCGACCTGGAGGCCACGGCGGAATTGCCCACGGTGCTCTCCAGCACGCCGCTGGACATCGTCTTCAACATCGCCGAGGGCTTCAAGGGCCGCAACCGCGAGAGCCAGGTGCCCGCGATGCTGGAGCTCCTGGACATCCCGTACACGGGCTCGGATCCGGCGACGCTGTCACTGGCGCTGGACAAGGCGCTGGCGAAGAAGATCGTCCGTCAGGCAGGCATCCTCACGCCCAACTTCCAGCTGATGGTGACGGGCAAGGAGCGGCTCAACAAGGAGTTCACCGGGTTCCCGCTCATCGTGAAGCCGGTGGCGGAGGGCAGCTCCAAGGGCGTCGTCACCAAGAGCGTCTGCTACAGCGAAGCGGAGCTGCGCGACGTGGTGAAGGAGATCGCCGGCAAGTACCAGCAGCCCGCGCTGATTGAAGAGTACATCGGCGGCCGCGAGTTCACGGTGGGCCTCTTGGGCGAGCGGCGTCCGCGCGTGCTGCCGCCCATGGAGATCGTCTTCCTGGACAAGGCGGAGAAGAACCCCGTCTACAGCTTCCAGCACAAGCTGGATTGGACGGACCGCATCCGCTACGACGCGCCCGCGAAGATTGAACCGGCGCTGCTGGAGAAGCTGCGCACGGCGGCGCGCAACTCGTTCATGGCGCTGGGGTGCCGCGACGTGGCGCGCATCGACTTCCGCATGGACGACAAGGGGCGCATCTACTTCATCGAGTGCAACCCGCTGCCCGGCCTCACGCCCGGCTGGAGCGACCTGGTGCTCATCGCGCAGGGCGCCGGCATGGACTACCGCGCGCTCATCGGTGAGATCATGGCGCCCGCCATCCGCCGCTACAAGGAGCGCGAGGCGCGCCGGGCCCAGACGGAGCACCCGCCCGGCCCTCCGCCGCCGCTCAACAAGGTGGTGCAGCGCATCGAGGAGCAGACCGCGCAGGCGAACGCCGCGGCCGCCGCCGCCACCACCGCGCCCGCGCTGGGGACTGGGAATGGCACCCCGGCCTCCGGGGAGCCGCAGTCCGTGCGCCCGGAGCTGAAGTCCTGAGCCGCTGACGGGCCCAAGAGGGCAGGGGACGCGGAAAAACGCCCCCTGCCTTCCGGGCCCTGCGCCTAGCCGTCGTTGAGGGCCTGCGCCCAGCCCTTCTCGAAGTTGGCGTGGTACGCCTGCCACAGCGAGTCCGAGTAGTACTTCACGAGGTTCTCGTCGTTGTAGCGCAGCGAGTTCTTCGACAGGTTGTGCGAGCCCGTCAGGACGATCTTCCGCACCGTCCCGTTGAAGTTCCCCGAGTAGACGAAGTGCTTGCTGTGGGTGAGGACCTCCCGGGGCGTGCCGTCGCTCGTCTTCACGTTGTTCGCGGACACGTCGTAGAGCTGGCGCACGGTGATGTTCGAAGAGCCGCCGAGCTTCGCGCGGACGCCGGCCTCCATGTCCGTGTAGAGCACGCGCACCTTGCAGCCCAGCTTCGCGATGCGCAGCAGCTCCGTGGCCACGATGATGCGGCTGTCATTGAAGTGGTTCTGGTTCACGTCCAGCGTGCAGCCCGCCACGGCCGTCCGGATGTAGTCCGTGAAGTTGTTCGCCACGGTGTCGGAGCTGAGCTCGTTGTCGTTGCCCTCGCGCGGGAAGAAGTAGGCGGTCCACGGCGCGTTCGGTGAGTCGTAGTACCCCTGGCCCGTCGTGGGGTTGTAGTAGTCCGTCGTCTTCGTCCCACCGCGCAGGTCGTTGTGGTAGCCGACCCAGTAGTCGTACCAGTCCCAGTCCTCGTAGCTGACGACCATGTCGTTCCAGTAGTTGTTCTGGGAGTAGGTGTTGTTCCAGGAGCCCTGCACCACGACGCGCTGGATGCGGTTGCCCTGCGGATCCGTCGTCGTGCTGAAGGTGAAGATCTTGTCGTGCATGATGGTCGTGGAGCGATCAAAGCCCGCGATGCACGCACTGCCTGCGCCCGTCCCGTTGCACCGGGTCAGCTCCAGCCGCGTCGCGTCCGGGCAGCTCGCCGCCGGGGGCACGTGGCTGCTGATGTCGTGGATGACGCCGCCGGAGAGGAACTCGGAGGCCGCGCCGCCGTTCTGCTCATCCACCACCAGCCGCACGATGACGCCCCGGCACAGCGCCGCCTTGATGGCCGCGTTCAGGTGGTCCGTCGTCCACAGGAACATCGCGATGCGGATGTAGGAACCCTTGGGGCTGTTGTCGATGAGCCGGACCACCTCATCCTTGATGCGGTAGTCCCGCGTGCCCGTGTTGTCCGGCTGGTTGAAGACGACGTAGAGCCCCGGCACGTTCGTCGCGCCCTGCTCCTGCGCGCCCACCAGGTTCGGGTCCGTCTGCGCCGCGGGCTGACACCCCGCGAGCGCCGCCGACACCATGAGTCCCACCACCGCCAGGAGCCCTGCACGTCCGCTGCGTCGCTGCTGTTTCATGTCCTGCCTCCATTCTCCAATTCTCACCATTTAATACGAAATGGCGTGGAAAGCAGGGAGAACAGGGGTATGGATGGGATGAAACCCATTCTTGCGGATATGGAAAATTCAATGAGCGGATTGTTTCAGCGTGGTTCGGTGGTGTCGTGGGTGCTGATGGGCTGCGCGGTGCTGGCGCCGCAGGGTGCGCGGGCGGCGTCGGTGGGCTTCGAGCCGGCCTCCCGCGGGCAGCCCTCGCGGCTCGCGGCGCTGACGTCGCTGAGCTTCACGCCGGTGAAGGACGCGATGGTGAAGCAGTTCGCGCCCACCACGAACTTCGGCGCGCAGAGCCTCATCCAGGTGTCGGCGCAGAACAACTACAGCAAGGAGGTGGTGCTCCAGTTCAACGTCACCGGCCTGCCCGCGGGCGCGACGAACCTCACCGCGCAGCTGCGCGTGCCCGCCGGCACCACCGCCACGGGCCGTCCCATCACCGCGCACGCGGTGGCGGACACGGGCTGGAGCGAGACGGCCATCACCTGGAACACCCGGCTGCCCATGGGCGCCGCGCTGTCCACGGTGTCCAGCCACACGGCGGGGCAAGACTCGGTGTGGGACGTGTCCGCGCTCATCACCGGCAATGGCAACGTCACGGTGGGCCTGGACACGACCTTCTCCGGTGACACGAACTTCACGTCCCGCGAGGGCAGCCCCGGCCCCACGCTGGTGGTGAGCTACGACACGGCGACGACGTGGTTCGTCTACGCGGGCAACACGCATGCGCACACGAGCTACACGTCGTCGCACGGCGAGCAGGTGACCAGCGGGGACCCCACCACGAACGGGCCCCCGTCGGAGCACCACGCGCGGGCGAAGGCGGCGGGCTACGACTTCTACGTCACCACGGACCACTCGCAGGAGGTGGCGTTCGACCCGACGAGCCCGACGACGCCCGCGTGGGTGGCGACGAAGCAGCAGGCCGTGAACGCGACGGACAGCGGCTACGTGGGCTTCTGGGGCTACGAGCACTCGGAGAACAACGGGCCGGACGGCACCGGGCACATCAACGTCATCAACAGCCCGGCGTACCTGGATGCGCTGGAGTCCGGCGTGGGCCTCCAGCAGCTCTACGCGTGGATCAAGACGCAGCCGGACACGGTGGCGTCGTTCAACCACCCGGGCCCGACGAACTACAACAGCTTCGGGTACCGGGACGCCGCCCTCACCGACATCTTCACGATGCTGGAGGTCATCAACTCCAACGACAACCTCCACTACGAGGGCTGGCTGGCGGCGCTGCAGAAGGGCTGGAAGGTGTCCCCCGTGTGCGGCAACGACAACCACGGGTTCTGGGGCATCACGCGCCACACCGCGCGCACCTTCCTCGTCGCCCCCTCGCGCACGAAGGCCGCGCTCCTGGACGCGATGAAGCAGCGCCGCACCTACGCCGCGTTGGATACCAACCTGCACGTCGTCTACACGGTGAACGGCGCCATCATGGGCTCCACGCTCGCGAGCCCCTCCACGTTCAACTTCAACATCCAGGTGAGCGACGCGGACGTGGGCGACCGCATCTCCAGGATTGAAATCCTCAAGGACAACGGCGTGGTGGTGCAGACCTTCGCCCCCGCCACGCCGCAGGCCTCCGTCACCTGGACGCCGTCCCTCACCGACACGACGAGCAGGTACTTCTTCCTGCGCGTCTACAACGAGGGCAGCACCGCGCCCATGGCGTGGATCGCCCCCGTGTGGACGGGGCGGTAGGACCGTCCGCTCAAGCCGGCGCGAAGCCGCCGTGGAAGGTGGGCGGGAGGGCGTGGTCGAAGTGGCAGCGTGCCACCGGCCCGTCCTCCAGCCGGCGCGCGTCCAGCACCGCGATGTGGGACGCGTCCGCCTTCACGTCGTAGACCTGGGTGAGCAGCCAGCCGTCGTCCTCCGCGCTGCCGCCGGGGCGGGGGACGAAGACGGGCTCGGAGGGGTACTGCTCCGCGCCCAGCGCCGCCATCGTCAGCCGGCCCGTCGCCACCTCGATGCGCGCGACGCCGTTGTGCGGCCCCCACTTCGCCTCCTCGCTGGTGTGCACGCCCATGAACACCGTCCCGTGCGCGCGGCCCACCACTCCGGGGGCGACGCGGGGGAACTCGCAGCTCACGTCCGAGCGGCGCTCGGTGTGGAAGGTGCCTGCCTTCACGTCCACCACCGCCCGGTGCAACATGCCCTTCGCGGCGGTGGAGGTGCGGCCGCGCACCAGCTCCCCCAGCCACTGGTTCGTCGTGAAGTCGGGGTAGTGCACGTAGTCCACCACCAGCGTGTCGCCCTGCTCGAACGCGTTGGCGAAGTGCCACTGGTAGAACGCCTCCGTGGGGATGCGCACCGGGTGCTCCACGTCGTCGATGGGCACCACCAGCACCTCCGAGCCCACGTCCGGCCGGAAGTGGAGGTTCTCCGAGAAGGACCCCAGCCGCAGCAGCATGCGGAAGATGTTGAGCCGCAGGGCCGGCAGGAAGAAGACGAGGTAGCGGTCCGTGGCGATGAAGTCGTGCACCATCGTCGCGCCGGGGAGCTTCACGGAGCCCAGGCGCTTTGCCCCGCCACCGTCCGGCAGCTCGTACAGCTCCACCTTCGTCTCCCGGCCGTACTGGACCCCGTAGTTGTAGGACGCCTTGCGTGACGGCACGCGGTGCGGGTGCGCGGAGAAGCTCTCCACCACCACGCCGTCGAAGTCCGACTCGCCCACGCAGGACAGGTCCTCCGGCGACACCTCCACGGGCACGTTCGCCTCGAACAGCGCGTAGAGCTTGCCGTTCCACGCCATCACCGACGTGTTCGCCGAGTTCTTCCGCTGGTTGCGCAGCTTGTGCAGCAGCGGCGTGGGCGTGCCGTAGCCGCCGTAACGCTGCCCGGACGCCTGCCGCTCCGCCACCATGCTCGGCGTCTCCAGGAGCCGCGCCGCGCCCCGCACCCCCTCCGGCCCGAAGCGCACGCCCAGCATGCCGCCGTCCCCGTCGAACCAGTGCTGGTACGGCCGGCCGTGCACCTCGAACGTCCACGGCCCCACCCGGTACAGCGAGCCCCGCAGGCCTTCGGGCACCTGGCCCTCCACCCGCAGCGGCTCGAAGCCGTGCTGACGGGGAAGCGTGCGGAAGGCCCGGAGCCAGCCCGGGGCGGCGGAGGACATCGTCTGCTTCATCGCGGTCGTCATGGCGGAAACCCTTTCCTGGTCGATGCGGAGGGCACGGGCGCTGCCGCGTCCCTTTAGCGTGTAGACACTGTAAACATCACATGTTGTCGCTGTCAACATGGATGTTGACGCTGGCAACTTCGTGCCCTGGATGGTTACGTCACCCAGGCGACACAGAGGAGGCTCGGACGGTGGCGACTCGTAGCAAGCGGGCACAGGCGGAGAAGCCGGCGGACAAGCCGCCAGAGAAGCCGCGCTATCACCATGGCGACCTGCGCCAGGCGCTGGTGGACGCGGCGGTGGAGCTCATCACCGAGGAGGGCTTCAGCGCGCTGACGCTCCGCGAGGTGGCCCGGCGGGCGGGCGTCACGCACGCGGCGCCCTACCGGCACTTCGCGGATAAAGAAGCGCTGCTGGAGGCCGTGTCGCAGCAGGGCTTCCGCGCGATGGCGCACGAGATGCGCGAGCGCATGGCGCGGGTGTCCGGGCCGCTGGAGCAGCTGTCCGCCGCGGGCGTGGCCTACGTGCTCTTCGCGGTGCGCCACCCGCCGCACTTCCGGGTGATGTTCGGGCCGCACTTCACGCGTCCCCCGAAGCCCGACGCGGCGGAAGAGGGCGCCAACGCCTTCACCCTGCTGGTGAACTGCATCGAAGCCGGGCAGGCCGCGGGCCTGCTGCGCGCGGGGGAGTCACGTCGCCTGACGCTCACCGCGTGGTCGCTGGTGCATGGGCTCGCCTCGCTGTTCGTGGACCGGCAGTTGGAGGAGGCCGTGCAGGGCGTGGAGGCCGCGGAGGCGCTCGCCGTCGTGCAGACGCGGCTCCTGATGGAGGGGCTCATGCGCCCTGAGCCCGGCGGAAACAGCGACAGTCGGTAGGGAAGCAGGGTTGACCGTCGAAGATTGTCGGGTACGGTCGGCGCCATGGTGCGGATACCGGAAGAAAAGGGGCCGAGGGTCCGGGCGCGGGAGCTGGGGCTTCCGCTGGGGCGCTTCAAGACGGGGAAGTTCAACGCCATCACGGACGTGGAAGGCGTTCTCGTGGGGCACTCCACCATCATCCAGGGCGAGGGGCCGCTGAGGCCCGGCTTCGGGCCGGTGCGCACGGGCGTCACCGCCATCCTGCCCAACCTGGGCAACATCTTCATGGACCGCATGAGCGGCGGCGGCTTCGTGCTCAACGGCGCGGGCGAAGTCTCCGGCATGACGCAGCTCATGGAGTGGGGCCTCATCGAAACGCCCATCCTGCTCACCAACACCATGGCGGTGGGCGCGGTGTCCGACGGCGTGGCCCGCTACCTCGTGCAGCGCTACCCGGGCATCGGCGACGAGCACGACGTCATCATCCCCGTGGTGGGCGAGTGCGACGACTCGTGGCTCAACGACATCTCCGGCCGCCACGTGCGCCAGGAGCACGTCCTCGAGGCCATCAACACCGCCGCCAGCGGCCCGGTGCGCGAGGGCAACGTCGGCGGCGGCACCGGCATGGTGACGTGCGACTTCAAGGGCGGCATCGGCACGTCGTCGCGCAAGCTGCCGGAGGCGCTGGGCGGCTACACGCTGGGCGTGCTCGTCATGTCCAACTTCGGGAAGATGCACAACCTGCGCGTGGGCGGCCTGCCGGTGGGCGAGGTGCTGGTGGAGAAGTTCAAGAACACCCCCCACCGCGGCAAGTCCTACGGCTCCATCATCGCGGTGGTCGCCACCGACGCGCCCCTCCTGAGCCATCAGATCAACCGCCTGTGCAAGCGCGTGGGCCTGGGCATCGGGCGCGTGGGCAGCTACGCGGCGCACGGCTCCGGGGAGATCGTCGTGGGCTTCTCCACCGCGAACATCATCCCCCGGCGCACGCAGAAGATGGTCTACAAGATGAAGATCCTCCTGGATCAGCGTCTGGACCCCCTCTACGAGGCCGTGATGGAGGCCACCGAGGAGGCCATCCTCAACGCCATGTGCATGGCCGAGCCGATGACGGGCGTGAACGACAACTACTCGCCCGCGCTGCCCCTGGACGAGGTGCGCCGCTTCGTGGATGCCTGCCGGCCCATCTTCGCCTCGGTGAAGAAGCGCCCCCACCAGACGAGCGTGCCGGCCTCCAAGGAGCGCCCCAGCGACCAGGATCGGGAGGGGGAGGTGACGGTATCCTCCGCCCTGCCCACGAAGGTGCGCGGCGCGGAAGGCATTCCCTTCCCGAC
>NZ_RAWB01000337.1 GCF_003612055.1 Corallococcus llansteffanensis
GGGCTGGGGCGGCGCTGGCGGGGGCGGCTGGGTGCCGCGCAGCACGAAGATGACGGCCGCGGCGATGCCCAGCAGCACGGAGCCGCCGAACAGGGCGATGCCCAGGCCCTTGCCGGACTTCTTCTCCGGCGCGGCCTCCTGGTCGTCCACGGAGATGTCCAGCGCCACGGTGTTGGGGCCGGAGCCCAGCGCGTGGGGACCCGTGTGCGGACCGCTGTGGGGGCCGCTGATGGGGCCGGAGCCCACAGCGTTGAGGCCGGTGCGGGGGCTGGAGAAGACGCCGCTGACGCCGGACGCGGAGGCCGCGGCGCGCATGCCCTGAAGCACCGCGTCCATGGACTGGTAGCGGTCCACCGGGCGCTTGGAGAGGCACTTCATCACCAGCGTCTCCACCTCCGCGGGGATGCCGTGGTCGGGCCACACGGTGTGGAAGGAGGGCGGCGGGTCGTTGATGTGCTTGACGATGACGTCGATGCTCTGCGCCGCCTGGAAGGGCGGCCGGCCCATCAGGACCTGATAGAGCACCACGCCCAGGCTGTACACGTCGCTGCGCGGATCCGCGACGTTGCGCGCCTGCTCCGGCGCCATGTACTGCGGCGACCCGAGGATGACGCCCGCCTGCGTGAGCGTGGTGTCCTCCTTCATGCTGGCGTCGCCGAGGAAGGACTTCACCAGGCCGAAGTCGAGCACCTTCACCACGTCGTGGTCGGTCTCCTGGTTGAGGACCATGACGTTGGCGGGCTTCAGGTCGCGGTGGATGAGGCCGACCTTGTGCGCCTCGCGCAGCGAGCGGGCGATCTGCTGCGCGATGCTCAGCGCGCGGTCCCACGGCAGCGAGCCTTCCTGCGTGAGGAGCTGCGACAGCGTGAGCCCCTCCAGGTACTCCATGGCGATGTAGTAGATGCCGTCTTCCGTCTTCCCGTAGTCGATGACGGTGACGGTGTTCGGGTGGCGCAGCTTCGCGGTGACGCTGGCCTCCAGGAAGAAGCGCTTCTGGAAGCCGGGGTCCTTGCCCTCGCCGCTGTACTGCGGGTTCAAGACCTTGAGCGCCACCAGGCGGTCCAACGGGGCCTGCATGGCCTTGTAGACACGGCCCATGCCTCCGGCACCGAGCGTCTCCAGGATGCGGAAGCGTTCGTTGAGGACCCTCCCGAGGAGAGGATCCGCCACGTCGGTGGGCGCGCCCTTTCGGGGGGCGTCGCTTTCGATCATGTGTTCCCCCAGGCAACGAGAAGGACGGCGCCGTCGGTACGAATGCGCGGGGATGCTAGCACCGCCTTGGAAAACCGCCCAAGAGACGACCCGCCGTATCGCGACGCGACAGCGGCCCGAGTTTCCGGCCCTGCCGCGCGCCTGCACTCCCGCACTTCCCGTGTTGCCGCGTCCCGGAGCGGATGGCAAATCAGGAAAAACAGCGTCCGCTGCCGCACAGTGGGGCAGGGCTTGTGCGATGCGTCATCCCAGGAAGAGGTGGGGCGGGCGCGTTAGGGTCCGCGCCATGAACGCCCATCTGTCCTCGCTGTTGTCGTCGGCGCCGCGCTACCCGCGGCGGGTGGTGTGCATGACGGAGGAGACGACGGAGGTGCTCTACCGCATCGGGGCGGGGGAGCTGGTCGTCGGGGTGTCGGGCTTCACGGTGCGTCCGCCGGAGGCGCGCAAGAAGCCGCGCGTCAGCTCGTTCCTGGACGCGAACTTCGAGCGGATATTGGAGCTGAAGCCGGATCTGGTGCTGGGCTTCTCCGACCTGCAGGCGGACATTGGACGGGAGCTGTGCAAGCGCGGCGTGCCCGTGTACCTGTTCAACCAGCGCTCGCTCGCGGAGATCCTCCAGACGGTGCGGCTGACGGGCGCGCTGGTGGGGCGCGCGGAGGCGGCGGAGGCGCTGGCGGCGGAGCTGGAGAAGAACCTGGAGCGGCACTCGGACGCGGCGCAGTCGCTGCCCCGGCGGCCGCGCATCTTCTTCGAGGAGTGGCACGAGCCGCTCATCTCCGGCATCCGCTGGTGTTCGGAATTGGTGGAGGTGGTGGGGGGCGAGGACGTGTGCCAGGAGTCGCGCGCGTCGCAGGGGGCCAAGGGCCGCATCTTCGAGCCCGCGGAGGTCGCGCGCCGCGACCCGGAGGGCGTCATCGCGAGCTGGTGCGGGCGCAAGGCGAAGCGCGAGAAGATTGCGTCCCGGCCCGGCTGGGAGCGGGTGCGCGCGGTGGTGGACGACCAGCTCTACGAGGTGAGGAGCAGCTACATCCTCCAGCCGGGGCCGGCGGCGCTGACGGACGGCGTGGATCAGCTGGCGCGCATCGTGGCGGCCATCGCCCGGGGGGAGAAGCTGCCCATGGCCCGGCCGGGGGACCTTCGCACCGCGCTGGAGTGAGGAGGCTGGCGGCAGGCCCGGCGCATGACAGGATGCGCGCGTGCCGCTTTCGCTGCCCGTCCTGGTGTTGACCGTGCTCGCCGCGGCGGGGGGAGCGTCCGCGCCGCCCGTGGAGCCGCCCCAGCAAGAAGGTCAGGGCAGGCCCCAGGAGACGGCGTCGCCCGAGGCGCCGGTGCGGACCCCGGAGGGAGAACCGTCCGGCGTGTCGAACACGGAGGTGCCCCCTCCGCCGCGCGCGGAGCAGGTCCCCGTGGGCCCGGAGGGCACGGCCGCACCCGCTCCCCCGACGGAGGAGACGCGCGCGAACTACGAGGACGCGCTCATCACCTGGGGCCTGGGCGAGGTCGAGCGCCAGGTGGAGCCCGCCCCCGAGGGCAAGGTGCTGGAGGAGGTGCTCGTCGCCGCCGAGGAGGTGGTGGCGCCGATGGACCCGTACCCCTCGCTTCTCAACATCTTCCACGTCCGCACCCGCGACCAGGTGGTGCGCCAGGAGGTGCTGCTGACGCCGGGGCAGCCGTACTCCGCGGCGCTCGTCGCGGAGTCGGTGCGCAACCTGCGCAAGCTGGGCCTCTTCTCCGTGGTGCGCGCGGTGCCGGTGCGGGGGAGCGCGCCGGACAAGGTCGCGCTGCTGCTGGTGACGAAGGACCTGTGGTCGCTGCGGCTCAACAACGAGTTCTCCGCCGTCGGCTCGCTCCTGCTCTACCTGCGCTTGCAGGGCACGGAGCAGAACTTCCTGGGGCGCGGCAAGAAGGTGGCGGTGGACTTCATCCTCCGCCTGGACACCTTCAGCCTGGGGCAGAGCTACACCGACAAGCGCGTGCTGGGCAGCCGCTGGTCGCTGACGGAGTCCGCGGCCGTGTTGATCAACCGCGACACGGGCCGCGCGGAAGGCTCGCGCGGGAGCCTCTCCGTCAGCCGGCCGCTGTACTCGCTGTCCACGCCCTGGAGCTTGAGCACGTCCGTCGCGTGGAACGTGGAGACGGCGCGCCAGTACCGGGGCGCGGACATCTGGCAGTTGCCGTACCCGGACGGCGACCCGGTGCCGTACGTCTACAACACGCGCGAGGTGGCCGCGGCCAGCACGTACACGCGCTCGTACGGCCAGCGCTACAAGTGGAACGTGGGGCTGGGCGCGGGGGCCTACCACTACGCCTACGCCCCGCCGGTGGCTTCGCAGCTCAGCGACGCGCAGGCGGACTGGTTCCGGCGCAACTACCTGCCGCGCGCGGAGGACGCGGGGTACGCGAACTTCTCCTTGAGCGCCTTCGAGGCCCGCTACGCCGTGCTCCGCAACGTGGACTCGTACACGCTGTCGGAGGACTTCCAGCTCGGGCACTCGGTGCTGGCCACGCTGCGCTACGCGCCGCCGGTGTTCCCGTCCGCGGCGCACTTCGCGGAAGGGGGCCTGTCCGCGCGCTACCGCGTGCACTGGGGCGACGCGCTCACCACCGCGTCCGCCGCCGCGTCCATCCGCCAGCAGTTCAGCGGCGCCCAGGAGGGGTGGACCAACCGGCGGTGGGCCGCGGAGCTGGTGCAGGTGTCGCCGCGCGTGCTCGGTGGGCGCTTCGTGGCGCGGGGCCTGCTGGACGTGAACATCGACGACCTGTCCGACCGCGTGAGCCTGCTGGGCGGCAGCAACGGCCTGCGCGGCTCGGCGGTGGACGCCTACTCCGGCAAGCGGCTCTTGCTGGTGAACCTGGAGTACCGCACCGCGCCGCTCGTCGTGCGCACGGTGCACCTGGGCGGCGTGTTCTTCTTCGACTCGGGCAGCGCGTTCAACAAGCGGCCGGAGATGGTGAGCACCGTGGGCGTGGGGCTGCGGCTGCTGTTCCCCCAGTTCAACGTGTTCCCGTTCCGCATCGACTTCGGCTACGTGCTCAACGGCGACCGGCCTCCCGTGGGCAGTCGCCTGTCGCTCAGCAGCGGGCAGGTGACGGACTACCGGCCCTCGTTCCTCGACTCACCCTGAGGCCCCGCCCGTCGCTCAGGGCGGCTCGACGCGCAGCAGCTCCCGGAAGAGCACCTCCGCCGCGTCGCGGAACAGCTCGCCGGAGGGCAGCAGCCCGCCGCAGTGGTGGGGCTCGCGCGCGAAGGTCAGCGCCACCGCCTTGCCCAGCACCGCGTCCCAGAAGGGCTCCGAGTCGGGGGGCAGGAGGAACTCGCGGATGATGGCCTTCGGCCACGGCAGCACCGTGGTGGGATCCGCGTCGCTCAAGCTGGTGAAGCAGTCCAGGTCCACGTCCAGCAGCACGCTCGACGCGGCCTCGAGCACGTCGCGCACCGCGTCGGTGGGGCCGGGGTTGCGGTACGCCTCCGCCGCGCGGTCCACCGTCGTCACGGAGACCAGCCGGTGGGAACGCCCCCGCGTGTCCACGTAGGTGTCTCCCGCGAAGGAGCCCCGGGGCCGCGTGCGCGCGATGAGGAGCGCGTCGCCCACGAGGTTCGCCTCCATCGCCGCGAGGATGTGGTCGTAGTTGCGCACGTTCAGGTGCCACCGTGCGTGCTCGTCCAGCGCGCGAAGGCCGGCGGAGCGGTCCGGCATGTCCGCGGGCCGCTCCGGCACCACCACGTCCAGGTGCCGGTCCAACGTCACCAGCAGGGCAGGGGGGCCCGACTCTCCCAGGGCACACGCCCACGCGGGCAGCGCGAGCCGGTGCGGGTCGAACACGTAGGCGTCGGTGGGGCCTCGGCCTCCTCCCAGCCCCAGGCGCACCACGCCCGCGAGGCGCAGGTGTCTTAATGAATCTTCATCTGCCGGAGGCATGTCGGAGGGCAATCCTTGGGTGCGTCCGCCGTTTGGAAGAACCGCGGGGGCCGGATTGTAGGCGTGCCCGCAGCTTTCCGCGAAAGGAGTCCGTCCCGTGGGTTTTCAGCGACGCATCCCCCAGGTTCTCGCCGCAGTGCTCCTCTTCGCGGGGGCGCCCGGCCTCGCCCAGCAGCCTCCGCCGCCCGTCGCAGCGTCCGCGCGGAAGCCGCCAGACACCGCGTTCCTGCGCCAGTACGCGGAGACACGCCGCTTCATGAATGGACGTCCCGCAGGAGTGCGCATCACGCCTGATGATCAGTCCGTCCTCTTCCTGCGCACCTCGCCCACGTCCAACGTGCAGATGCTCTACGCGTTCGACGTGGCCAACGGCCAGACGCGCGAGCTGCTCACGCCGGAAGTCCTCCTCAAGGGCGCCGAGGAGACGCTCTCGCCCGAGGAGAAGGCCCGCCGCGAGCGCATGCGCGTGAGCGTCAGCGGCTTCACATCCTTTGGCCTCTCCGAGGATGGCACCCGCCTGCTGGTACCCCTCTCCGGGCGCCTCTACGTGGTGGACCGCGCCACCGGGAAGACCACCGAGCTGAAGACCGGGCCCGGTGTCATCGACCCGCGCCTGTCTCCTGACGGCAAGCAGGTGGCCTACGTGCGCGAGCACGACGTGTACCGGATGGACCTCGCGGCCAACCAGGAGAAGCGCGTCACGCAAGGGGGCACCGCGGAGAAGACGCACGGCCTGGCGGAGTTCGTCGCGCAGGAGGAGATGAACCGCTTCAACGGCTACTGGTGGAGCCCGGACGCGAGGTCCATCGCCTACACGGAGTCGGACACGTCCGGGGTCGAGAAGCTCACGCTGGCGGACATGATGCACCCGGAGCAGGGCGCCCAGTCGGTCCCGTACCCGCGCCCCGGCAAGGCCAATGCGAAGGTGCGTCTGGGCGTGACGCCTGTGTCCGGCGGCAAGACGGTGTGGGCGCAGTGGGACGCGCAGAAGTACCCGTACCTGGCCACGGTGAAGTGGGACAAGGGCGGACCGCTGACGCTGGTGGTGCAGAACCGGCTCCAGACGGAGGAGCAGGTGCTCGCGGTGGACCCCGCCACCGGCAAGACGCGCGTGCTGCTCACCGAGCAGGACAAGGCGTGGATCAATCTGCAGCAGCAGTTCCCGCTGTGGCTGGAGGATGGCTCCGGCTTCCTCTGGTACACCGAGCGCAATGGCGCTGCCGAGGTGGAGCTGCGCAAGGCCACGGGCGAACTCGACCGCTCCGTGGTGAAGCCGGGCGCGGGTTTCCGGGGCCTCGCGCGCTTCGTGCAGTCGGACAAGACGCTCTTCTTCTCCGGCGATCCGAACCCCACCGAGAGCCACCTGTGGCGCGTGAAGGCCGGCGGCGCTCCGGAGCGCGTGGCCACGGGCAGCACCGGCCCGGGCATCGAGATGGGCATGGTGTCCAATACCGGTGGCCTCGTGGTCCTCAACTCCCAGGGCCCCAAGAGCATGCCGCGCACGTTCGTGCTGAAGGGTGACGGCACGAAGCTGGGCGAGCTGCCGGAGGTGGCGCAGGAGCCCGGCTTCACGCCGAACTTCGAGGTGCGCCAGGTGGGCGCGAAGAAGTTCTGGACCTCGCTGGTGAAGCCCCGTGACTTCAAGCCGGGCACGAAGCTGCCCGTCATCGTGGACATCTACGCGGGCCCCATCACCACCGTGGTCTACCAGTCCATGGCCGCGCACCTGCTCAACCAGTGGATGGCGGATCAGGGCTTCCTCGTCGTCAAGGTGGACGGCCGGGGCACGCCGCTGCGCACCGCCGAGTGGAACCGCGCGGTGAAGCACGACTTCGCCACCATCACGTTGGATGATCAGATTGAGGCCGTGCAGGCGTTGGCGAAGGAGGTGCCGGAGCTGGACCTGCAGCGCGTGGGCATCACGGGCTGGAGCTTCGGCGGGTACATGGCCGCGCTGGCCGTGATGAAGCGCCCGGACTTCTTCAAGGCCGCCGTGGCCGGTGCCCTGGTCGCGGATTGGCGCGACTACGACACGCACGCCACCGAGCGTTGCCTGGGCCTGCCGGAGGAGACGCCCCAGGCCTACGAGGTCAGCAGCCTGCTGACGTACGCGAAGAAGGAAGGCCCCATCGGCGCGCTCCTGATGCTGCACGGCACCGCGGACGACAACGTCTACTTCTTCCACGCGCTGAAGCTGTCGGACGCGCTCTTCCGCGCCGGCAAGCCGCACCAACTGCTGCCGTTGAGTGGCTTCACGCACATGGTGATGGAGCCGCTCGCCATGCAGCGCGAGAACGAGCGCGTGATGGCGCACTTCCAGCAATACCTGAAGTAGTCGCCCAGGCCCCAGGAGTCCGCAGGGGCCGGTCCCGGAGGTGTGTGCCGCGGAGCGTTGTCATCTTCCGGCCGCAGGCGGGTGGGAATCCTCTCGGGGGCCGGACGTTGAGGGGGCCGCTGGTCGGCTGGAGTGTAGGCTGGCCCGCATCTTCCCGCGAAAGGAGCCCCGCCCCGCGCGGGGATTCAACTACGCATGCGTCAAGCCCTCACCGCCGCGCTCCTGCTCATGAGCGCCCCCGCCTTCGCCCAGGAGCGCAAGCCCCCCGCCATGGCCCCATCGCAAAAGCAGCCGGACACCTTCCTTCGCCAGTACGCGGAGACGCGCCGCTTCCAGAGCGGGCGTCCCGTGGGCGTGCGCATCACCCCGGATGAGCAGTCCGTGCTCTTCCTGCGCACCTCGCCCACCTCCAACGTGCAGATGCTCTACGCGTTCGACGTGGCCAACGGCCAGGCCCGCGAGCTGCTCACCCCGGAGGCCCTGCTCAAGGGTGCCGAGGAGACGCTGTCTCCCGAGGAGAAGGCCCGCCGCGAGCGCATGCGCGTGAGCGCCCGGGGCTTCACCTCCTACGGCCTCTCCGAGGACGGCACCCGCCTGCTGGTGCCCCTCTCCGGGCGCCTCTACGTGGTGGACCGCGCCACCGGCAAGTCCACCGAGGTGAAGACGGGCCCCGGCGTCATCGACCCGCGCCTGTCCCCGGACGGCAAGCAGGTGGCCTACGTCCGTGAGCACGACGTGTACCGGGTGGACCTGGCGTCCAACCAGGAGAAGCGCGTCACGCAGGGCGGCACCGCCCAGAAGACGCACGGCCTGGCGGAGTTCGTCGCGCAGGAGGAGATGAGCCGCTTCAACGGCTACTGGTGGAGCCCGGATGGGAAGTCCATCGCGTACACGGAGTCCGACACGTCCGAGGTGGAGAAGCTCACCATCGTGGACGTGATGCACCCGGAGAAGGGTGGCGAGGTGTTCCCGTACCCGCGCCCCGGCAAGGCCAACGCCAAGGTGCGCCTGGGCGTGACGCCGGTGTCCGGTGGCAAGACGGTGTGGGCGCAGTGGGACGCGCAGAAGTACCCGTACCTGGCCACGGTGAAGTGGGACAAGGGCGGGCCGCTGACGCTGGTGGTGCAGAACCGGCTCCAGACGGAGATGCAGGTGCTCGCGGTGGATCCCGCCACGGGCAAGACGCGCGTGCTGCTCACCGAGCAGGACAAGGCGTGGGTGGAGCTGAACCAGGACTTCCCCCTGTGGCTGGAGGATGGCTCCGGCTTCCTCTGGTACACCGAGCGCAACGACGGCCCGGAGGTGGAGCTGCGCAAGGCCACGGGCGAACTGGACCGCTCCGTGGTGAAGCCGTCCGCGGGCTTCCGGAACCTCGCGCGCTTCGTGCAGTCGGACAAGACGCTGTTCTTCTCCGGCGACCCGAACCCCACCGAGAGCCACCTGTGGCGCGTGAAGGTCGGCGGCGCTCCGGAGGAGGTGGCCACGGGCAGCACCGGCCCGGGCGTGGAAGTGGGCATGGTGTCGAAGAACGGCGGCCTCGTGGTGCTGAGCACCCAGGGCCCCAAGAGCATGCCGCGCACCCTGATCTTCAAGGGCGACGGCACGAAGCTGGGCGAGCTGCCGGAGGTGGCACAGGAGCCCGGCTTCACCCCGAACTTCGAGGTGCGCCAGGTGGGCCCGAAGAAGTTCTGGACCTCGCTGGTGAAGCCGCGCGACTTCAAGCCCGGCACCAAGCTGCCCGTCATCGTGGAGGTGTATGCCGGCCCCACCACCACCGTGGTGCACCAGTCCATGGCCGCGCACCTGCTCAGCCAGTGGATGGCCGACAAGGGCTTCCTCGTGGTGAAGGTGGATGGCCGCGGCACGCCGCTGCGCACCGCCGAGTGGAACCGCGTGGTGAAGCACGACTTCGCCACCATCACCCTCGATGATCAGATTGAAGCAGTGCAGGCGCTGGCGAAGGAGGTGCCGGAGCTGGATCTGAAGCGCGTGGGCATCACGGGCTGGAGCTTCGGTGGATACATGGCCGCGCTGGCCGCGCTGAAGCGCCCGGACTTCTTCAAGGCCGCCGTGTCGGGCGCCCCGGTGGTGGACTGGCGCGACTACGACACGCACTACACCGAGCGCTACCTGGGCCTGCCCGAGGAGACGCCCCAGTCCTACGAGGTCAGCAGCCTGCTGACGTACGCGAAGAAGGACAGCCCCATCGGCGCGCTGCTGCTCCTGCACGGCACCGCGGACGACAACGTCTACTTCTTCCACACGCTGAAGCTGTCGGACGCGCTCTTCCGCGCCGGCAAGCCGCACCAGCTGCTGCCTTTGAGTGGCCTCACGCACATGGTGCCGGATCCGCTCGTCACCGAGCGCCAGTACGAGCGCGTGATTGACCACTTCCAGCAGAACCTGAAGTAGCGCGCGCAACGCCAGACAGCGCCCCAAAAAGGCAGAGGCCCGGATCCCCTACCGTGGGGTACCGGGCCTCTTCATTTCAACCAGTCCGTGAGGAATGGCTGAGGACGACGCGTCACTTCACGCCGCGCGGACGTTCTGCGCCTGCAGGCCCTTGGGGCCCTTGGTGACCTCGAACTCCACCTTCTGGCCTTCGGCCAGCGTGCGGAACCCATCCATGTTGATGGCGGTGTGGTGGCAGAACACGTCCTCGCCGCCGCCGTCCTGGGTGATGAAGCCGAAGCCCTTCGCGTCGTTGAACCACTTCACGGTGCCAGTTGCCATTGCGCTTCCTTGCGTTTGCAGGGCAGCCGTGGGGGAGGCCGCCCGTTCTGCCCGACGACCGGGGAGACGGACCTATTTGTAGTGAAAGGGCCGACTGGAAGTCCAGCCGGCCCACGGGGAATGCCCGTCTTCCCACCTCTCGCGAGGATGTGCGGAGGAGTGGGTCAGATGTCGAGCAGCAGGCGCTCCGGGTCCTCGATGCACTCCTTCACGCGCACCAGGAACTGCACTGCTTCCCGGCCGTCCACCAGGCGGTGGTCGTACGTGAGGGCGACGTACATGATGGGCCGGATGACGACCTGGCCGTCGCGGGCCACGGGGCGCTCCACGATGTTGTGCATGCCCAGGATGCCCGTCTGCGGCGGGTTCAGGATGGGCGTGGACAGCATGGAGCCGAAGATGCCGCCGTTGGTGATGGTGAAGGTGCCGCCCTGCAGCTCCGACAAGGTCAGCTTGTCGTTGCGCGCGCGGCCGCCGTAGTCACCCACCGTCTTCTCCAGGTCCGCGAGCGACAGCTTGTCCGCGTCGCGCACCACCGGCACCACGAGACCGCGGCTGCCGCTCACGGCCACGCCGATGTCGTAGTAGTGCTTGAAGATGACGTCCTCGCCGTCGATCTCCGCGTTGATCTGCGGGAACGCCTTGAGGGCCTCCACCGACGCGCGGATGAAGAAGCTCATGAACCCGAGCTTCACCCCGTGCTTCGCCTGGAACTTGTCGTTGTACTTCTTGCGAAGCGCCATCACCTCGCCCATGTCCACCTCGTTGAAGGTGGTGAGCAGGGCGGCGTTGGACTGCGCCTGGAGCAGCCGCTCCGCGACGCGCTTGCGCAGGGGCGTCATGCGCACGCGCTCCTCGCGCGCGGCGTTGGGACGCGGCCCGGACGGCGCGGCGGGGGCCGGGGG
>NZ_RAWB01000338.1 GCF_003612055.1 Corallococcus llansteffanensis
GCCCTCGCTCCCCCTTACCCGACTTCGGCCCCTCCTCCGCGTCCGCGATCCCCAGCAGCTCGTCCGAGGAAATGCGCAGCACCGAGCACATCCGCAGCAACGTCTGGACGCTGGGCAGCATCTTCCCGCGCTCCAGGCGGCTGTAGACCATGTGCGCAAGGCCCAGCTTCTCGGCCACCTCCGCCTGCGTGAGCCCGAGCTGCGTCCGGGCCTCACGAGCGGCACTTCCAATACGGGTCGCCAGCTCTTCATTCATGCGTCGGGGTACCAGGACACCGAGAACAAGGTTTGGCGCGAGCAGGAAGGCCCGAACCTCGGGGACGCCCCTTCCTGCCGCATCTCGGCGGCCATGTCGATGCACGAGCAGGGCCCCGTCGCGCGGCGCCCCTATTGGCCGAACCCATCGGGGGCGGGAACCTCCAGCGCCAGGCCGCCCAGGATGAAGTCCACGGGGACACGGAGGGCACCGCACAGGCCCACCAGCGTAGGGAGGCTGGGCAGCAACCGGCCGCGCTCCAGGCGGCTGAACACCAGCGTCGGCACGTGGATGGCCTCGGCCACCTGGGCCTGCGAGAGGCCTGCCCGATGCCGGGCGGCGCGGACATTGGTTCCGATCTGCTGGGAGAGCTTCGCGTACATGAGGAGACCTGGGAGAAAGAGGAGAATGCCGCGTCGGCGGCACTCCGAGCATATAGCTCACTAGGTTCAACGATAGTATCCGCTCAAGGTTTACCCTTCTCCCGCGCCACTTCGCGGGGGGAACTCGTACGAGATCCGCTACCGGTTGAGAGCATGTCCAGGAACGCCGACCCCACACGCCCCGCCGAAGGAGAGGACACTTGAGCCCGCGTCTGCATCCCGTCGTCCCCCCGGGCACAGACATCGGCGGGTACCTCGTGGAGGAGAAGCTGGGAGCCGGGGGCTTCGGTGCCGTGTACCGCGCCCGGCGTGGAGGGCGGCGCTACGCGCTCAAGCTCATCCCATTCTGGGGGCTGGCCGAGTGGGCCGAGCGCGAAGTGGCCATCCTCCTGCGGCTCAAACACTCCAATCTGGTACGCATCCGTGGGCACGGACAGTGGCCGGACGAGGCGCCTCAATACTTCTTCATCGTCATGGACTACGTGGAGGGGCGCCGGTTGGACGTGTGGGCCAGGGAGGAGAACCCCTCGGCCCGAGAAGTCGTGCTCAAGGTGCGCGGCGTGGCGCGCGGGCTGGGTGCCGCGCACCGGGCGAAGGTGGTGCATCGAGACCTGAAGGAGAGCAACGTCATTGAGCGCGCCTCGGACGGCGAGGCAGTGGTGGTGGACTTCGGCGCGGGCGGGTACGAGAGCGCCCCCAGCATCACCGGCGGAGTGCTGCCACCGGGCACGCCGGAGTACCGCGCGCCCGAGGCATGGCGCTTCCAGCAGGAGCACGGGGACGAGCGCGGCCGCTCCTACCAGCCCGGCCCCTCGGATGACCTGTACTCGCTGGGCGTCGTTCTCTATGGGCTCCTGACGGGCAGGCAGCCCTTCCTCCCGGACGAGGCCGCAGGGGTCGAGGCCGTGCTCAACCGTGCGCCCAAGCCGCCCCATGTGCTCAACCCGCGCGTGCCCGAGGCCCTGAGTATCGTGTGCATGCGCCTGCTGGCCAAGGAGCCCGAGGAGCGCCCCCCGGACGCCGACGCGCTGTGCGCGGAGCTGGAGGCCCTGCTGGCCCAGGTGGACGAGTCCTGGGACGTGAAGCTCTGCGACGCCTATGGCCCGGACACCGCCACCACACTCGCGGCGGTGCCGCACGCGGTCGAAGACGAGCTGGTGCAGTGGCTGAAGAAGCGCAAGGCCCGGCCTCGTCGGGGGCCGCGTCCGCCAAACGGCGAGGGCGCGCACGATCCGGACTCAAACGCGGTGGCCATCCAGGCCGAACTGCCGCTCCCAATTCATGCTCGCCCCGGCCCCACGACTGTGCCGCCTCCGGCACAAGCCCGTCACTTCAATGCCCTGCGTGTGGCGACAGGGATGGGGCTGCTGGTGGTCCTGAGCGTGCTCGTGCTCACGCGCAACCTGATGCCATCCGCTGCTCCGGTCGCACATCACGCCCAGGAACCTCATTCCAGCGCGGCCTCGTTGTCACCGCCAATCGCCCCCACACTCGCGCTTGCGCTCTGGGCCCCCGGCCAGGAAGTGGCGGCGCCCTGGATGGCACCGGAAGCTCAGCAAGCCGCAGCCGCGCTCGATGGCGCGCCCACCCTTGCGGCCGTCGCCCTTTCCGCGACGCTCTCCGAGGAGAAGGCTTCTGTGAAGATGAAGAAGAACACCGGCGTGCCCCCTGGCAAGGCGCTCGGCCTGGGGATCGCGGCCTGCCTGACGATGGCCTGCCCTGGCCCCCAGCTGCGCCCGACGCCCCCACCCGAGGAGTGCCCACGAGGTGCTGCGGAGGCCATGAGAAAGCTCCGAATTGACGACAACACGGAGGCCGCAGCCACGCTCTTCGCAACCCTGGAGGAAGGGGTCAGCAGGAACGTCACGGTGCGCGCGGGCCCGACAATGGTTCTCCTGGGGAGATCTTTGGGAGACCTGCCGCCCCGGACCATGCTTTCCGGGCGGCTCATCGTCGGAGATGAGCGCGTCTACGGCCGACTCACAGAGGCGCGCACGCCCAAGGGTGATCGCGTCCCCGTATGCATTCAGATCATCGAGGACGCAATCGTTGGGCTCAGAAAGGAACCCAATGGCGGCGCCGATACCGCCAGCGTTTACCCCTACTTTGACGTGAAGGCCGTCCGTCGCTTCGAGTGAACCCGAGCAGGAGCAGCACGGGGCTCAACCAGGTATCAATACCGGGGTCCCGATCTTCTCTTTCAAGGTCTCCGCGCATGCCCGTGTCGCCCATCGCTGTTCTCCTGGTGCTCGCGCTCTCCGCCGGAGCCGCTGCCGCACAACCGCGTCCAATCGCCACGGGCCTCGGGGTGCACCGGATCGAGTTCTCGGCCGAGAACTTCGAGGCAATGACGACGCCGGAGGTGCAGATCAGCCCGGGGGTTTCCACCACGTTCGAGTTCAACTCCGCCATCCTTCAGGAGAAAGTCGCGGTCGAAAGCGCCGAGCGCTTCTCGCTCGTGGACATTGGGCGGAGCACCCTCAGACTGGTGCCCTCGGAGCAAGTCTTGCCCGGCGAGCGCCTGCGGCTGACGGTGCGATTTCAGGACGGCGCGGCACCTGTAAATATGGCCTTCATCCTCGTCGTCCACCCCGCCCAAGCGGAGCGGCTGGTCGAGGTCTGGCGCAGCCAGCGCACGGTAGAGTCCTACCAGCAGGAATCGAAAGAGGCCCGAGCGGAGGCCCAACGGTGCCACGAAGAGAACGATCGCCTGCGCGCAGAACACGAAGGGCCTGGCGGCCTCGCGGGCCTCCTGGCGACCCGCGTAATTGGCGAGTCGGGCGTCCCGGTCAAGCGACTCGACTTCAACAGGGAGGTTCGCCAACGGACAGGAGACACGATCAGGGCCCTTCGCGCCTGGAGCTACCGCGCTGCCAGTCGCATAGCCGTAGTAGTGGACTTGGCACCAACGAATTCCACGCAGCCATGGATGGCGTACGGGGCATCGCTGGTGAGCAAGACGGGCGAGACGCTGAGCATGCTGCCGGTATGGCAGGACGCGCCCGTGACTAATGATCAGTTTCGTCGCGTCATAGTGGAGACGGAAGCAACTCCGGACGAAGCCCAGGGCACGTTCACCCTCAAGCTGTGGGAACTGGACGGGCTGCGCACGATCACCCTTTCTGGAATAATGTTCCCCTAGTCGGTCTTGATCCGTCCATGTGGAGCGAGGGGTATTCCCGCAGTCGTCCTCCTCAACATACCCTCTTACCCCTACTGCCTGCCCACCAATTCACGGAGACGAGCCTGTGCCAAGATCTCAAGATCCAAACGCTCTTCACTCTGCGATCGAATGGACCAGTCAGTACGCCAGTCTCACGCCCGGCTGGTCGGACCTTTTTGGCCAGAAACCCACGTGGGATGATTTTTTTGCGCGTATCCGCCAGTACCCCATTGCCCAAGCACTGCTGCACCTGGGCCATATAAATACTGTGCTAGAGAAGCATCCCCACAAAGAAGGACAATTGGGGCTGTGCCATGATCTCTTCAAGCCCGATGGGCAAGATATCGTGGAGCGCTTGGCAAGGTTCGCATCGACACCGGTCAATGCCAGAGTCAAAAAGATGCCCTCGTTGTTCTACTCACCCCAGGTACTAATAACGGCCAAGCTCGTTCTGGCCTACCAGTCTGGATCGGTTACAGCGCCCGCCACATCATCATTGCGCCCACTCGCCGAAGCACTATTGATGGTCACCGACCTCGTGCAGATCCCACAAGGGATGGAAAGCATTGCCGCATCCATGACTGCAAGCTTTCTGTTTACTCGCACGGACGTGCCAGTAAACGGCCTTGCTCGTAGCTTTGAATTGTTCATGACGGATCGTGCAGATCTTCGGGATCACTCCTCCTACGTAAACCTGCCCGAGCAGTTGACGCGCATCACAGGTCTGCCCCCCGACCTGCTATGGCTTATGCTTTTCTCGGTTTACGGAGAATTTGACGCACGACCTGCACAAGATGCCTGGATGCCTTTCAGTATTGAAAGTTACTTCCCCGTCCACACCGATGCCGAGGCAGCGAATGCAGGGCTTTCATTCACAAGCTCAGAGGTAAAGAACGTCGTCGATCTCCTCTCAGATACCATCCCGGAGCTTGCGGCCAAGATCTCAGACCGAGGCTTCTCGCACGAATCGGCGCTGCTCTACGATGTGATGGAGTTCGCCGAATTCCCGTTGGTCAGAGAGGACGGAAAGTATCTTTGCATGTCGGTGGATTTCTTGCTCAAGAAGCTCACGAGCGGAATGCACTATGTATTCCTAGATCAAGCCTCAACGACATCCAGAGAGCGGCTTCGCTACTTCGTCTTTTTGGGCGCAGTCTTCGAGAAGTATGTCGATGAAATCCTCTCGCGGTGCTTATCTCGGTCGAGCGGCACATACAGCGGACTGATTACCCCACCAAACATCAAGGGCAAGCAGGCTTCATGCTGTGACGCCGTATGGCATTCCGGGGACGCGCTCGTTCTTTTTGAGATCAAGGCGAAGCACCTGGATCTCGGTGCGCGTGTTGGTAACCGCGAGAGACTGGACAAAAAGCTCGAAGAAATCGTCTTTGACTCGGCTAGCCAGATTGATTCTACTATCAAGCTGTTCAAAGATGGCAAGCTCCCCATCGGGAATGCGGATCCTGCGCAGGTTCGCCGTTTCTTCCCCATCGTCATCACGCTGGACTCCCTTGTGATGCACCCGCTCGCGCACATGTCCATCACGCGAGAGATGAAGGAGCGTGGTTTGCTTCAACAGGAGGGTACGCGGCCCATCCAGTTGATGAACGTGGCTGAGTTGGAGCATCTTGAAGTCGGACTAGAACGTGGCCTGCTTTTGCTCCACATTCTCGCCAAGAAGCTTGACATGGACGAGTGGCGCGGCGCTCCCTTTCAGAATTTCTTCCTCTTCCAGTATCCCCAAGCATTCAAAGGCGCACAGAACACGCACTTGCTCGCCGTTTTTAACAAGCTCAAGGATCGTGCTGTCGGTTTGCTCCAAGAGCGTGGTGCCCGGGAGTAGCCACTTCGGATTCCCGGCGCGGATTCACAGATCTCATCCGAGGTTAGTGCATGTCAGCACCCGCCAATATTTCCGAGAACCGCAAGCTCATTGATTTCAAAGAACTGAAGGACACTGTAAAGGGTGAGGAACTCGAAGCTCTGACCGAGCATATACTCCGAGGACTCAGATACGATCCGTTCCGGAGCGGTCGTGGTGCGGATGGAGGCAAAGACCTGCACTGCATCCAGCGGGTGAAAAGCGATCTGGCCGAGTACAGCCGCACGTGGCTCGTTCAGTGCAAACATTTTGCACATAGCGGTAGAGGAGTAAACGAGGACGACATCGGCTCGATCGTGGACAAGTGCCGAAAGCATCAAGCTGACGGATTTCTCGTCGTGACCACAACCGTGCTCACCAACGAACTGGTGAAGACGCTCGAAGCGATCGCAGCTGAGAAGCGTGATGGAATTGTCACCGGCTATTGGGACGAGCACCGGCTTCGGGAGTTACTCCTTCGCCCTCAACTTGAGGAAGTGCTCCGGCGCTTTCTTCCCGAGAGTTTCGCGCGGGTACAAGCGTTACAACCAGTGGAGATCCTTCTTGAGAAACTGAAAGCACAGGGACTCGATGGCGATGCGCTGACGGACATCGGTCAGCGAATCACCCGCGCGTTGGATGAGGTCAGAGAAAAGAAATCGCCCAGTTTGCGCATCTATCCAGCGGCCTCTCTGAACCGCGATCAACTGGACAAGGTCACAGCGTTCTTCAGTTCTGGGAAAGTTGAGGAGACAGCGGACGCACTGACGATTTTGCCATACGAGGAGTGGTCCGCGCTTATCTCTAGCTTTATTGCTGAGTCCCCAGATCATGCTGAGGAACTCCTTGAGCACATCGCAACAAAGAGTGCAGAGGAGGATCAGCGGTTCACCGCAGTTCGTAGGCTAATCAGTGACTTTAAGTATGGTTTGGACAATATCCTGCCGCTTATAGAAGGGCTTCATCGGGACTCCGTAAAGCTCTTGGCGGACGACCTGGATCTTGAGGAGCTTGTCAGTCGGAAGATCGAAAGCGCAGTCATGAATGAGAACCCTAGCTCGTTCGACCAATTGCCTGCACACCTCGGGATTTCAGGTGTCATCGTGGATGACCTTGAATTCGATTTTGAAGACGGAAGCACGCTGACTGCCCATGCTCAGCTCTCGGTCGAGACGGAAGTCTCACCGGATGGAGGAGAGGACTACGTTCCTTACAGTTTCCCAGGTACGGCCACCGTCTACATTAATGGTAGCGAGGACATGACGGTGGAGAGCCTCTCCGTAGACGTTGAGAGCTTTTTTGGCGATCCCGAAGAGGAGCCTGAGCCCCCCGATGAAGATTGAGACACAGGGGCGAGCGTGAGTGCCACGCGCATCAGGCCCCCCATCGAGATCTCCGGCAGACCGCTCGACTATTCCCACGCTGCCTTCGGCATCCCCGTCGTCCACGCCCAGGTGGCCTCCACCTTCGCCGAGGTGACGCCCGACGCCTTGCAGCTCATCCCGGTGGAGGTCGATTCCCATCCGGCTCAGCACTTCATCCTCAGCACCATCCGGCTGGAGGAGTGCATCGACGACGCTGCGTGCGAGGAGATACGTTACCGGCTTCCCGGGAACGGGATTCCCGAGAAGGTGCGCACGTACTCCTTGGTGTCCGGGATGCGCATCGACCATGCGAAGGTGGGAGGCGCCAACGTGTTCCGAACCTGGGGCTGGACCGTGGCCGTGATCGTGTCAGAGGAGATCAAGGAGGCCCTGGAGCGCGCGGGCATCACCGGCGCGAAGATCACGGACGTAACCGGCCCCGGTGCAGCCAATGGCCTTTGCCCCCTGCCCGTCCCCACCCTCGTACCCAAGCCGTACCCAAGATGAACGGACGCGGGTGGACCTCCATGGACGGTCCACCCGCCCCGCTCCAGAGGGAAACTGGCCGACCCTCAATCCCGCCGGGCACCTGGCGGATCGGGGTGGCGGGGCTTCAAAACCGGTGAGGGGCTGCGAGAGCAGTCCCTGGCGAGTTCGATTCCCGTGCCCTACCGCCAGTAGTTCCTCTGAAACCAGGCGCCATGGGTTCCCCTTGGGTTCTCGTCCCCCGTTCGTTCCCCGCGAAGGTAGAGGGAGGTCGGCCAGCATGGGGCACGACGAAGTCCGGGCAGTGGAGAGCGGAATGACGCCCAGGAAAGCAACGCGGAGGATAGGCCTGTGGGTGCTCGTCACAACCCTGCTGGTTGGCGCGCTGGGACAGAGCGGATGCGCTCACGGGCGTGGCTTGGTCATTGGACGCATTACACCGGAACATTTCCGCTTCAAAACAGTCGTCGCGGTGGACGCCACCGAGATGCAGCCTGATGGCTGGCGAGCCGTCTGCATCCATGCGCGCATCACGGAAGGCGATTCAGGAGCTACCGATGTATGCAAATTCGAGGTGGGCGTTCCGATCCGCAACACCCAGCAGGGAGAAGTTCCTCTGGAGGTTGTCCAACAGGTTGTTGCCTATCTGGCCAACGCGGCGGCGCATGAGGTTCTATCCAAGGCTCAGCAAGGAGAGATGATCGCCATCCTGTGCCGCCGGTTCAAGAACAAATATGAGCACCTGCTCAGAGAACGCATTGCCGGAGCCCGTGTGTCGGAGTGCCAGACCCCAGGTTTGGAGCCCATCTATTTCGACATTCCACTGAAGGGAGTGGCGAATGACTGAAGAATCGCAAGAGTCATTGATTGAGCTCGCGCAGCGGTACTACCCAACCGGGTTCCCAGTGGAGGAGGATGATCTGGCTGAGCCAGTGCCAGCCCACCAGCGTACACCCGAGCATGCAAGGTTCATGGCGGCATGGGACAAGGCCTTGAATGGGACCGATTGGAAGAACCTCATGAAGGGACTCAAACGCGCCTTTCCAGGTGAAGACATCGGTAACGGGACCCAACCCTACGTCTCTGCGTGCATGCGCTGTTTTCTCTACCGCACAGAGCCGTTGCCTGGAGGCGAGCGACTCGCGACACGCATCGCCGCCGCAGTCAGTGTCCTTGTGCCTTTCTACGTTGTCTATGTCACGACCCAGGTCTGGCATCCCACCTACACTGAATTCCCCATGGCGGCGGCCCGCCACCCCAAGAGTGGGGACGCAGGCGATGAGTCCTTTCACCTCCAGCACTTTTCCTCACCCCAGCTCACTTTTGCTCCGCCCGCGACTGTCAGGCAGGAAGTGAACGCGCTGGAACACCAAATAGAGGAAGTGCTCGGCTATCGCCGCTTCCCCTTGGCTTTCGCGGGAGTGGCGCTTCCAGGGCTTCGAGTGGGCTTCTTCAATGGTGAAGGTCCTCCGACGCTTTTGGATGCGCTCTTCTCCGACAATCTCGCCCACCTGCCTTGACGAACCGCATTCGAGGCATTGTCTCACGCGGACACCGGCCCGCGCACTCGCTCACCCTGCTGAGACGGGGCTTTGTCGGTGGACTTCACCGGAGGAGTCTCCCCTGCCGGCGCCACCCCCAGCTCTGCGGCTTCGACCTGTTGCCGCCTCGGGACTTTCACCCTACGGGTCCATGAGTTCCTCCAGGCATCACACAACTTCCCTGACACAGGGGGGCGAGTCGCGGTCCCCCTTGCCCCTCTTGCGGAGAAGCCTCCGACATGCGCCATGCTCGATCCGCATTCCGGCTTCTGCAATGGGGGCGTCAGTTTGGAATGGAGACCTCCGTCATGGTCGAAAAACCACCTCCAGAGGTCACTGTGGGAGAACCACGCCCAGTTTACCAGCCATCGACCCCGGTAGCATCGGCCGACGTGAGATAGCCATGTCCCTCAACACATTCCTGGTTCAAGGATTCGAAGCGCTCGCCCGCCGGACACTGGAACCTGTAAGTGGCCCGCCTCTCGTACAACTGGAGGCAGCGCTCCGAAATGTGCTGCGCGAGGTCTGCATCTTTTTCTCGGTCCGCAAGCCACTTCCCCTTCACGAGCGATATTTCGCCACCGGTTCGGCCTGGCTCGACCCTCCACCAGGCACTCCCGAGAGTCTCATCGCACTTCGACTCCGCTCGGGGCAGCCCCTCTCCGAGGAGTACATGATTCCAAATCCGCTGAACCCTCCTCCGCGTCTCGTGAAGGTCCAGCGCCATGAAACTCGGGGCCTGTTTCGCTCCTTTTGGGGAGATGGCATGGAGGGGCTCCGCTCTCTCGATGACATCGCCCGAATCCTGATGTCAGCGCCACCTGAATGGTCGTTCCTTACCTCCAGCACTCCGGTGAAAGCAGAGCCAGGAGATCTAAAGGGAATGCGCCAGAAAGCCTGGTACGGCTTCGTGGGTGAACATGTACGAGACTACCTGTGGCTCGTTCCCGCTCCATTCATGTTCGATCTGGAACTGGCAGGATTGCTGTTCCAACGCATCAAGCGTCGCATCGAGCATGGAAGCCAGCGGCGCCTCAGACTCACCCCCTTGATCGGGCTCGCCATCACAGGGCCAGGAATAGAGCTTTCGCCACAGCTGCGACTGAGACCGCTGACCCCACTCGAGCGCAATCGCTGGCTCAACCAAGACGATTCATTCAGTGACCTGCCCCTACGTCGCATGGAGATCCTCGGTCTCCAGAGCCTGATCGAATTCGCAGAGCCCCCTGAGGCTCTAACCATCAATTTTGGCCCCGATCGCCCTGACACGCCTGAGGCCGCCGTACTGGCAGCCCTCAACCTGATTCATGAACCGCAGGCCGGTGTTCCCATCCACCCCGCTTTCACCGAGCAGCTTGAGGAAGGTTCTATCCATGAGTACGTTTGCCGGAGAAAGCTCGAAGGACCGAAACGCTCCATTCATGGGCTGGGGATGACACTCCAAGCCGGAGATATTGAGCGTCTGGTGAATCTGGTCTCGCGCATCCAGCACCTGATGGATGGAGTTTCAGCGCCCCCTAGCAGCGCAGCGGATAGAAGCCTCGCCATCGCTCTGAGCCGCTGGCTCATGTCATACACCCGGGAGTCCCACAAGGACTGGCTGATTGACTGCTGGGTAGCGCTAGAAGGGCTGTTCACTCAACGAGGAGAGAGTTCACTGACCCGCAAGTGTGCGGAGCGGATTAGCCGTGAACTGGCGAGTTTCGGCCTCGGAACGGTCGATGCTCTCTATGCCGAAATCAAGGCTTCGTATGAATGCCGATGCGAAATCGTCCATGGAGAGAGAGACCCAAGGAAGGACTCGTGGGTCGCGGCGGTACGGACTCGCGAGTACTTGCGCAAGATTCTGTACCACCGGCTCATTCAGTCTGCACCAGCCCGGGCGAACCTCGCGCCCATCCACTCTGCCAGACAATGAGAATGGCTGTTCGGCTGCCCTCGCGCCTCAGGTGATTGAGCAGACACGGAGAGCAGAGTTCAGCAGCCTTGAGCTTTCTTTCGGGACCTCGCGCTGGGGAAGACGGGCGTCATCATCCGCGGCCC
>NZ_RAWB01000339.1 GCF_003612055.1 Corallococcus llansteffanensis
CAGCCAGGAGGAGGTGCTCCGCGTCACGGAGCTGCTGAACATGCTGGCCCACCACCGCGTGCACCTGACGCGCATGCCCGAGGAGGTCCACCACGGGCTGCTGGCCGCCGCCAGCCGGCTGGTGCACCCGGACAGGGCCGCCAAGAACCGGCTGCAGAACACGCTGCGCAAGGAGCGCAAGGAGCAGCAGCGCAAGAAGGACAGCGTCGTGCGCGCCAGCACGGAGATCCGCGCCCTGCGCCGCGCGCCGGTGCTCACCCTGCCGATGCTGCCCGCGCCGCCGCCCGTGGACGTGGAGGAGCGCCTGCTGGAGGTGCCTCGCAAGTGCTACGTGTGCAAGGCGGAGTACCGCAAGCTGCACTTCTTCTACGACACCCTGTGCAGCGCCTGCGGCGACTTCAACTACGCCCGGCGCACCCAGCGCGCGCCCCTCAACGGCAAGGTCGCGCTCATCACCGGCGCGCGCGTGAAGATTGGCTTCCAGGCGTCGCTGATGCTGCTGCGCTCGGGCGCGACGGTCATCGCCACCACGCGCTTCCCCCAGGACGCGGTGCTCCGCTACGCGCGGGAGCCGGACTTCGCGGACTGGTCCCACCGGCTGCACGTGCACGGCCTGGACCTCCGGCACGCGCCCAGCGTGGAGCTGTTCGCGCGCCACATCGAAGAGACGCACGACAAGCTGGACATCCTCATCAACAACGCGGCGCAGACGGTGCGCCGGCCGCCGGGCTTCTACCAGCACCTGCTCCAGGGCGAGCTGCGCCCCGCCAACACGCTGCCGGAGGAGGTGCGCCCGCTGCTCGCCGGCCACCATGCGTGCATCGCGGCGCTCAGGCCCGCCCTGAACCCGGGCCACATGGGGGACGCGGGCGACACGGTGTCGTCGCTGCCCGTGGCCACGTGGCGCAGCAGCGACCCCGCGCTGGGCATCCACTCGTCGGCGGCGCTGTCGCTCTTGCCCTACGCGATGGAGCAGGAGCCGGACACGCAGGCGCTCTTCCCGCAGGGCCGGCTGGACGCGGACCTCCAGCAGGTGGACCTGCGCAAGACGAACTCCTGGCGCCTGAAGCTGGCGGAGGTGCAGACGGCGGAGATGCTGGAGGTGCACCTGGTGAACGCGGTGGCGCCCTTCATCCTCTGCGGGAAGCTCAAGCCGCTGATGATGCGCGACCGCTCGCAGCCGGGCCACATCGTCAACGTCTCCGCGATGGAGGGCAGCTTCTCCCGCGGCACCAAGACGGACAAGCACCCGCACACCAACATGGCCAAGGCCGCGCTCAACATGATGACGCTCACCTCCGCGCCGGACTACGCGAAGGACGGCATCTTCATGAACGCCGCGGACACCGGCTGGGTCACCGACGAGGACCCCGTGCAGCACGCCGAGCGCAAGGTGCAGGAGCTGGACTTCCAGCCCCCGCTCGACATCGTGGACGGCGCCGCGCGCATCGTCGACCCCGTCATGACGGCCATCAACACGAACGAGTTCGTCTGGGGCAACTTCTTCAAGGACTACCGCCCCACCAACTGGTGACGCGCGGCCTTCAGCGCAGCGCGGCCCAGTTGTAGGTCGCGTTGCTGCCGCCGGTCAGCACCCGCCAGTACGAGCCTTGATACCCATACGTGTCCTTGATGGCCTTGTAGTTGCTGGACACGTTCCAGTCGTTCGGGCTCGTCGTGCCCAGGTTGTAGACGAGCGAATCCCCCCACACCGAATAGATGGCCCACGGACGCGCGTCGAGCTCCGACACCGTCCCGTAGCGGCTGTCACCCCAGCGCACCGGCAGCTTGTCCGTCTCCGCCACCATGCGCGGTTTGTTGTAGCCCGCGAGCCCCGTGTAGAACTGGGCCGGGAAGTAGGGATTGCCGTGGTAGATGTCCACCGCCACCACGTCCACGCGGTCGCTGCCCGGGTAGTAGACCGAAGCGTCCCCGCCGTACGTCCCGTCCCACTCATACGGCGACCAGACGAAGATGAGGTTCTTCAGCCCGCGCGTCTTCACCAGGTAGTCGTGCGCGATGTTCCAGAGCTGCTTGTACTGGTACGGATCCTGGTTCGCCCACCAGAACGGTGACGCGCTCCCCTTCTTGTTCATCTCGTGGAAGGGGCGGAAGAGCACCGGCACGCCTGCGTCCCGCAGGACGGTGAGCTTGTCCGCCGCGAAGGACAGGTCGCGCAGGAGCGCCTGGTACTCCGCCGTGTTGGCCTGCCAGTTGATGACCCGGCCCATCCAGTTGTAATCCATCCACGACTGCCGGAAGGTGTTCGGCCAGCTCTTCACCGACGCGCCCGGATAGGACTGGTGGAAGCTGAAGCCGACGATGCCCTCCCCGTAGATGAAGCGGTCGCGCGCGAAGCCCACCGCGTAGTCCACGTACGGCTCGCTGTAGGTGGCGCGGTAGTTGCCCGGCCCGAAGTCGAACTCCACGAAGCCCGGACGCCGGCCGGAGAGGTCTCCGACCTTCACCCAGTACTCGCCCGCGTAGGCCTCCTTCTGCGCCTCGCAGTGCTGGCCCATGATGGTCTGCTTCGTCCCACCGTTGCGGCTGTTGTTCTCCAGGTCCGTCAGCAGGTTGTAGACCTTCTGCGCCTGCGCCGTGGGGCCCGGCGTGCTCAGCGTCCGGGACACCTGCGCCCCTGCCGGGCCCGCGCCCAGACACAGCGCCAGCGCCGCCGTGAGCGCGACGACAGGGGAGAGAGAAGAACGGGTCACATGCATCACGTGGGGACCTCCAGGGCTGCCCGGGAAGCGGGCAAGGTGCCATCCCTGCACCACGGATTACATGAATTTCAGTGAAAGCTAATTTGTCCACCGGCCGGCGGGGCAGGCCGCAAGGGCCTGGATTCACTGCCAGCGGGCCGGTCCGGTGGTATCAAGCACGCCACCATGTCTGAAAAGTCTTCGCCCCTGTTCGACGCGGTCCCCGTGGAGATGGACTTCCCGGCCGAGGAGCGCCGCATCCTGGCCTTCTGGAAGGAGCGCGGCATCTTCGAGAAATCGCTCAAGGCGAACGAAGGGGCCAAAAGCTTCGTCTTCTACGAAGGCCCGCCCACGGCGAACGGCCTGCCGCACAACGGCCACGTCCTCACGCGCGTCATCAAGGACCTGTTCCCCCGCTACCAGACCATGCGGGGCCACTACGTGCCGCGCAAGGCGGGCTGGGACACCCACGGCCTGCCGGTGGAGGTGGAGGTCGAGAAGGAACTGCGCATCCACGGCAAGGCGGAGATCGAGAAGTACGGCGTGGAGCCCTTCACCGAGCGCTGCATCGAGTCCGTGTTCCGCTACACCGCCGAGTGGGAGCGGCTGACCCAGCGCATCGGCTTCTGGGTGGACCTGAACGAGGCCTACGTCACCTATCACCGCGGCTTCGTGCAGAGCGTGTGGTGGGCGCTCTCCGAGCTGTTCAAGAAGGGCCTGCTGTACCAGGGCCACAAGGTGGTGTGGTGGTGGCCGCGCGGCGGCACCGCGCTGTCCGCGGCGGAAGTAGGCCTGGGCTACAAGACGGTGGACGACCCCAGCGTCTACGTGGCCTTCCCGCTGCGCGATGCTCCGGACACGTCGCTGCTCATCTGGACGACGACGCCCTGGACGCTGCCGTCCAACATGTACGCGGCCGTCAACCCCTCGGTGGACTACGTCACGGTGGACGCGGGGGACCGCAAGCTCATCCTCGCCGCCGCGCTGCGCGAGGACCTGGCGAAGAAGCTGAAGAAGGACCTGCCGGTGCTGGCCACGCAGAAGGGCCAGGAGCTGGTGGGCAAGCGCTACACGCCGCCCTTCGACACGTACTTCGCGAAGGACGCGGACGCCACGCTGCCGCTGAAGGACGGCGGCACGGACACGGTGGCCTGGCGCGTGATGGCCGCGGACTTCGTCACCCTGGACAGCGGCACGGGCATCGTGCACACCGCGCCCGCCTTCGGCGAGGACGACTACCGGGCCTTCCGCAAGGACAGCCAGCGCTTCCAGGACCCGGACGCGCTGGAGATGCGCTGCGCGGTGAAGCCGGACGGCACGTTCTCCGAAGAAGTGCCCCTCGTCGCCGGCCGCTTCGTGAAGGACGCGGACAAGGACCTGCAGCGCAACCTGAAGGAGCGCGGGCTGCTCATCCACACGGAGCAGTACCGCCACGAGTACCCCTTCTGCTGGCGCGCGGACGAGGACCCGCTCATCCAGTACGCCCGGCCCGCCTGGTACATCCGCACCACCTCCGTCATCGAAGAGGCGAAGAAGAACAACCAGCACGTCAACTGGGTGCCGGAGAACATCAAGGACGGCCGCTTCGGCGACTTCCTCGACAACAACGTGGACTGGGCCCTGTCGCGCGAGCGCTACTGGGGCACGCCGCTGCCCCTGTGGATCCACTCGGAGACGGGTGAGACGGAGGCCGTGCCGTCGCTCGCCGAGCTGCGCACGAAGCCGGGCAACAACGTGGCCGCCGTGGAGGCGGAGCTGAAGGCGTTCCTCGCCGGCAAGCCGCACGAGTCCAACTCGGAGCACCTGCTGGTCCACAAGCCGTGGATCGACAAGGTCACCTACGAGAAGCCCGGCGCGGGCGGGAAGTTCCAGCGCGTCCCTGAAGTCGTGGACGTGTGGTTCGACTCCGGCTGCATGCCCTTCGCGCAGTGGGGCTTCCCGCACGCGGAAGGTTCGAAGGAGACGTTCAACCGCGCGTTCCCGGCGGACTTCATCTCCGAGGCCATCGACCAGACACGCGGCTGGTTCTATTCGCTGCTGATGGTCAGCACGCTGGTGTTCGACGAGGAGACCCAGCAGCGCATGGGCCTCACGCCGAAGCGTGAGTGGCCCATGCCGTACAAGAGCTGCATCGTGCTGGGCCACGTCTCCGACAAGGAGGGCAAGAAGGAGTCCAAGTCCAAGGGCAACTACACCCCGCCGGAGATCATCCTGGACGAGGTGCGGATGGACTTCGCGGTGCTCACCGCCACGGAGGCCGGCGTCCCCGCGGAGCCGGGCGTGGCGCTCATCGCGCGCGAGGACCTGGAGGGCCTGGACACGCAGGAGGGCGCGCGCGTGCAGCTCTTCCGCGCGGACCGGCCGGACAAGGCCGTCACCGTGACGGTGAAGGTGCACAAGAAGCTCAAGCGCCGCGTGGTGCTGCTGGCGCCCGCGGAGCTGCAGGCGCTGGACGTGAAGCCGTCGGCGCGCGGCGCGGACGTGATGCCGGTGGAGGTGCCCCGGCTTCCGGCCGGTGAGCGCGTGGTGCTGAAGGATCCCGCGACGAAGGCCCCGGGCGCGGACGCGTTCCGGTGGTTCTTCTACGCGGCGAGCCCCACCTGGTCCAACACGCGCCACTCGCTGGCGAACGTGCGGCTGTTGCAGAAGGACTTCCAGGTCAAGCTGCGCAACGTCTACTCGTTCTTCACCATCTACGCGAACATCGACGGCTTCAACCCGGCGAAGGGCAACCCTGGCGCGAAGGAAGCGCCGTGGCTGGCCATCCGCAAGAGCGAGGGCTGGCGCGAGGTGAAGGCCCGGCCCGTGCTGGACCGGTGGATCCTCTCCGAAGTGCAGCTCACGCTGCGCGACGTGGCCAAGGCGCTGGACACGTATCAGGTGTACGACGCGGCCCAGCGGATGGTGGCGCTGGTGGACGCGCTGTCCAACTGGTACCTGCGCCGCAGCCGCGAGCGCTTCTGGGCGCCGGGCTTCGAACAGGACAAGCAGGACGCGTACTTCACGCTGTACGAGGCGCTGACCACCATCACCGCGCTGTCCGCGCCCTTCATCCCGTTCTTCACCGACGACATGTGGGGCAACCTGGTGGTGAAGCCGTGGCCCGGCACGCAGCCGGAGAGCGTGCACCTGGCGCGCTTCCCGGACGTGGAGGCGAGCCTCATCGACGAGGGGCTGGCCGCGGAGATGGGCGCGGTGCGCGAGCTGGTGTCGCTGGGCCTCAAGGTCCGCACGGACAACCGGCTCAAGGTGCGCCAGCCGCTGTCGCGCGCGGACGTCATCCTGTCGCGCCGCGAGCTGTCGGAGCGCGTGGCGGTGTACCAGGAGCTCATCTCCGACGAGCTCAACGTGCACACCGTGAAGCTGGTGGAGCCGGGCGGCCCGGAGGCGGACGTGGTGCGCTACCGCGTGCGGCCCAACCTGCGCGCCATGGGAAGCCGGCTGGGGCCCAAGCTCGCGCCGGTGCGCAAGGCGTTCGACTCCGGTGACGGCCGCGCGCTGCACCACGAGCTGCTCCAGACGGGCAAGGTGGCCCTGAACGTGGGCGGCGAGGACATGGTCTTCCCCGCCGAGGAGCTGGAGACGCTGGTGGAGGCGCAGCCCGGCTACGCCGCCGCAGGCTCAGGCGTGGGCGTGGTGGTGCTCCACACGCAGCTCACGCCCGCCCTGGAGGACGAGGGGCTGGTGCGCGAGCTGCTGGCGCGCGTGCAGGGCAGCCGCAAGGACCTGAACCTGGGCTACACCGACCGCATCCGGCTGTGGGTGGACGGTGACGAGCGGGTGAAGCGCGTCGTCACGGCGGCCCGCGCGGAGATCGAGCGCGAGACGCTGGCCTCGGAACTCCACGTGGGCCCCGAGGGCCTCACCGGCACCGAACAGGAGGACAGCCTCAACGGCCTGCCCGCGCGGCTCCGCGTCGAGCGCGTCTGAAGTGTGGAACAGCGGGGCCCTCCGGGGCCCCGCGTCGTTCCCCCTGGGCACGAAGCGAGCGCATCCCCGATGATGGAGGGATGAGCCAGACCCCGCCCCTGAAGGGAAGCTGTCACTGCGGTGCGACGCAGTTCGAGGTGGCCGCGCCGCCCGGCACGGTCACCCGCTGCAACTGTACGTTCTGCGCCAAGCGGGGCGTGCTCTGGGCCTACTACGACCCGGAGCAGGTGAAGATCTCGCGCCGTGAGAGCGTGGCCACCTACGACCGCAACGCGCCCGTCGAACACCACCACTGCCAGGTCTGCGGCTGCGGCACCTGGACGGACATGCCCGTCTGGGAGAACAACGCCCCCGTGCCCGGCAGGTTCAGGGTCGGCCTCAACGCGCGGCTGCTCAACGACTTCAACCTGGACGCCGTGCGCGTCGTGTTCGTGGACGGGCGCAACCTCTGGTAGCCGCTAGTTCGCGGTGAACGTCGTGTCGTTGCGGTACAGCAGCGTCTGGCTCCAGTCCGCGGTGAACACGAGCGTGTCCACGCGGTAGGTGCCCGCGCCCAGCGACGTGGGGATGACGAACGCGGAACTGTACGCGCGCGTCTGTCCCGCCGTGAAGGCCTGCGCCGCGTAGGAGCGCTCCGCCACCAGCGCCGTGGTGGACGCATTGCGGATCTCATACTTCACCACCACCGTGCGCGCGGTGGACGACGTGACGGACCCGGTGACGTTGAACGTCTGGCCGCGCGTCACCGTCGCCGGGCTCACCGTCGCCTTCGTGGTGGTGACCTGCGACTGCGTGAGGCCCGCGTAGTGGTTCTTGAAGACCGCCGCGGCGTTGGGGAACTCGGTGACGAAGGTGTTGCCACCGTTGTTGTCCACGTTGGACAGCTGGTGGTGCCCGTCCGCCGCCTGGAGGTCGAAGTACGAGTGGTAGCCCACGTTGTTCGCCGGGTCGAAGATGAACGCCAGCATCTGCTGCACGTAGTACGTGTCGTCCCCGCCGCCCTGCGTGGCCGCGTCGTTGACGCCCCACTCCGGGACGGACAGCCGCTTGCCGTGGGACTGCGCGAAGCTCTTGAACTTCGTCAGCGCCGGGCCGAACTGGCTGTTCCACACCGACTGCCAGCGCGTCAGCGCGCACGAACCCGTGCAGCCCGCCGGAATCGGATAGGCCCCGTTCCAGCCCTGGTCGTACATGTCCAGGCCGATGTAGTCGACGTATGCGTCTCCCGGGTACGTCGCGCTCAGGTCGGCCGAGGCGATGTCGTAGTTGGGGTTCCAGTCGAACTCGAACCCGGCGTTCGGCTGCGCGGTGCGCATGGCCGTCACGATGCGCCGGAAGCACCCGGCGAAGTTCGCCTGCTGCCCGTTGCCGGAGTACCAGGGCATCCAGTTGCCGCTGAACTCCCAGCCTGGCCGGAGGATGGTGCCCTGGAGCTCGTAGGCCACCAGGTTGGACGCCAGGTTCTTGAAGCGCTGGTCATACGCACCCGCCGCGCACGACGCGAGCGTGCCCTGGCCCGAGGGGAACATGGCGACTGAATAGTTGAGCCGCCGCCCTGGCTTCGCCTTCACCCACGAGCGCCACGCGCCCAACTGCCAGCCCGGGTTCTCGATGTTGCCCCAGCTGTCCTTGGCCTGGTGCCCCTGGCCCATCTTCACGTCGTAGCCCAGCCAGGTGGAGTACGCGTTCACGGTGTTGGGCTGCGAATACACCTCGCCCCGGTACACCCCCGTCAACGGCTCCGCCGCGAGCGCGGACGCGGCACACAGCGTGGCCAGGGACGTGGTGACGGAGACAAGGAATCGCTTGAGACCTGGAGGCATGCTGGAAGGCTCCCGAGGGGAAAGAAGCTATTTCCAGATTATCTCGATTTGAGGACCTATGTGTCAATCAATGCCAGGCGTGTTTCACGGAGCGTGGGCGTGCGCCGATACGCGCCGGGCCCCATGCCCCAGCGGCGCTTGAAGGCCTTGCTGAACGCGGGTGCGCTCTCGTAGCCCGCGCGTTCGGCGATGGCGTCCAGGCTGTCGTCGGATTCGTGCAGCCAACGCGCGGAGCGGGTCATCCGCCAGTTGGACAGGTATTGCAGCGGCGTCTCACCCACCAGCGCGTGGAAGCGCGCGGCGAACCCGGAGCGCGACAGGCCCACGGCCGCCGCCAGCCGCTCCACCGTCCACGGGTCGCCGGGCCGCTCATGCATCAGGGCGAGCGCGTTCCCGATGGCTGGATCCGCCAGGGCCCTCCACCCCCCCTCGCCCGGCTTCGCGAGCACGGCCTGGGCCCGCAGCGCCTGCACCAGCAGCACGTCCGCCAGACGGCCGACCACGAGGGCGCTCCCCGGCCCCGGCTCGGCGGTCTCCGCGGAGATGAGCTGCACGGCGGCGGCGAGCGACGGCGTCCTGCCGGACTCCTGCGTGGACAGGTGGATGATGGGCGGGAAGGCCCGCAGCAGCGGGTGCGTGGGGTCCACGCCGAACTGGAAGCAGCCGGTGATCAGCGTGGTGGTCGCACCCGGCCCCCCCAGCCGAACGGCCGTCCCCGACGAAGCCCGGAGCTGCTCGTGGGTGATGAAGTCGCGGGGAACCTTCCGGGTGCCGTCATCCAGCACGTGGGCGGTGGCGCGGGGCAGCAGCACCACGTCACCCGCGGACAGGAACACCGGTTGCGCCAAGCCCTCCACTTGGAGGCGCAGTCCTCCCCGCGCCACCACGTAGAAGGACGCATTGACCTTGCGGGGCAGGCGCAGCGCCCACGGTGCACCCAGTTCGAAGCGACCGAAGAGCAGCGTCTTGAACCGCAGCGTCTCCAGCACATCGGAAACCACGTCGGTCTTTTCGTCTGGCATCTTTGGACGCCTGGACATTTCTTTTGGACGCAGTGACATGGTGCGTCCATAGCGGCGGTCACATTCTAGGTCCACCTCGTTGATGGAGTTCCCCATGGACCTTGCCGCTTCCACCTCCGACCTGACCCGCCTGATGGACGCGCACCTCGCGCTCATCGGCACGGACATCGAACGCTGGCTGACCCTGTTCGCCGACGACGCCGTCGTTGAATTCCCCTACGCCCCCTCGCTCGGCATGCCTTCCCGACTGGAGGGCATCGAAGCCATCCGGGCGTACTTCATGCCCATCACCCAGCGCTTCCAGGGGCTCGCCTTCGCGGACGTCCAGCGCTACCCGACCACCGACCCGAACGTCGGATGGATGGAGGTCCACGGCTCGGCGACGTTGCTGCCGTCACACTTCCACTACGAACAGGACTACGTGATGCGCCTGCACCTCCGCGAGGGGCGCATCGTCCACTACCGCGAGTACTGGAACCCCCTGGCCGCTCCGGCGGGAACCTTCGGCAAGGAGCAGGCATGAAGCCGCGCATCCTCGTCACCGGCGCCTCTGGCAACACGGGACGTCCCATCGCGGAAGGGCTGGCCTCGGAAGGGTTCCGGGTGCGGACCGCCACGCGGAGCACGACGCCACCTTTCCCCTCCACCGAACACGTCCGCTTCGACTGGGCGGACCCCACCACGCACGAAGCCGCGGTGGACGGCGTGGACCGGATGTACCTGCTGGTGCCCGCGCTGGCGGAGGACCCGTCCCTCCTCGTGAATCCGTTCATCGAACGCGCGCTGGCCAGGGGCGTGCGGCGCGTCGTCCTGCTCAGCGCCTCCGCCATTCAGGAGGGAAGCCCGGGACTGGGACAGGTGCACCGCTTCCTGCGCGAGCACGCACCGGAGTGGAGCGTGCTGCAGCCGTCGTGGTTCATGCAGAACGTCTCCAACCCCCAGAACCAGCACGGGGCCAGCCTCCGGCGCGACGGCACGCTGATGACCTCCACGGACAAGGGGCGCGTCGGGTTCGTGGACGCGGCGGACATCGCGGCGGTCGGCGTCCGGGCGCTCGCGGATGAGCCCTCCCATGACACCGCGCACGTCATCACCGGCCCACAGGCGTTGAGCTACGACGACATCGCGGCGGTGATGTCCCGGGTGTCGGGCCGCCCCATCCGGCATGTGCATGCGAGCCCGGAGGAGGTGCGCCGGCACCTGCAAGAGGCGGGCATGCCGGAGGCTTACGCAAGCATGCTCGCGGGCCTGGACGTGACCCTCCGGGATGGAGCCGAGGACCGCGTGACGGACACCGTGCAACGCATCACGGGCCGGCCGCCGCGCGACTTCGAGTCCTTCGCCCGGGCTCACGCCAACGTCTGGCGTTGAGCCGAAAGGCTACCGACCGACCTTCAGGATGAGCCCGATGATGACCGCGCAGGCCAGCAGGGCCAGCACGGAGCCGATGATCATCAGCGGCAACTTCACCCAGAACGGCGTCCGGTCCCAGGGACGACCGGTCAGGAGCCCCGTGAGGCCCGCCGTGAACCAGGCGGTGCCCATGAAGAGCGTGGGGATCATCACGAGGGCGGGCAGTCCGCCCC
>NZ_RAWB01000033.1 GCF_003612055.1 Corallococcus llansteffanensis
TCCCCATCCCGCCCCCGCTCGCCGCCACGGAGGTGCTGACGGGCTACCTGTATTGGATCTCCTACCAGGGCAATCCCTTGCAGCGGCTGGGCTACAGCTACTGGGCGGAGAGCTGCTACGAATACATCCGCCCGCTGATGGGCCGGGTGCAGAAGACGCTGGGGCTCACCGCCGCGCAGATGACCTTCTTCGTCGCGCACGCGGACATCGACGAGGACCACTCCGCGCTCGTCAACGAGATGATCGCCAAGAAGTGCCGGACGCCGGAGGACTGGGAGGACGTGGCGCGGGTCATGGAGACCAGCCTGCGGCTGACCTGGCGGATGATGGACGAGGTGGTGGACGCGCACGCGCGGCTGCTCGCGGGACAGAGCGAGCGCGGCGCCTTCCTGAAGGCGCTCTGAAGCCATGGCCGGGACCTATTTCCGCCACCTGAACTACGCGCTGGGGGATGAGGACTCGAGCGTCGAGCTCCAGGTCCTCCCGCCCGACACCGGGCGGGTCGTCGCGGTCGCCGGCAGCGGCGGCCGCGTCATCCCCCTGCTCGCGCGAGGACCGCGAGAACTCTCCTGCGTGGACATCTCCGACACCCAGCTCGCGCTGACCGAGCTGCGCGTGTGTGCCCTGCGCACGCTGGAGCATCCGGAGTACCTGGGGCTCCTGGGCTACGAGCCCATGCCCGTGGCGCGCCGGCTGGAGCTGCTCGGCGCGCTGCCGCTGTCCCCGGGCGCGCGTGGCGCCCTGGAGCCGCTGAAGGCCGCGGTCGCCGCGGGAGAGCGGATCATCTACCTGGGCCGCTTCGAACAGATGCTGCGCACGCTGTCCCGGGTCAACGGGCTGCTCACCCGGGCCGCCGGGCGCAGGCTCTTCGACGCCCCCGACCTGGACGCGCAGCGCGCCTACGTGACGTCCGGCTTCCCCCGGAGCGCGTGGAAGGGCGTGCTGCTGCTGCTGGGCAACTCGGCGGTCCTGAATTCGCTGCTGTACCGGGGGGACTTCCCGAAGAAGAACCGCCCCGGCAGCACCTTCCGCATCTACCAGGAGCTCTTCGACCGGCTCTTCCAGGACACCCCGGCGCGCAAGAGCTTCTTCCTCCAGATGGTGTTCCTGGGAGAGCTGCGCTTCGCGGAAGGCTTCCCCATCGAAGCCGACCCGGCCGTCTACCGGGCAGCGCAGCGGCACGCCCGGAAGTGCCGCATCGACTTCATCCAGGGCGACCTCGTCGAAGAGGTCCGGAAGCAGCGCGACGTGGGCTTCGTGTCGCTCTCCGACGTGCCGTCGTTCCTGCCCCCGGCGCGCGAGCAGACCTTCCTGGAGGAGCTGAAGCCCGGGCTCGCGCCCGGAGCGCTCGTGGTGACGCGGGGGCACCTGCGCGTCGTCACCCCCGGACACGCGGGCTACGCGCACGTCACCGACCGCTACCAGGACGTCCTGGCCCGGGAGACAACGCAGCTCTGGACCATCCACGTCTATCAGCGGGAGCCCTCCGGCGCGGCCGGGGAGCGCTTCCAGGAGGACCTGTCGCATGCACGCGGTCAGGCTGAACCGTTCGTTTGACGCCCACGCCCTGGAGGCCGCCTACGAGGCGGTCCGCGCGCAGGTGGAGGGCCGGCCCGCGGGCTACCCGGGCGAGGGCCACGTGGGGTGGTCCTCCATCTGCCTCGACTCGGTGTCCTCCGGGCCCTCCCCCGTCCTGGCCCGGGCCCCGGCCCTGCGGGAGCTGTTGTCCGGCCTGGGGTTGCGGCTGCGGCTCGCGCGCCTGCTGCGGCTGGAGCCGGGGGGCGTCATCCGCGAGCACCACGACGCGTTCCTCAGCCGGCGCATCGTGCGGCTGCACGTGCCCATCGTCACGCACCCCGACGTGGAGTTCTACCTCGGCGGCCAGCGCTGCCCCTGGGGCGCCGGCGAGCTCTGGTACGGCGACTTCTCCCAGCCCCACCACGGCATCAACCGCAGCGCCATCGCGCGGGTGCACCTGGTCCTGGACGTGAGCGCGGACGCGGCGCTCCTGCGCCTGTTCCCGGAAGGCCTGGTGCCCGCGTCGCTCGCGGCGCTGGAGCCGGACGGCGCGCGGGAGGAGCTGGATCCGGGCGTGCTGGACCGGCTCGCCTTCGACTTCACGTTGCCCGCGGGCTTCCACCTGCCCGGCACGGGGCTGGAGGCGCTGACGGCGCCGCTGCCCGGCAGCGTGCGGCTGGTGGACAACGAGCTGTGCGTCTTCGTCAACGAGCAGCCCTTCCTCAAGGCCGTGCCGGTGTCGGAGGACACGGTGGACCTGCTGGGCATGGGGCCCGAGGCGCGGCTGCGCTACACGTTCCACGGCGACCAGGTGCGCGGCGTGACCCTCACGCTGGGCACCACGCCCGTCCATTCCTTCGACGTGCGCCATGCCCTCCGTCCGCATCCTTGAGGCCGGGGACCCGCGGCCCGGCCCGGGGCTGCTGGCCACGCGGCTGGTGGGCCACTACGTGGAGCACGGCACCGCGCCCTACCTCGCGAACACCCGCCACCGCGTCCTCCTGGCGGACGTGGACGGGCAGGTGCTCCCCCTGGTGGTCAACGACGGGGACGACAGCCGCTGCTACCTGACGTCGCCCTACGTCAACTACATCTCCTACGCGGAGGACTTCGCGCGCTCGGTGAAGGAGCGCGCGGTGCGGTGGGGGCTGCTGGCCTTCATCCGGGCGGTGCGCGCGGCCATCCCGCGCAGACACCTGGACCGGGTCGTCTACGTCAACCACTGGCTGCTCGCCACGGGGCCGGAGCTCGCCCTCTCCACGCCGCAACTCGCGGCGCTGACGGAGGCCCTCCAGGCGCGCTTCCCGGAGCATGCCTTCGTCTTCAAGCGGGCCAGCGCGGCCACCGCCGAAGAGGTGGAGCGCGGCGACTCCCCGTCGCGGCTGCACGCCATCTTCAACCGTCAGATGTACCGCTGGCGGCACGAGCCGGGCCTCAAGCCACCCCGGGAGTTCCGCCAGGACCGGGGCCTGCTCCAGCGGCACCAGCCCCACCTGCGCAGGCTGACGACCGCGGAGCCGGACACCGTGTCCCGCCTGGGCGCGCTCTACCGGGCCCTGTACCTGGACAAGTACTCGGAGCTCAACGCGCACTTCACCCCGGCCTGGTTCGAAGCGGCCCTGCAGCAGGGGGCGCTGGAGGTCTACGGCATCGACGTGGAGGGCGGGCTGCACTACTTCGTCACCTGCTTCGAGGCGGGGGACGAGCTCATCGGTTCGGTGGTGGGCCACGACCCGGCGCTCTCGCGCAAGCACGGCCTCTACCGGGCGGGCGTCAGCCACCTGATGCGGCTGGCCGAGGAGCGCGGCCTGACGCTCAACCTGAGCTCCGGGTCCGGCGAGTTCAAGCGCAAGCGGGGCTGCACGCCCTGGACGGAGTACGAGCTGCTCGGCTTCGAGCACCTGCCGTGGCGGGCCAGACATTCCTGGTCCCTGCTGCGCGGCATCTATAATGCGGTCGGGCCCAGGGTCTTCACCGCCCTGAGCATCTGACGGGGCCCCGGGCCCCCACCTCGTCGAGGAGTCCATGCTGTACACGCCCTCCGCCTTCCAGGAACCCGACGTGCGAGCGCTCCATGCGTTCATGAAGCAGCACAGCTTCAGCACGGTCATCTCCCACGACGCCGAATCCCACGTCTCCCACGTGCCACTCCTGCTGGTGCCCGAGCGCGGCGCGAAGGGCACCCTCCGGGGGCACCTGGCGCGCGCGAACCCGCACTGGCGGGACTTCAATGGCGAGCGGCCGCTGCTCTGCATCTTCCACGGCCCGCACGCCTACATCTCACCCAGCTGGTATCAGGCGCGCCCCGCGGTCCCCACGTGGAACTACGCGGTGGTGCACGCCGTGGGGCGTCCCCGACTGCTCGACACGCCGGCGCTCTCCGCGCTCATCGACGCGACCCTGGCCGAGTACGAACCCGGCCTGGACGCGCCGGGCGGCCCGACGCACCTGCCGGAGCACACGCGGGCGCAGTTGCTGGAGCACATCGTCGGCTTCGAACTCGAGATCGACGAGCTGGTGGGCAAGTTCAAGCTGGGCCAGAACCGCTCCGCCGAGGACCAGGCCGGAGTCCGCGAGGGCCTGCTGCGCCAGGGGGGCGACGCCCAGGCCCTGCTGGACTTGATGGCCGCGAGGGCCCGGCCCCCACACAAACCCTGACCGCGGTCCTCTTTTTTCCGAAAGCCCCGACCATGGCCGAGCGAATCCTCCTGAGCGCCCCGGAAGCCCCCCAGCGGACCTGGGCGCTGAGCGCGGTGGACATCGCGCTCAAGGACATGTTCGTGAGCTTCGCCCTGGCCTTCAGCGGGCCCATCCACACCGCGCGCTTCGCGGAGGCCCTCCGCCGCGCGCTCGTGCAGCATCCCTTCTTCCACGGGACGCTGCAGACGCGGAACGAAGCGCTGCTGCTCGTGAGCCCGGCGCCCACCGGCAACGGCGCGGTCGCCCTGGACGTGGCCACGGTGGAAGACACGCTGGAGTTGAAGCACTGGCCCGCGCTCTACCGCAGCGCCTTCATCGACGGCCTCGTCCCGAAGGGGCGGCTGGAGGGCCAGCGCGACCGGCCGCTGCTGCACCTGAAGCTGAACCATTTCCAGAACGCCTCCGTCGTGGGGCTGACCTGGAACCATGCCCTGTCGGACCTGCACGGCATCTACGGGTTCCTCGGGGCGGTGGCCCAGGTCTACAACGGCGGGGACGCGCCGGGCGCGGAGCCCCTCTTCGACCGGGCGGCCATCTGGCGCGAGCTGCAACTGGACCCGGAGGCGGGTGCGCCCCCCTCGCGTGAGGGCCGCAACGGCATCGTCGGCATCTCCCGCCTGCGCGCGGGGCTCGGGCTCGCCCGGTACCTGGGCACGGGCGTGCACGACGCGGTGCCGCTGTGTCTGTTGTTGGACGAGGACGGGGTGGAGGCCCTCAAGGCGGAGCTTGCGCCCACGGGGGTGCGGGCCTCCACGAACGACGTCGTCAACGCCACGCTGCTGAAGGCCTTCGCCGAGTGCGCCCGGGACACGGCCGGCACGGGCGACGTGGGCCTGTACTTCCCCATCGACGTGCGGGGGTTGCTGGGCATCCCGCCGGGGACGCTGGCCAACTGTCTGGGGAACGCCTCCGCCGTGCTGTCCCTGCCCGAGCTGTCGCGGGCCTCCGTGGCGGAGCTGACCGCGCGCAACCGGGCGGTCGTGGCGGCGTTCGGGAAGGCCCAGCTCGAAGCGGACATCCGCTGGGCGGACCACTGGCGGCGGAACACCCGTCCGTCGAGCGTGTATCACCACTGGTTGTTCGGACGGGACCGCGTCTACTCCTCGAACTGGTCCAGCCAGGACCTCACGCGGCTGCACTTCGAGGACGCGGCCTTCGTCGCCATGCTGCGCAGCTCGCGAATCAACCGCTGGTTGCCCCTGCCGGCCTTCCACAGCACCGTCCTGCCGCTGAAGCTCGGCGAGGGCCGGCCGCTGCACGTGGTGCGCACCAGCGTGCGCCAGCGTCACTTCCAGCGCCTGGCGCGCCAGCTGCCCCAATGGCCACACGTCCGGGAGGTGCTCCGGATGGACACGGGCGAACGGCTGCTGGCTCCCGCGCGCGCCCACCCGGGCAGCCCTGCGCGCGGCGGGCCGGGCGGTGGGGTGGCCGGAGACGCACGGCGCGCCCTGCCTCCCCGGTGACATCCCACGGGGACGGACTCCACCTTGCAGGACAGGGAGGAGTACGAGTCATGGGTCAGGGATATTCCATCAACATCGGGTTGAACGCGGTGGACCCCCACCACTACGCGGGCTGGGACGGCCAGCTCACGGCGTGCGAGGCGGACGCGGAGGACATGGTCAGCATCGCGAAGACGCAGGGCTTCGGTCGGGTGACGCAGCTGCTCACGAAGGAGGCCACGCGCTCGCGCATGCTGGGAGAGATGGACGAGGCGGTGAAGGTGCTCCAGGCCGGGGACCTGTTGCTGCTCACCTACTCGGGACACGGCGGCCAGCTCCCGGACACCAACGCCGATGAGTCCGACGGGCTGGACGAGACGTGGTGCCTCTATGACGGAGAGGTCATCGACGATGAGATCTACGTCGCGATGTCGAAGCTGAAGCCGGGGGTGCGCGTCTTCATGCTCTCCGACAGCTGCCACAGCGGTTCGGTGAGCAAGGTGGCCTACGCGGCCCTGCGCTCCAGCGGCAGCCTGCAGCTGCTCGCGGACACGGTGCAGAGCAGCGAGCCCTCCGAGCGGCGGTTCAAGGAGATGCCCCTGGGCATCGAGCACCGCACCTACCGCGACAACAAGGCGATGTACGACGACATCATGAAGCGGCTGCCCAAGGAGGACCCGCGCCTCACGCTCAAGGCCACCGTGCTGCTCATCTCCGGCTGCCAGGACAACCAGCTCTCCAGCGACGGCGCCTTCAACGGCCTCTTCACGTCCAACCTGCTGCGCGTGTGGAACGGCGGGAAGTTCCGCAACGGCTACCAGACGTTCCACCGCCGCATCCTGCGCACCATGCCTCCCATCCAGTCGCCCGCGTACTCCGTCATCGGAGTGCCCAGTCGCGAGTTCGAGCGGCAGGTTCCCTTCCACTTGAGCTGACGCACGCTCAGCACCGGACAGTCCTTCGCCGTGGTTTCCGGAGCCTCCGGAGGGTGGCTGTTGGGCAGCCACCGCTTCGTGCCGCGCCGCTGCAAACCCATTCCCGCGAAGAGCTCGACGCCCTGATTCAACGGGTGGACGGCCTGTCGGAGCTGGAGCTCGACGGGCTTCCCCTGGGAATGATCCAGCTCGACTCGCAGGGGAAGATCCTCAAGTTCAACCGGACCGAGGCCTCCCTCGCCCGCATCAAGGCGAAGGACCAGATTGGCAGGAGCTTCTTCAACGAGGTCGCGCCCTGCACCCGCGTCCGGGAGTTCTACGGCCGGTTCCAGGAGGGCGTCCGGGCGAAGAACCTCTACCAGACCTTCGGGTTCATCTTCCGCTTCGCGCATGGCGCGCGGCACGTGGCCATCACCCTCTTCTACAGCGACAAGACGAATTCGGTGTGGGTCCTGGTCTCCGACCAGCAGGTGCCCAAGGACGGGTCGCCGCCCAGGAACCGGCTGGCCTGACCGAGGAGCTCCGTCAGGCCAACACGGGGTTCGAGCCGCCCTCCGCGGCCCCGGCGGCGCGGCTCCACTCCCCTTCCAGCAGCGAGAGCAGCGCGGTGTCCGTGAAGCCCTCGGGCCCGGCGTTGTTGTCGCGCAGGATGCCTTCCTGCTGGAAGCCCGCGCGGGTGAGCACGCGCTGGGAGGCGACGTTGCGCGGATCCAGGCGCGCCTCGATGCGGTGGAGCCCCATCCGCGCGAAGCCGAAGTGCAGGACCGTGGGCATCAGCTCCTTCATCACGCCCTGCCCCCACAGGGGCATGCCCAGCACGTAGCCCACCTCCGCGCGCCGGTCGCGCGAGCTCCAGTTGAACAGCCCCACGGTGCCCAGGGGGACGTCCCCGGTGCGCGCGCAGAGCACCCAGCGGAAGCCCTCTCCGCGGCCCGCGGACTCCAGGTCCCGCGTCAGCTTCTCGCGCATCTTCGGCTCGCCCCCGGTCGTGCCGTAGAGGAGGTAGCGCGCCACCTCGGGGTGCTCGTAGATGGCGGCGAGCTCCGCGGCATCCTCCAGCCGGGGCTGCCGCATGCGAAACCGTTCGGTCTCGAGCTCGGGGTACGTGGCGAAGGAAGGAGTCAGCATGGCGCTGATTCTACCGTTTCGCGGAGACACGGTGCCTGGGACTTCCCGCGCTTCAGGGCGGGCGGAGCACGTCACAGCGCGTGGAGGCGCCCCGCGCGAGGTCCTCCGCCACGGAGCGCAGCAGGGTTCCTGTGAGCGCGGAGCGCTCGTCGGGCGCCGTCCCCGCGGGAGCGCCCTGGGTGAGCCAGGCCGCCACGCGTCCGAGGCTCGCGGCCGTCACCACCTGCAGCCGCACCTCCACCTGCACGACGAAGCGCTCGTCCGGCTCCGGGCGGTCGTCCAGCGTCCAGGCCACGCGCTCCAGCTCCAGCGTGGCCACCCCTCCTGCCAGGGGCCTCCCATCCAGCAGGTAGCCCGCGCGCGTGAAGGCGAGCACCTGGGTGACCTGTGCTCCGTCCATGCGCGCGTCGAACCAGAGGGCACGGCGGCGGAACAGGGTGAGATGCACCTCCAGCTTCCCCGCCATGCCCAGCCGCACCAACCGGTCCAACTCGGGCGTGACGAACGCACGCGCCTCCGGCCGCACCACCACGCGCCGTCCGGCGAGCGTCGCGGTGCAGGTGGCGCGGGCCTCGTCCGCCCGGGCCCCGGACGGCAGCAGTCCCACCGACGCCGTGAGCGCCGCCAGGAGCCGCCACCGTCCGCCTGTGCCGTACCGTGGTGCCATGCCTCAGAAGGTCCGGACGAAGAGCAGGCGCGCCTCGGGCGTGGCCCGCGCCTTCTCATCCGTGCGCCAGGCCGCGTCCACGCGCACCGCGTCGGTGAAGTGGAAGCTGGCGCCCACGCCCAGCCGCGGGTCCGTCCAATCGGAGGCGGCGTGCACCGCGCCCAGGTCCGCGAAGACGCCGAAGGCGTGCCAGCGGTACTCCGCGCTGCCGAGCACCGAGGCGTCGCCCCCGCGGAAGTCCTTGAAGCCGAAGCCGCGCAGCGCGCTCCAGCCGCCCAACGCCTCCTGCTTCTGCAGGGGCAGGTCCTGGCCTCCCGCGACGCGCAGGCGCACGCTCAGCCCCGAGTGCCAGGTGACGGGCAGGTCCAGCACCGCGTCACCGATGAGCTTCCAGAAGCGCGTGTCCACGCCCACCTGCTGGCCCACCTCCAGGGTGACGAGTCCGCGCAGCGCGGGCTCCCGCGTCCGGTCCCCTTCACGCGGGAAGAGGGACGTCTCCGGCGTCCGGAAGAGCGAGCCCACGGGCGACCCCGGCTTCGCCTTGCTGTCGTACTCCGCGCGCAGCACGACGGAGTGGAAGCGGCCCTCGCTCACCGGCGCGTTGGGGAAGGGCGGCGAGTCCCGGCGGAACAGGGTGAGCGGCGGGGTGAAGGCCTGGAGGGATTCGTAGGTGTCGCCGTGGAACTCCGCGCCCGCGAGCCACGAGCGCGCAGGGCGCCAGGTGGCGAACGCCGCGAAGCCCTTGCGGCGGAAGTAGTCCCGGTCCGGCCGGTTGATGAGGAACGAGTAGACGTAGGAGTCGATGTCGCCCAGCCGCCAGCGGTCGGACGTGTCCGTGAAGTCGTGGACCTGCGCGCCCACCTCCGCGAGCCCCAGCGCGGGCACGTGCAGCTTCGCGCCGCCCAGCAGGCTGACGCGGCGCTGACGCTTCGTCCCCTCCGGATCATCCGGCAGCCGCTGGCCGCCCAGCCGCAGCGGGACGAAGAAGGCCGCATCCAGCGTCGCGTGCACGCGGTCCTTCGGATCCCAGATGCGCAGCTCGGCCGCGAGTCCCGGCGCGAAGCCCGTCACCTGCGTGTGCACGGGCAGCAGCTCCACCGACAGGTCCGGCCGGCGCGCCCGCACGTGCACCACCAGGCGCCGTCCCTCCAGCGTGATGCCCTCCTCCCTTTCGTCGTGCCACGAGAACAGCTTCCGCCAACGCGACTCGGGCTCCTCGGGCTCCTTGTCCTCATCGCGCCGGGACGCACGCCGCTCCTGCTCCTGGGTGCGGTAGCGCCGCGCGCCGGTGGCCTCGCGCTCCTCGACGACCTTCACGCTCCGGCGTTCCTCGTTCAGCCCCTCGCCGCCCACGGTCCGGAGGAAGCGCAGCCGCGACTCCAGGCGATCCACCGCACGGCGGGCGTCGCTGCGGAGGAAGACATCGCCCGGCGACAGGCCCAGCGCCTCGCGCACCCGCTCCGCCATCTTGGGCTCCACACCGGGCACGTCCACGGCCTCCAGCCGGCCCTCGTCCACCGTCACCACCAACGCGCCTTCGTGGGACAGCGTGGCGGACACCGTCGCCAGCAGGTAGCCCTCATCATCCCGCAGCTCATTCAGCGAGCGCTCCAGCGCGGCGTCCAGCCCGCCCTGCACGATGCCGGGATGGAACTGCCCGCGCTCGATGTGCGCGAGCCACTCGCGGGGCGGATGAAGCGGAGGGCACGGGTTGTCGATGGACACCTTCGCGCGGCGTCCGTGGATGCGCACCGTGGCGACGAACTCCTCCACGTCCCGCTCATCATCGTCATCGTCTTCGTCATCGTTCCCGAAGGAGCCGGGCGGCCGGGGGAACAGCTCCTCCAGCCACTCCTGCGGAGGAAGGTCCTGGAGCCCCTGGACCTGCACCGAGGTGACGGTGGGGTACTCCTCCAGCGTCACCTCCAGCAGCGCTGGCCCCTGTTCGCTGACGCGCAGGCGGGGCGCCACGTGGGCGAAGAGGCCCGTGCCCGCGAGCTTTCGCAGCAGCGTCTGCACCTCCTTGGGGGACAGCGGCTCCGTGGCCCCGGCGGCGGGGGCGCCCACGAGCGCGCGCACCTGCGCATCCGTCAGGTGATGGAGCCCCACGAGCGCGAGGCCTGTCGGCGCCAGCCCCTTGCCGTTGACGTCCAACTGGAGCGGCGCGAGGACCGATGGGTTGGAGTCGTCGTCGTCGTCGAAGCCGTCGGGGCACTCCTCGCGCGCCGTGGCGTCCTCATCGTCCGGATCGTTGTCGTTGTCGTCGTCGTTGTCGTCGTCCGGATCCTCATGTTCGTCCGGATCCTCATCCGGATCCTCCTCGTCCTTGGGCGCTCTGGCCTGGGACCGCGTGGCGTCCCCGGAGGGAGCCGTGAGCGCGCCGGCATCAGACGGGAGCGTGCCGGCGTCCCCCGCGGGTTGCGCGAGGGCGGCGAGCGAGACGAAGCAGAGGCAGAGACAGAGCAGGATGCGATTCATGCGGGGTGGCAGGAGCATGCGCCGTTCCAGGTGGAGGTCCCCGGCAAGTGCCTGGAAGGACGAGGAGCCGCCGGGCGAGTCGATGTCATGGACACATCCGGATGTCACCCCGGGATGTGCCCGTGACATCGCCCGTATCCCTGGGGCGTGTCATGGGGTGACGGGGAGGCCCAGGGCCTTGATGCGTCGGTAGAGGTTGCCCCGGTCCACCTGGAGGAGGCGAGCGGCCCCGGCGATGCTCTCCCCTTCCCGGAGCGCGGCGCGGATGAGGTCCCGCTCGAAGTCCTCCACGTGCTCGCGGTAGCTCTTGTCGCCCAGCGTGGCGCGGGGCGCGGCCGGGGTGCCCGCCGGAGCCGTCACCGCGTCCGGACGGAGCTCCAGCGGGCCATCGCCGCGCAACAGGTTCAGCCGCTCGATGACGTTGCGCAGCTCGCGGACGTTGCCGGGCCACGGATACGCGCGCAGCGCGGCCTCGGCGCCGGGGGCCAGCACGAGCGTCGCCCGGGGGCCGGCGAACTCCGCGGCGAAGACGCGCGCCAGGGGCAGCAGATCCTCGGGGCGCTCGCGCAGTGGCGGGAGGTGCAGCGGCAGCACGTTGAGGCGGAAGAAGAGGTCCTGCCGGAAGCGCCCCTCCTTCACCGCGCGGGTGAGGTCCTGGTGCGTGGCCGCGAGGATGCGCACGTCCACCGGCACCGGCAGCGTGCCGCCCAGGCGCTCCACCTGACGGGTCTCCAGGACGCGCAAGAGCTTCGCCTGGAGCTCCAGCGGCATGTCGCCCAATTCGTCCAGCAACAGCGTGCCGCCCTGCGCCTGCTCCACGCGGCCCGTGCGCCGCGCCACCGCGCCGGAGAAGGCGCCCCGCTCGTGCCCGAACAGCTCGCTCTCCAGCAGCGTCGCGGGGATGGCCGCGCAGTTGACCGCCACCAGCCGGCCCTTGCGCCCGGAGGCCTTGTGCAGCGCCTGCGCCACGCGCTCCTTGCCGGTGCCCGTCTCACCGGTGATGAGCACCGCCGTGTCGCTGGGGCCCACGCGCGCGATGAGCTGGCGCAGCGCCTCCATGGCCGGGCTGTCCCCCACCAGGTGCCCCGGACGGGCCAGCTCGTCCAGCAGCCGCTCCCGCTCCTCCCGCAGCGAGCCCAGCGCCAGCGCGTTGCGCAGCGCCGTGATGAGCCGCTCCGCGGAAGGGGGCTTCTCCACGAAGTCCGTGGCCCCCAGCTTCAGCGCCTGCACCGCCTCCGCGGGAGAGGCCTCGCCGGAGAGCACCACCACGGGCACGGGCAGCGGCTTCGGCAGGCGCGCGAGCAGCTCCAGCCCTGTCTCGCCCGGCATGCGCAGGTCCAGCAGCATCAGCGCGGGAGGCGCGTCCGGCGCTTCGAGCAGGCGCGCCGCCTCCGCCGTGGAGCGGGCCTCCACGGTGGTGAAGCCCTCGTCGCCCAGCAGCCCGCGCAGGGCCCGGATGACGCCGGGATCATCGTCGACGATGAGGATGCGGGGGCCTGGCTTCATGACGTCACCTGGGAGGTGGGAGGCACCCGAGGCAATGCGACGAACGCCCGCGTCCCGCCGCTCGCACCCGGCTCCAGCCGCAGGGTGCCACCGTGCTCGTGGACGATCTTCTGGGCGATGGGCAGCCCCAGTCCACTGCCGCCGGGCTTGGTGCTGAACAGCCCCCGGGTGAGGACCGCTCCCTCCAGCACGCCCGGCACGCCGCGCCCGCCGTCGTTCACGGTGACGTGCACGGCGCCATCGTCCTCCGAGCGCAGCGCCACGCGCACGGGCGGCGTGTCCGGCCCGGAGGCCTCGGCGGCGTTCTTCACCAGGTTGCCGAACAGGCGGCGCAGCCCGTCCGGATCCGCGCGCAGCTGGACCTCCGGCCCGGGCTCCAGCTCCACGGGCACCGGCGAGCTGCCCGCGTACAGGGTGCACACCTCCGCCAGCAGGGCGCGCAGCCCCACGTCCTGGAAGCGCGGGGCCGGCAGGCGCGCGAAGGTGGAGAAGCTCTGCGTCATGCGCATGAGCAGGTCCACCTCCTCCTGGAGGAGGGCCACCGCTTCGGCGAGGCACGTCGGGTCCGGCGGGGCGCTGTCATCCTGGCGGGACAGACGCGCGAGCGAGAGCTTCATTGCGGTGAGGGGGTTCTTCAGCTCGTGGGCGAGCGCGCGGGCCACGTCCTGCCAGGCCGCGATCTGCTCGGCCGCCTTGAGCCGCTCGCGCTGGCCCAGCAGCTCCTGCCCCATGCGGTTGAACTGCCCCAGCAGGTACTGGAGCTCGTCGCGCGGCGGCTCGGGCACGGTGAGGCGCACGGCCAGGTCCCCGCGCGAGTAGGACCGCATCCCCTCGATGAGGGTCCCCACGGGACGCAGGAGGACACGGCCGAGCAGCGCCGCGGCCACGGCCAGCACAAGGCCCGACCCGAGCCCCAGCACGGCGATGAAGGCGGGCACGCGACGCACCAGCGCCCGCCGCGCCAGCTCCGCCTGCGCGAGGTTCAACCGCGCGTCGTCGAGCGCGTCCTGCGGCAGGCCGCGCCGCTCCAGGTCCGCGGACACTCCGTCGAGCACCCCCTCCACCGGGGCGATGGACACGGAGAGCACGCGCTCCAGCACGCCCTGCGCGAGCACACCGAGCAGCACCAGCGGAATGAGGCCCGTCAGCAGCATCACCGCCAGCAGGCGCCGCCGGAAGCGGGGCGGAGGCGGCGGAGGACCCATCAACGGAGCGCGGCGCATGGTGCGCCGTTCATACCGCAGGCACCTGCAAAGTTCTTGCGACCGTCCTCGCGGGACAACTACAAGCGCGGCAGGGTTTTGAACAACGAGGGGGTTTCACATGTATCGAAAGAACGTTCTCCGCGGTCTGCTCGCGCTGGGCCTGCTGACGGCGCTGGGTGCCCAGGCCGAAACGCTGTTCGCGCAGGCCAACTTCCTGATCAACAAGCGCCAGCTCTCCGCGGTGAACTACCGCGCCAAGGGCACGCTGCTTCCCGTCGGCACGAAGATCGAAGTGCTGGACCGCGACGACGACGAGATCACCTGCAGGGTGCTGGACCCCTCCCAGGCCGAGTTCCGGGTCGTGACCCACCGGAGCCTGGGCAAGCCGCTCGCGGTGCTGTTCGCCGGGTTCTTCGCCCCCACGGATCCCGCGGCGCGCATCGCCGCGCTCTCGCCGGAAGACCAGAAGCAGGTCAAGTCGGGGGAGCTGGCCCGGGGCATGTCCCGGGAAGCCGTGCTGCTGGCCATCGGGCCGCCGCCGCCCCACCGGACCCCGTCGCTCAAGAGCGACCGCTGGACCTACTGGAGCTCCAAGCTCTCCACCTTCGAAGTGGTGTTCGACGGCGACGGCAAGGTCGTGTCGTTCGGCGATGAGCCCCCCGTGGCCGCGCCCGCCCCGGCCCCGGCGGCGAAGGTCTTCTACTACGCGACCGCGAACTTCCACTTCGAGGACGGCACCGTGTCCTGGGTGAACTACCTCAAGGGCCCCATCCTCCCCATCAACACGCAGGTGGAGGTGTTGGACAAGGGATCCTCCAAGGTGAAGTTCAAGGTCGTGGACTCCGGGACGGAGCTCTCCTTCGAGAACGACTCCCGCTCGGGCTGGGACACCTGGAAGCTGTTCCAGGCCGCGTTCGCCGCCGAGGACCAGGCCGCGAAGCTCGCGGCGCTGTCGCCGGAGGACCGCAAGAAGGTCGAGGCCTCGGAAGTGGAGCCCGGCATGTCGCGCGAGGCCGTGCGCATGGCCTGGGGTCCCCCGCCTCCGCATGAGACGCCGTCCCTCGCCTCCAGCACCTGGATCTACTGGAAGGGCAAGATGACCAAGGTGAAGGTGAAGTTCGACAAGAACGACAAGGTCGCTTCCGTCGAATAGCGCAGGCGCTGGCGGTCCCTGGGCGTGGCGACACCCGGGCTTCCGACCGTCCGCAGGGCAGGCGGCCATCCGCGAGCCGCCGCCCCCTGGCTGCCATCCCGCGAGGGAAGACCTCACCTTGCGGCAGGAGGTGACGGCACCATGGCGGACAAACTCATCGAGAAGCAGCACCAGCACGAGCGGGAGCAGGAGCGGGAGCGGCTGCGCGCCGAGGAGCAGAAGGACCTGGAGGTGGAGGCCCACCGTGGGGCCCGGCCCCTGGAAGGCTTCGCCGGGGGGCACACCACCTGGACGGGCGCGCAGGACGACGAGGCCGCCGCCCGCGTGCACTCCGGTGATGCAGGGGCGTCATGGGAGGCCAGTGAGCGTCAGGCCCGCCTGGAACCCGAGCCCCTCTCCGATGAGGACGAGGACGGGGAAGCTCGCGTTCCGGAAAGACGCTGACGCTTCCTGAAGCGACGCGGGTCCCACCGTGCCCAGCGCGCTGGGGCCCGACAAGCCTCCTGATTCAAGCGACGTGGCAGGCGTCTGGAATGCGGCATGCCTTCTGCAACCTGGGAGAAGGCCACCGCTGGACCCACGAAGCCCCCACCGCCCCACTTCGCTTATGTCATCCAATTACAAGAAGTTCTTCGCTGGCTCCAGCCGTGTCCCGAAGGGCATCTCGCTCGGCTATCCGGTTCCTGGCCCACAAGGGGCCAGCGCGGATCAGATCGCCGGTCAGGCCTTCTTCGCCGCGCCGAGCGACTGGGGCGACATCCAGGCCTCGGCGTATGACTTCATCGTGATTGGCACCGGGCCCACCGGCGTGGCCTTCATCGAGCAGACGCTGAAGCGCAATCCCAACGCCCGCATCCTGGTGCTGGAGCGCGGCGGCTTCTGGCTGCCTGTGCACTACCAGATGCTGCCCATGGCCTTCCAGGCGGCGACGGGCTCGCCTCCCACCACCTACCCGTGGACCCGCACGACGCGGATGGCGACGACGGAGCTGGAGTTCTTCCAGGCCGGCTACATCCCGGTGGTGGGCGGTCGCTCCACCTACTGGAGCGCCTGGTGCCCGGCCCCTGGCCCGGACCTGCTGCGCGACTGGCCCCAGGAGCTGATCGACGTCACGCTCCAGCCGGGCTTCTGGGACCGCGCCCGGTCCTTCCTGCACGTCACGACGACCGACCGGATCAACGACGGCGTCTACGGCAGCCTGCAACACCAGCTCGACGTGAACCTCCGGGAGAACTTCAAGCGCGCCGTGCCTTCGGCCCAGAATGCCTTCCCCGCGCCCATCGCCGTCGGCAATCCCGCCTGGAAGGGCGTCAAGTTCTACAAATACTCCACCGTCGGCACGCTGCTGGACTTGCAGCAGTCCCAGAAGGCGCTGGCGGCCCAGGGCAAGGGACAGCCCCTCACCATCGTCGACCACTGCGTCGTCGGCCGCCTGCTGCATGACGGCCACGGCACGGTCACCGCGCTGGAGACGAGCCGCGGCCCGCTGGCGGTCAGCTCCGCGAAGATCGTCCTGGCCATGGGCACCATCCCGCCCGCCACCCTGCTGATGAATTCGTTCAAGGAAGCGCTGCCGAACATTGGCAAGCGCTACACCGGGCATTTCATGTCTCACATCACGGCGCGCGTGAAGCGGTCGGCCTTCGTGGACCTGTCCGCGCTGGAGATTGGCGCGGTCTACCTGGACGGCAAGGCCGGCAATGGCTTGCAGTACCACGTCCAGGCCAGCGCCTTCGCCTCCGCGAACCCAGCGGCCGACGAGAGCACCATCGCCCACGAAGCGCCGGACGCGGCGGCGGTCGCCTCCATGGCGCAGCTGAAGGGCTCCGAGGATTACGTCGTGTTCGTCTGCGCCACGCTGGGCGAGGTGAGCGAGACGAACGCCCACAACTGGATCCGCCTCAACGGAGGCACGGACCCGTCCACCAACATCTCGCTGCAACTACAGCCGGGGCCGCTGGACCACGAGCTGTGGGACGTGCTCGACGAGGCGACGTACCAGACCCTCGGGGTGCTGGCCGGCCGCACGGGCGACCCGTGCTCGGAGCTCGAGTACTGGGTCGACGACGAGGACGGCGGCGGCTTCTGGCAGAAGGAGCGGCCGGGCCGCAAGCAGATCCGCCTGAACATCATCGTGCACGAGGCCTCGCCCCTGTGGATGGGCAAGGACGCGGCGACCTCCGTGGTCGGGCTCGACTACCGCCCGCACGGGGTGCACAACGTCTACGTGACGGGCGGAGCGCTCTTCCCGACCTCCGGCTCCTGGAACCCCACGCTGACCATGTGCGGACTGGCGCAGGACCTGGCCGACCGGCTCGGCGCATGACAGGTGTTTTCCGTGTATAATCCGGAAAACAAACCAACCTATCCCCTGCTCCGAAGGGCCCCATGTCTCATCGAAACACCGCGTCGCCACGCCTCCCCGTCCTGCTGGGGGCCGCGTGGCTCCTCACGCTGATGGCTTGCGGGGGCCCCGAGCCCCTGCCCTCGGAGCTGGGCGAGGTGGGCCTCCCGCTGGTGAATGACGGCTACTGGGCCGGCGTCACCAAGGCCTTCCCGCGGACGCCGACGGGACACGTCGTGGGCATCTGCCGGCACAACGCCTACGTGGACACCGAGTCCACGTCGGCGCTGAACCTCTCCAAGACGACCGCGAAGCTGAAGCTCGCCATCGACGCCAACGCCGACCTCCTGGAGTTCGACGTCAAGGAAGAGGGCGGGCGGGTGTACGTGGACCATGACGACAATGGTCTGACCAACGGGGCCCTGCTGGCGAGCGTGCTGGACTCCGCGCAGCTGAAGGCCGACGACTCGGTGCTCTACATCGAGCTCAAGGAGACGAGCACGCACACGAGCCTGGCGCGGCAGGTGCTGGACACGCTCCGGGCCCGCCGCACCTGGTACGCGCGCGAGGGCCGCCCCGTCGTCCTGCGCAGCTTCCACTCGCGCCGGGCCAACCTGGACGCGGTGAAGGCCCTGCTCCCCGAGTACCCGGAGCTCAGCCCCTACCTCCGGCTCCACGTCCTGTTCTCGGAGAACCAGACGACGGACATGGTCGCCTACCACGGGCTCATCCGGAACGCGGCCACGCAGGGGTGGCACGGCATCGAGTTCCCCTACACGGATGCGAACATCCTGTCGAAGATTGCCTATGCGAAGTCCCTCGGCCTGAGCGTCTCGCTGTGGACCCTGCCGGCCAGCTACGGCGAGGTGTTCCTGTCGAACCTGCGCGACGAGGTGGATGCCTTCATCGTGGAGTACGACGTCGCGAAGGCGCGCGCCGTCGTCTCGGACGCCAACCAGCTGCTCTACCTGAATGTCTGGGACCAGCCGGCCGGAGCCACGAGCGTCCGCTACCACCGCGGCGGAACCACGGCCTACACGGTGCCCGTCAACGTCCCGGGGGCGCCGACGACGAGGACGGACGCGACGGGGGAGGACCGGCACGGCACGTCGCTCGTCTTCGCCGCGGCCTCCGCGCAATCCCTGCCCTTCTACGACGCGGACACGGCCGCCGGGCAGGGCTACTTCGTGAGCGCGTACCTCAACCTGGACGACCTGCTCACCACCTGCCCGGGCGGCGCCAGCAGCTGCACCATGGCCCTGCTGAACAAGGCGGAGTCCGGCGGATTCGGCCTGGAGCTGTTCCGCTCCAGTACGGGCTCGCGGGTGCTGCGCTTCGGCGTCCACGTGGGTGGGGGTTATCAATACGCCACCCTTCCGCTGGACGGCCTCAATGGCAGCAATGGCTACCTCGTCACCGGTTGCTACGACGGGGACGGGAAGGTCCGGCTCTGGGTGGACAACGACGCCGCGGGTACCACGCCCTCGGACACCCTGACAGGTGGTGTGTTGAACACGAACGTGCCGGTGATGGGAGGCGCGGATCCGCAGGCCACCGGAGCTCCGCGCTTCTTCCTGAGCGCCAAGGTGCAGATGCTCCAGGTGCTGCGCTGGGCCGCCCACCCCTGAGGACACCCCGGGTGATTCAATTCCGCACATCTTGACGAGGAGTGAAGAACGGTCGTCTGATTATTGAATGATCAATCAGACCTCCGAGTACCAGTCCTGCATCCAGAGTTCAGAGAAGGTGTCCTGGCGGATTGATGACCTGCTCCCCAAGGACACCGTCCTTGATTTCAGCCGCCGGTTCCTCTCGGATGCGCTGACGGGGTCGGAAGCCTTCAGCTTCTTGAGCACCGACGAGAAGCTGATGCTCAATCAGATCCGCTCCAACAGCTATGCGCACCTGTTCCTGTTCCTGGAGGAGTACGCCGTGGCCCTGGCGGCGCAGCGCGCCGGCCTGGAGCTCCACGGGAACCCGACGCACATGCGCGCGCTGCTGCGCTTCACCGAGGAGGAGCTGAAGCACCAGCAGCTCTTCGCGCGCTTCACCAGCGCGTTCGCCCGCGGGTTCAAGGTCGCCCCGGCCCTGCTCGACAACCAGGTCCAGGTGGCCAAGGCCATCATGACGAAGTCGAACCTGGGCGTGCTCATCTTCAACCTGCACATGGAGCTGATGACGCAGCAGCACTACCTGGAAACCGTCCGCGGCAACCAGGACGAGGTGCTGGACCCGCTGTTCTGCAACCTGCTCAAGCACCACTGGCTGGAGGAGTCGCAGCACACGCGGCTCGACTTCCTGGAGGCCCAGAAGATCCTCGCCCAGGAGCCCGACTCGCTGGGCACGGCGATGACGGAGTACGCCGAGCTCCTCCAGGCGCTGCGGGGCACGCTCAACGCGCAGCTCGAACTGGACCTCCAGACGTTCGAGAAGGCGGTGGGGCGCACGTTCACGGACGCCGAGCGGAAGCAGCTCGCCGAATCCCAGGAGCGCTCCTATGTCTGGGGTTTCATCGGCATGGGGATGAAGGCCCCCCTCTTCCTCTCACGCCTGCGCGCGCTCTCCCCCTCGGCCGAGCAGCGCGTCCTGGAGCTTGCCCCCACGTACTACTGCAACTGAACCTATACAGGGAGACAGACCATGGCAACACCCGTGACACTCTCGGGCCGAGGCGTGATCCTCGTCGGCCAGACCTCCGTCGAAGTCGAGCTCTGCCTGCCGGATTGCGCTCGGAGGACGGAGTTCCTGGTGCAGGGCGTCCATGTGGGGCCTGAGATCGTCATCGGAGGCACGTCCATCGACGTCGTGAACCTGCCCCGCTGGGGCGTGTCGGTCCCCGTCTACGAGCTCCATCCCTCGGCGGCACTCCAGGTCGCGCTGACCGCTCTGGGGCAAGGCGCCGAGCACATCTCCGCAACGATTCCCGCGGGGCAAAGCATTGGCCCGATTTCCGGTGCGGCCACGCTGCCCGTCCACATCACCCTGCTGGGCGGGACTCCCGCCACGCACCGCTTCGAGTTCAACGTCCACGTCACGGGCGTCTGTGGCACCCCGTTCGTCTGCCCTCCCATCGCCACGGCCGCGAAGCCGCGCGCCGCGCGGGGCAAGAAGGGCGCCCGGAAGAAGGCGGCACGCAAGGCCTGAAGGGGAGCCGTGACCGGCAGGGGCGTGAGCCCCTGGGGCAGGGGCGGGCCGCAATCCCAGACACATGGACGGACCGGGGCGCGGGGTGTGGCGCCCGGCCACGGCTCCGTACCTTGGAGCCGCTGCCGACCCGCTCCGAGGAAGAACGTCCATGCGCCTCCCGCCGTGCCTTGCCCTATGGGTGTGTCTGGTCATCGCGCAGGGGTGCCGCACGCATCCCTCGGCACCTCCCGAGGCAACACCGACGGGGCCGACCGCCACGGCCCGGCCGCTCGCCCTGGCGACTCCGGAAGCCATCGAGTTCGAGTTCGGACGTCCCCAGGCCACCGCCTGCAACTGCTTCTCCCCCAACCCCTCCGCGACGGACGGATGGGTGTGTGCCACGCCGCGCTTTGGCGCGTACCTGCTCGCGCTGACGTGGGCGCCGAACTTCTGCCCGGGCCATCCCGACAAGGAGCAGTGCGAACAGCTCGCCGGGAGCTTCGCCGCGACGCACCTCACCCTCCACGGGCTGTGGCCCCAGTTCAATGACGCCGAGGCGGAGCAACAGAAGTGCATGTACCCGGCCTTCTGCGGCGGGCTCTGTGAATGCCGGAGCAGCGCTGCGCCCGCGCGGTGCTTCCCCGACCCCGCCACGATTCCAGAAGACATGGGCAAATACGGCCCCGGGTACGTCACGGACAACTTCTTCCTCGCGAACCACGAGTGGCCCAAACACGGAAGCTGCACGGGGATGGATTCCAGGACCTACTTCACCAGCACCATCGAGGCCCTGAAGTCGCTCCCGGGCGACGAGGGGACACCCGCTGTCCTGCGCGACAACATCGGCAAGGGGGTGGCGCTGGAGGAGCTGATCTCGGCGTTCGACGTGAGAGGCAGCGTCGCCTTCCGCTGTGACGAGCGCTGCAACCTCGCGGAGGTGGGCGCCTGCTTCGGCGTGGGCGCCCAGGGGAAACCGACGACGCGCATCCCCTGTCCGCAGAACGTGATGACCAGCAGCACCAACAGCTGCGTGGGAAATCCCCAGCGGCCCCGGTGTCCCACCGTGTCGATCCAGGCTGTGAGGCCGGATGGCGGGGGCGGGGGTGAACCGGCCCCCACGTGTGGTCAGCCGGGCCAGGGCCCCGCCTGCACGAGCGATGACACCTGCAGGACCCAGGGCTTCGTTCGCTGCGCGAAGTCAGGCTGTTGCACCACCGTGCCGAAGCGCTGACGCTCCAGGGGCGGCGCGTGGAGACAGTGTCACCAGGGGTCCCACCCGCTGTGTGGGAGTCCCCGCTATGCTGTCCGTCCAATGATCTGCCCAGCCTGTGCGGAACTTCGCGCCACCGACTCGGGGGCCACGTGCCCGGAGTGTGGCGCCACGCTCGTGCCCGCCACGGGACGGCACCTCGATGATTTCGCGCAGGCGCTGGTGCGCCGTCGCATCGAGCGCTGGCGCTTCGACGGGTTGCTGGATCGCGCCACGGCGGACCGGCTCGAGGCGTCACTCCAGGCTCCGGCGGAAGCCGCCGCGCCCGGGCCCGAGTCCTTCGCCGTCCCCGTGGCCGCGAGCCTGGCGGAGCCCCCCGCCGACCCTGCGGTTCGCGTGGAGGCCTGGGCGGAGGGCGTCGCCGCGTCGCTTCGTCGCGCGGGAGGGTGGCGTCCGGGCTGGGGGGCCGCGCTCGCGCACTCGATGGAGGAGACCGCGAAGGCGGAGCGGGAGCAGGCGGAGCGGCGGCGGGCGGCGGCGCGTGCCGGCGCTCGGGACGACGAAGGCGACTCCCACGAGGATGACCTGCGCTCGGCGATGGGCTCGGGAGGAGCGCTGTTCACGCGGGGGAATACCGGAGCGCTGGGGGGCGGACTGGAGGCCGTGGTCGCGCTCGATGAGATCGAAGGCGCGCCCCGCCTCCACGAGTACATCTGGTGGTTCCTCGGCGCGGTGCTCGTGCTGGGCGGCTCGCTCATGGGAGTCCGCGAGGCGTGGCGGGCGCTCGGCGGCGTGCCCCGGCAGTTGCTCGTCTCCGGCGCGCTCCTGGGCTACCACGCGGCCTTCATCGGGCTGGGGGCGTTCCTGTCGCGGCGCTCGCTGTCGGCCGGGCGGGTCCTCGCGGGCATCGGGCTGGCCCTGCTGCCGGTGGTGTTCATCGCGCTGTCGGCGCTGGTGGCGTTGACGCCGACCGTGGGCTTCCCCGTCGCGCTCGGGGTCGCGGCCCTCGCCCTCCTTCCGCTGAGGACCGCGGGGCGGCTGTTGCATGGGACGTCCGCCGGGTCACTTGCCATGGCGCTGTTCCCCTCGCTCCTGGCGGGATTGCCGTTGATGGGGTGGGACGAAGCGCCCTGGCCGCGCGCGCTGTGCGCATCCGCGGGCGTGGTGGCGCTCGGTGCCACGGTGTGGCGTGCGCGGGTGGCGGCTCCGGGCAAGGCGCTGTTCGTCAGCGCGGGCGCCGCGCTCTACGGCGCGCTCTGGCTGGCGGTCTTCTGCGTGGCGAGCGGGCCCTCCAGCTTCGATGCGCTGGAGCCGGGCAGCCCCCTCTTCGCGGGCCTCACGCTCTGGGCGCTGGCGCTCGGCGCGGTGGTGGCATGGGCCGCGTCCACGGACGCCGTCCGCGAGGCGTACCCGCGCGCGGGCCCGGTGTTCGAGACGCTGGCGCACGCGGTGGTGGCGAGTGCCGCGCTCGCGGGCGCGCTCGGCGCGTTCTCCGTCTCGCCGGGGGACGATGGCCAGGTGGACGTGGCGTCCGCGTGCGCGCCCGTGATGGCCGCGTGGGTCTTCTTCGCGCTGGAGCCGCGACGCCGGGCGCTGGTGCACACGGGCGTCATGGCCGCGTTGCTCTCGGGGGCGCTGTTCGCGCGCATCCTGGCTCCCGCGGAGCCGGCGTGGTGGTGCTTCGGCGTCGCCGCGGTGTGCGCCGGCTTGCTGCTCATGGCCCGGGTGAATCCGGCCCAGGGCCTGCGCAACCGGATGCTGGCATGGAGCGTCGTCGGCTCCCTGGCGACGATGCCCGCTGTCTCGATGGTGTCCTGGGGTTGGGGAGCAGGTGGCTTCTGGCCGAACGCGCTGACAGGGCTGATCATCGCGGTCGCGGCCCACGTCGCGGGGGGCTGGAACTGGCGGGGCCTCCACTACCTGGGCGGAGTCGCCGCCATCTTCGGAGCACTCGCGGTCGTCGCGGGGACACCGGAGCTTGCCTCGAACACGGCGAGCCTCACCGTCTTCGCGCTCGCGGCGGGACTCTACGGGCTCGCCGGGCTCGTGCAGGACGCGTGGCTGCGGCGCACGGGCCAAAGCGACCTGCTCATGCCCCTGGAGGACCTCTCGCTGGGCATGGCCGCGCTCGGGGTGGTGCTGGCCCTGGGCGTGACGCCCACCCTGCCGGACGCGCTCGCGTCGTTCGCGGGGACCCATGGAGCCCTGCTCGTCTGCGTGCCCACGGCGCTGGCCACGGCGGTGCTGCTGGTGCGCCTGCGCAGGGAGGGCAGCCGGCTCGTGGGCTTCCTCGTCGCCACGGGGCTCGCGCTCACGGTGACGCGCGGCATGGGCACGGTCTCCGACTTCACCTCGACGCGAGCCGCCCTCGTGGCCGCGTCGCTGGGACTCGGCTTCGCGCTCCTCGCGGCGCTGCGCGGTCGCGGCCCCGCCGCAGGGGCAGCGCCTTCTCCGAAGGGTCGGCGGCTGCTGGGCGGCATCCCCCTGCCGTTCGGCGCGCGAGGGCGGCCCCTGCTCACGGATGGCTTCGCGGCCGCGGCGCTCGTGCAGGCCGTCTTCGCGACCGCCACGCTCGCGCAGTGGATCCCCGTGCCCGTCAGCGACGAGCGGCCGCACTTCCTGCTCGCGGGGGCGCTGCTCACGGCGCTGGCGCTCCTGGCGTTCGTGTCGCGCGGCTTCGTGGCGTATCAGCTGCGCGGCTCGGTGGTGACACTCGCCGCGGGCGGAGGGTTCATCGCGCTCACCGCGATCATCAACCGCGCGGGCCGACCGCTTCCGCCCGACGTGGTGGGCTTGCGCCTTCCGCTCATCGGCATCGCGCTCTGGGCCCTGGCGCTGGCGACGCGGCGCTTCGGCCCGTGGCTCGGCCAGTTCCTGGAGAGGCCACGGCACGGGCCGCTCTACCACGCGGTGCCGCATCTGGGCGTGGCCGCGCTGGCCGTGGTCCTCGTGCGCTCCGCCGTGCGCGTCGGGCTGCCGGATCCATCCCGTGCGCTCGGCGTGGTGCCTCCGCTCCTGGTGCTGGGCTCGGCGCTGCTCTGGCTGTTGCTCGCGGCCTCCTTCCGCTCGCGTCCCCTCATCCACCTGGGCCTCGTGCTGGGGCTGCCCGGCGCCGCGCTCTGGGGCGCGCAGCAGTCCCTGCTCGGGGCTCCGTTGGCCACGCTGCTGCCCCCCGACGGGCAATGGGTGCGCGCCACGGCGGTGGAGGCCCTGGGTGAGTCCCTCCACTGGCTCCAGCCCGAGGCGTGGCTTGCGCCCGGGGACACCCTCTTCTTCCTGTGGCAGCGGGCCTTCGTGGGCATCGCCGCCGCGGGGCTCGCCTACGCAGGAGCGGCGATCCTGGTGGCCCGCCTGGAAGCGGGGCGCGCCTTGCTCCGCCGCCTCTTCTCCCTGGGCGACGAGTACGCCCACCTGCCCTTCCTCCGGGCCCTGCGCCGCTGGTCCTTCATGGCCGTGATGCTCGTGGCGGCGGCGGCGTTCTTCCAGCCCGGGCTCACCGCCGCGGGGCTCGCCTTCGCCACGGGGGCCGCGCTGTTCATCGGAGGGACTCGCGGACCGGGGCGAGCCGCCCTGGGCGTCAGCCTCCTCCTGCTCGTCCATGCGGAGGCGCACCGCGAGGCCTTCTTCGCCACGTGGCCGGGCCCGGTGCTCGCGCTGGTGGCGCTGGCGGTGGTGGCGCTCAGCCCGTGGGTCGCGCGGCGACGGGGGCTCGACGCGGGCCCCACGCGGGTCCGCGCTCACCTGGCCGTGGTGCCCTACGCCCTGGCGGCCATGGCCTACGCGCTGGCCGTGACGGGTGGGACGTCGCCGACGATGGCCGTCCCCGTCCTCCTCTGGCGGATGCTCCAGGGCCTGGGTGGCACGTGGATGGTCTCCCCCGCCTTCCCGCTGACGCTCGCGCTCATCGCCGCGACGCTGCTGGTGGCGGCGTTCCAGTGGCGGGGGGCCTTCGCCGGGTTCGTCGCGGGACTCGGAACGGTGGTGATGGGCAGCGCCGTCGTCTCCGCGCTGATGGTGTCCTTCGTCATCCGCGCGCTCCAGTTGGCGCAGTGGCCGGACTACGCGAGCCTCTTCACCTCACAGGGAGCGGCGCTGGCCCTGGCCGCCGCGGGGAGTGCCCTGGCGCTGCACGTCGCCCATCGCGTGACGTCACGGCGACGAAGCGACGTGGCGGGCGGAGTCGGCTGGGGGCGCGACCTGTGGCTCGTGGCCACCGGCGTGCTGCTCGCCGTCCTCGCCGTGGGGGGCCGGGCGACGGAGGAGGCGCTGCCGCTGGCCCTCGCGTCCATCGGGCTGTCCGTCGGGGTGGCCCTGCACTGCGCTTGGCGCGAGCACACGGGCCGGCACGTGTACTTCGTGCAGGTGGCGGTGGTGGGCGTCTACGCGCTGGTGCGCGGCCTGTACGCGCAGGGCCTGCGCCCCGAGCATGACGCCCTCTTCGCGCTGTCGCTGGGCTTCGTGCTGGTGGGCGTGACGGTGCTGGCGCGCAGGGCGGGCGTGCGGCCCGTGGAGCAGGCGACGCGGCGGTTCGCGGCGCTGCTGCCCATTGGCATCGCGCTCGTCCTCCCCGGGGACGCGACGGGCGAGGCCGCCCTGCTCGCGGGCGGGTCGGGCCTGCTGTATTCGGCGCTGGGCGCGGTGGAGCGCAGCCGGATGTTCGGCGCGTTCGCGGCGGGCGCCTGCAACCTGGCGCTGCTCATCGCCGCGCTCGCGTTCGGGCTGGAGGGGCTGGAGGTGTACCTGGCGCCGCTGGGCCTGCTGCTCCTGATGCTGGGGCAGCTCTTCACGTCCAGCCTGCCGCACGCCGCCCGCAACGCGGTGCGCATCCTCGGAGGGCTGCTCCTGTACGTGCCCGCGGCGGCGAAACTGGCGCTGCGGATGGGCGAGTCGGCGGACGGGACGTATGCGCTCGTCTTCGGCGCGGTCTGCCTGCTCGGCGTGGGGGTGGGGATGGCGTTGCAGATCCGCGCCTACCTGGCGCTGGGGACGCTGTTCCTCACCCTGGACGTGGTGGCCAACCTGCTCGACGCGGGGCTGAGGGACCACCGCATCGGGTTCCTGGTGATGACACTCACCGGGCTCACCATCGTGGGCGGCCGGGTGTTGGCCACCCTCAAGCGGGAGGAGTGGGAGCTGTTGACCCGGCGCGTGCGCATGCAGCTGCGCGGCTGGGATTGAGGCTGCGCACCGGGTCCGGGCAGACGGCTATTGCACGCTGGGCGCGCGGAACACCGCGCCGTCGCGTCCCTCCAGCACGAGGCTTGCCTCGTCCGAGCGGCCCACACGCAGGGCCGCCCGCGTCTGGCCGCGCCGATCCACCAGGACCAGCCCGGGTGAGCCGTTCTCGTCCGCGCCGAGGATGGCGCGGGGCAGCCCGTTCGCATCCGCCAGCTCCAGCCGCGACGAGCCGTCCACCTGGAGGCCGACCGCGAACAGGTCCACGCCACCGGCGTTGGACAGCGTCAGGCGCGGGGCCTCGTCCGAGAACACGATGAGCTCCGCCAGCGACTCACCGCCCGCGGTGGAGAAGCGCAGCCGGGGCGAGTCGTCCTCGCCCATGCCCAAGAGCGCCCGCGGCCGGCCCTCGCTGTCGCGCAGCACCAGGGACGCGCCTCCTGTCTTGTTCGTGTCCAGCGTGGCCCGCGTGCGGCCCTGCGCATCCTTGAGCACCAGCCGGGAGACGATCAGCTCTCCTGCGGTCGTCGGTGGGTCACGCAGGGCCGCCGCGCCCAGGCCCAGTCCCGCCACGACGAGCGCGGCGAAGGTAAGGCCCTGCAACCGTCGGTAGCGGGCATCCAGCCGCTCCAAGCGCGTGTCGAGTGAATCCATGCCGGGGTTGCCTCCTGTCCACGCCACCCTTGGCGGGACGGAGCCGAAGCTAACAAATGCAAGCCCCTCACGGGCGCAAGAGGCCGGTGCGCGCCAGCAGATGTTCCCTACCGCATGCGCCAGAGCGTGCTCGCCCCGTCAGGGCAGGACATTCACGTGCAGGGCCGGCGTGCGGCGCTCCGTCGCGCGCTCCACCACCCGGCCCAGGCGCAGCAGCAGGTGCTCCTCATACGGCCGCCCCGTGAGGTGCACGCCCACCGGCAGGCCCGCGCGGTCGAAGCCCGCGGGCACCGAGAGGGCGGGGCAGCCCGTGAGGTTCGCCAGGCGGATGAAGCGCATCAGCACGTCCACCATGGGCAGGTTCGACTCTCCGGCGGGGAGCGTCGCCTCGGGAATCGGCGGGGCGGTGCTGGCCGTCGTCGGAGAGACGATGACATCCACGTCCGCCATGAGGGCCAGCAGCTCCCGGGTCAGCCGGTGCCGGTGCCGCAGCGCGTGGACGAAGTCCGTCGCCCGGAAGTGACGCCCCAGCGCCAGGTTGGTGCGCGAGTCGAGGCCGAACACCGACGCGCGCGCCTTCACCTGCGGCAGCATCGCCTCCGTCATCTCACTCAGGATGATGCAGCTGTGCGTCCAGAGGATGGTGTTGAGGTCGGGCGGTGGAAGCTCCACCACCGTGGCCCCCGCGTCGGTGAGGGCCCGCACCGCCTCCCGGCACCGGGCCACCACGTCGGAGTCCGCGTCCTCGAAGTGGGGCGTGCAGAGGCCCAGGCGGACGCCCTTCAACGCGCCGTCTTCATAGCCGGACAGGTGGTGCGGCGGTTGCTGCAACGAGGCGACGTCCCGCCCGTCGGAGCCCGCGACCAGCGCATACACCGCCGCGACGTCGTCGACGGTGAGCCCCATGGGGCCGACGTGCGCCACGTTCCAGCACAGCGGCGGCACGCCCGTCTCCGGGATGCGGCCCCAGGTCGCCTTGAGGCCCACGACACCGCAGAGCGCGGCGGGGATCCGGATGGAGCCGCCCCCGTCCGCGCCAATGCTCACCGGGCACAGGCCCGCCGCCACGACGGCCCCCGAGCCGCTGGAGCTGCCGCCGGTGAGGTGGCCCCGGTTCCACGGGTTGCGCGCGGCGCCGTGGTGCGGGTTCAGCCCAATGGGGTTGATGCCAATCTCCTGCATGTTCGCCTTGCCCAGGATGACCGCGCCCGCGGCCTTCAGGCGCGCGGCCACGGTAGAGTCGGCCTGGGCCAGCTCGGAGCGGAACGTCGTGCCCAGCGTCGTGGGGAAGCCCGCCAGGTCCAGCTCGTCCTTCAGGACGACGGGCACGCCATCGAGCACGCTCAAGGGCCTGCCGGCGCGCAGCCGCTCCCCTGCTGCTTCCGCGGCCCGCAGCACCTCGTCGGGTTTGCGCGCGATGAAGAGGCCCAGGCGGTCCGCGCCGCTGTCCAGCCGGTCGATGGCCTCATGGATCCGGTGCACCACGGCCACCGGGTCCGTCGCGCCGTCGCGGTAGGCGCGCGCGAAGGCCGCCACCGTCTCGCGCTTCGGCGCCACGGGCGACGCGGCGACGGCGCGCGCGGCCTGCGCCTCCGGTGTCTGGGGTTCGGCCGGAGGCGCGCCGGGCGGCAGGGGGTACTGGAGGGGCGGCGCCTCTCCGGCGGACAGCTCGCGCCAGCTGTCGATGCCGCTGTCCCGCATCAGCTTCTCCACCAACACGGGCCCGACGCCGCCCCGCTCCAGGGTGTTGACGAGGGCCTTGAGGGCCACGCCAGACAGTCGCGGGGCCTTCACCGGAGGGCGTTGGTAGGGCATGCAAGGCAGCCTACATGATGAGCTGCGGATCCTGTGCCGCGCCCCAGTCCTGCGCGTAGGCCTGGGCCATCGTAGGGACGAACTCCTCCTCGCGCTCCACCTTCTCCTTGCGGCCGGCCTTCGTCTCGGCGAAGCCGAACTTGGGGTAGATGAGGCCCGCGAACATCGAGTCCGTCGCGTTGATGTTCACGCCTCCCAGGATGGGCTGCCCGTCGCGGGTGATGGAGGCGGGGAGCTGGTAGCACATGATGGAGGTCTGATCCGGGGGCGTGGCGAAGATGGACATGTCGTCGAGCGGGGTGAGCACCTGCTGGTCGACCGTGGCCTTGTCCCAGCCCTGCGTCGCGAGGAAGTACGCATACGCCTTCTTGGGCTCGATCCGCGCCACCAGCTCCCGCCGCATGTGCTCGTGCGGGAAGCCGAGCGTGTGCCCCGCCTCGTGCCGGATGACGCGGCAGTACTCGGACTCGGGTGTATTCATCGTGAAGGCTTCCAGGTTCATCGTCGGCAGGTGCGTCGGGATGAGCTTGACGTCCGTGCCGAGGTACGACCAGTAGCCGCCGCTGCCACGGGAGATCCGGACGTCACCGGTCCCGCCCGTCTCGACGAAGGAGACGCTGGAGGTCGTGGCCCAGGCGTTCAGGTGCTGGACGATGCGGGCCCGCAGGTTGGCCGGCGTGGACTCCAGGAAGCTGACGGTCAGCCGCCGCGTGGCCGGTCCCCAGTACTTCGACGTCAGGAGCGCGATTCGCAGCGGGTCCAGCGGTAGCTGCACGCCCATCGCGGCAAGAGGCCCTGGCACCGGAGCATTGACCGGGTTGATCTTCCGCGCGACCTCCGCCGCCTTCACCACCAGGCGCTTGGGCAGGACCTTCAGCGTGCACCCGCTGACGCTGGCAGGCTGCGCTTCCACACCCTCCTCTTCGGCGTAGTGCTCGCCCCCTGACGGGCCCTCCTCTTGCGTCACCGAGCTGACCAGCTCCGCGATCTGAAGAAGGACCTCGCGAATCCTGTCTGCATCACTCATGGCATTGCCTCCGTGGGATGGGCCCGTGGCCCCGGGTTCCCCCGTAACCTCCGACACGCGGGTGCCACGTGCATGCGGGTGTGCTCGCTCGTCTTGGCGTGGGCCCGGGCCTACTGCAGGGAAGGCTGCGGCGCCTCGTCCCTGCCCATGCGGGCGCGGGCGTAGTCCTCCGCCCCGGTGAAGTCCACGGCGCGGCAGATCTCGTCGCCCACGACCCAGGCATCGTGGCCCGGAGGAATGAAGGCGACGTCCCCCGGGCCCAGGTCGAACTCCTCGCCATCCCGCATCTGGATGTGCATCCGTCCGGAGAGGATGCAGAGGGTGTGCACCACCTCGCAGGACTCGGTGCCGGCGAGAGGCTTCACGTGTTTCGACCACTGCCAGCCCGGCTCGAAGATGCCCCGGCCGAGGATGAGCTCGCCGACGTTCAAGACATCTGCTTCACCGTGCGAAACAAAGAGCCGGCGCTCGTCCGCCTCGCCGACCTTCTTGATGATTGCGCGCCCCATGGTGCTGTCTCCTTGAGAAAGGGGAGGCCGTGACCAGACGGCCTCGGGTCCACCTCCAATCTGGAGACGAGGGCTCCCTTGCGACTTCGACTCGGCCGACCAGCCAGAGGTGGCTCGTTCCCTGGGCCGGCCCCCCGGCGCTACTCGCGGACGAACCAATCCCAATGCGCTTCGTCCAGGGGGAAGGCCTTGTCCTCCCGGCGACGGGCGAGGACCCCCGCCCGCCACGCCTCCAGCCCACCCGTGAGCGGCCAGGCCCGCGACACGGTGCCCTTCAGGGGGCGCGCGAAGTGGAGCAGCAGCATGTGGTTGACGCGGTCGACGACCGTCGGCGTCGCCCCGGCGCGCAGCTGAAACTCCGCGCTGAACAGCGCGCCCTCTTCGCGCGTGGAGGCCGCGGGAAGAGGCACGGCGACGGACGGCCACAATCCCAGCAGGGGTGGCTCCACGCCCTCCAACAGCGCCGCGTGCAGCCGGTCGTGTCCGTCCAGCACCAGCCACTTCGCCAGGATGTCCACATAGAGCAGCAGCGCGGGGGGCGATGTTCCGTCCCTCGCGCGCTTGCGCCAGCTCTTCACCCGCCCATCGTCGCGGGCGGAGGGTGCGCGGAGCGCGAGCACGGCGCCCGGCCGCTGCGCTGGCAGCGTGTCCCACCAGTCCTCGTTCCAGGCCTGGCTGAACCGCGTCACGGCTTCCAGCGAGTGGGGAGGTTGGGGAGGCTGACCGAAGCCCCACTCCATGGGAGACACAGGGTGGCGCTCGGCCTTGTCGGCGGGAAGGGGCTTTACGGGCCGCAGGCACCACTGCCCGGCATGGAGCACGGACGCGGGTGCCGCCACGAGCGCGCGCGCCAGCGCCCAGGCCCAGGCCTCCCACCATTGCGCGGAGCCCGGAGCCTGCGCCACGGCGCGGACCTCGGGAGCCGTCAGCGGCGGCAGGATGCAGGGGGCCGGCCCCCTGCCCCGCAGGAAGACCGCGCGGTCCCACCACGGATCGATGCGGCTCCAGAGCAGCGGCAGTCCTCCGCTCATCCAGCGAAGCCGGTAGCCAGGGGCTGCCTCCAGGTGCAGGGCCGGGCGCTGGCTCCAGCGGCCTCCGGAGGGCACGTCCAGGAGCAGCCCCGGGCCCGCGGTCGGGAGCCCCCAGCTCTCCGTGGCATCGGCTGTGATGGAAACCCCCGGGTGCATGCGCCGCCCTCCTGACCTCGCGACAGCGCCCTCTTCCCACGGCCCTCGGGGCCCGGTCCAGCGCCTCCATCCCCTTGGACGAACCAGCTCCCGGCGCTACTCGCGGGACGGCGTCGCGGGCCCCGGGCGGGGCGTGTACACGTTGGCGCTCACCGAGCGGGCCGCCGCGGTGATGCCGATGAGGCTCTCCGCGTGCCCGAGGAAGAAGTACCCCGTCGTGGGCAGGCGCTGGAGCAGCCCCTGGATGACCCGCACGCGCGCCTCCGTGCCGAAGTAGATGAGCACATTGCGGCAGAAGATGAGGTCGAACGTCCCTCCAGGCCAGGTGGCCGGGACATGCAGGTTGGCGCGGTCGAAGCGCATCACGGAGCGCAGCTCCGGGCCCGCCGTCATCAACCCCTCCTGACTGCGCACGCCCTTCAGCATGTACTTGCGCAAGAGCAGGGGCGGGATGGTCCGCGCCCGCTCCTGGCTCCAGAGCCCCTGCTCCGCGCGCTGCACGGCCCAGGTGGACAGGTCCGTCGCCACGATCTCCAGATTCCACCCGGAGCCCCGGGGGAACGCCTCCAGGAGCGTCATCGCCAGCGAGTACGGCTCCTCACCCGTGGAGCACCCCGCGCTCCAGACGCGGATGCTCCGGGGGCGCTGGGCCTTGGCCCCCGCGGCGGCCCACTCCGGCAGGATGTGGTCGCGCAGCAGCTCGAAGTGCCGGGGCTCGCGGAAGAAGGACGTCTCGTGGGTGCAGAGGCTGTCGAGCATCCGCACCTTCTCCGCCTCGTTGCCGCGCGTGGTGACATACGCGTGGTACGCGGCGAACGAGCCCAGCCCCAGCTCCCGCAGCCGCCGCGACAGTCGGTTCGCCACCAGCGCGTTCTTGGCCGCGGACAGGTGGATGCCCGTCTCCGTCTCCACCAGGTGCTGGAACAGCATCAGCTCCGCGTGCGACAGCGCGGGAGGCAACGCGTGCGACCACTGCACGGGCCCAGTCATCCCCTCACCCGTTGCCCGGGACTTCCGGCAGCGCGGCCACGGACGCCGGGGGAGGCACGGTGGCCGGGGCCTCGTCGGCGGCGCTCGTCAGCCGCAGCAGCTCCTCCAGGGACAGCAGCCGGTCCAGGTCCAGGAGCAGGATGAACGTGTCGTTGTGCCGGCCCATGCCCCGCAGGAACTCCAGCCGCACGCGGGTGCCGAAGGCGGGGGGCGGCTCGATGTCGTCGCCCCCCAGCTCCAGCACCTCGCGCACGGTGTCCGCGAGCAGCCCCAGCACCGTCTGCTGCCCGTCGAGCGTCACCTCGACGATGACGAAGCAGGACCAGCGGGTGATGGGCCGGGGCGGCAGGCCGAACTTCACCGCCAGGTCCACGACAGGCACCACGCTGCCGCGCAGGTTGATGACGCCCTGAACTGCGACCGGCATCCCCGGCACGCGGGTGACGGGGCGGTACTCGATGATCTCCCGCACCCGCAGGAGGCCCACGGCGTACTCCTCCTCCGCGAGCATGAAGCTCAGGTAGCTGGAACGGGCGCTGGCCGGTTCGATGGGATGGCTCATGGTGCGCTGTCTCCCTAGAACCGCTGGAAGTCCTGGTGGGCCGGAGACTCCGCCGCGCCGTTGCCGTGCCCGTTGAGGTGCCCGTTGCCGTGTCCGTTGAGGTGCCGGGCCACGGGCCCGGACGCGGCGAGCGCCCCCTGCGCCGACATCTGGAGC
>NZ_RAWB01000340.1 GCF_003612055.1 Corallococcus llansteffanensis
GCGCTGCACCTGGAGCGGCGGCTGGGGCGGCGGGACGACGTGGAGGTGACCCTCGTCAGCCGCGACAACTACTTCCTCTTCACGCCCATGCTCCACGAGGTGGCGGCGAGCGACCTCAACGCGAGCGCCATCGTCATCTCGCTGCGCAAGCTGCTGCCGCACCTGTCGTTCGTGGAGGGCGACCTCACCGGGCTGGACCTCCACGCGAAGACGGCCACGGTGGCGCACGGCGGACTGGACGGCCACAGCCACACGCTGACGTACGACTCCGTGGTGCTGGCCATGGGCTCGGAGACGAACTTCTTCGGCAAGCCGGGGCCGCGCGACCACGCGCTGACGATGAAGACGCTGGGCGACGCGATGCTCCTGCGCAACTGCCTCATCGACCGGCTGGAGGAGGCGGACGCGGACTGCATGACGGCGGGCGGCCGCGACCACGTCGTCACCTTCGTGGTGGTGGGGGGCGGCTTCGCGGGCGTGGAGACCGCGGGCGCCATCAACGACTTCATCCACGGCGCCCTGCCCTTCTACCCGAACATCCAGCACGCCAACGTGCGCGTGATGCTGGTGCACGGCGGCAAGGAGGTGCTGCCGGAGCTGGGCGAGGACCTGGGCGCGTACACGCGCAGGAAGCTCATCGAGCACGGCGTGGAGGTGCGCACCGGCATCCACGTGCAGGACGTGACGGAGGCCGGCGTGGTGCTGCCGGACGGCACGGTGGTGCCCACGAAGACGGTGGTGTGGGCCGCGGGCGTCACGCCGCCGTCGCTGCTGGCGTCGCTGCCGTGCGAGAAGGAGCGCGGACGCCTCAAGGTGAACGAGCGCATGGAGGTGCCCGGCTTCCCGGGCGTGTGGGCGCTGGGTGACTGCGCGTCGGTGCCGGACCTCACCAACGGGGGCAGGCCCTGCCCTCCCACCGCGCAGCACGCGCTGCGCCAGGGCGAGGTGGTGGCGCGCAACGTGTGCGCGGCGCTGAAGGGCCGGCCGGGCAAGGCGTTCCGCTACCGGATGCTGGGGCAGCTCGCCGCCATTGGCCGTCGCTCGGGCGTGGCGCGCATCCTGGGGCTGAAGTTCTCCGGGACCTTCGCGTGGTTCCTGTGGCGCACCATCTACCTGTCGAAGCTGCCACGGCTGGAGACGAAGGTGCGGGTGTCGCTGGGCTGGGCGTTGGACCTGCTCTTCCGCAAGGACGTGGTGCAGCTCATCGGTCCGCGGGAGCTGGATCAGCTCACGCTCCCGTCAATGCCTCTCACGAGCTGGCAGCAGGTGCGGCAGGTGCAGGGGCTCCAGCCGCAATCCCAGCACTAGCCATCCAGCGGTGGCAGGTGGGCGAGGAGCCGCTCCAGGTCGGGCTGGAGCTCGTCCGGCGTGGCGCTGGCCAGCTCCTCCTGGGAGTGGGTGCCCCAGGTGACGGCGTAGGTGCGCAGGCCCGCGGCCTGGCCCGCGTGCAGGTCCAGCGTGGTGTCGCCCACCATCCACAGCCCTCCGGTGCCCAGCGCCGCGAGCGCGCGGTGGAGCACGTCCGGCGCGGGCTTGTGCGGGAAGCCGTCCGTGCCCTGCACGTGGTCCAGCAGGCTGCCCAGCCCCAGCGCGTCCACGAAGCGCCGCGCCATGTCGCTGCGCTTGGTGGTGGCGACGGCCAGCAGGTAGCCCCGCTCGCGCAGGGTCCGCAGCACCCGCTCCACGCCGGGGAAGGGCCGCGACTGGTTGAGGAAGTTCTGCGGGTAGTGCTCGCGGTAGGTCGCGCAGAGGACGGGCACATGTTCAGGCGCGAAGCGGTTGTACATCACGTCCAGCGGCTGGCCGATGAGGGCCCGCACCTCCGCCACGGGAGGCACCGGCAGCCCCACGTGCGCGAAGCCGTGGAGGAAGCTGGCGATGATGTCCGGCAGCGAATCCACCAGCGTGCCGTCGAGGTCGAAGAGGATGCCACGGGGGCCGACTGTGCTCACGCGCCGTTCCATATGCCCTGGAGGGCTCCCATGCACGGGTTGTCCATCACCGCCCGATATGTTCGCGCCCGGCGGGCGTTGTCCTCGCCAGGGGGATGCGCCACACCCGGACACACATCGCCCCGTCCGAGGAGCGCCGCGATGCGCCACGAGAAGCGAGGCACGCCCCACCCGCCCGCCGATGGCTTCTGGGTCCCCTCGGAGGTGCCCGGACTGGAGCTGCACCGGGCGGCGTACACGCGCTGGACCTTTCCCAAGCACTCCCATGACCTCTTCTCCCTGTGCGCCTACGACGCGGGCGCGCACGCGCTGCACCTGCAAGGGCAGCGGGTGGTGGCCACGACGGGCAGCCTCCTGGCCATCCCGCCCGGGGAGATGCACGAGGGCCGCGCGGCGGATGCAAGCATCGGGTGGGCCTACCGCATCCTCTACGTCCCGCCCCCGCTGCTCACCCGCGCGGCCGAGGAGGTGGGCGCCCCCCCAGGGACCCTGCCCGGCTTCGCCTCGCCCGTGTTCCAGGACACGGCGCTGCTGGAGGGCTTCACCGCCACGTTCGACGCGATGAAGGACGGGGCGGCTTCGGGGCTGGAGCGGGAGGAGCGACTGCTCGGACTGCTGGTGGTGCTGCTGCGGCGCCACGCGGGCCTGACGCGGCGGGGACGGCGGACCACCGCGTGCACCCCGGGCGTGCGGCGGGCGCGCGAGCTGCTGGAGGCGGATCCCACGCGCAACATCACGCTGGAGGAGCTCGGTCGCATCGCGGGGCTCAGCCCCTGGCACCTGGTGCGTGCGTTCCACCGTCAGTTCGGGCAGACGCCCCAGGTGTACCAGCGGGCCCTCCGGCTGCGCCGCGCGCAGGTGTTGCTGGCAGGGCCCCTGCCCATGGCGGAGGTGGCGCTCGCCTGCGGCTTCACGGACCAGAGCCACCTCATCAAGCACTTCGGCCGCACGTTGGGCGTGACGCCCGGGGCCTACCGGGCCGCGGCGCTCGCGGGGGGCGGACAGCGCAAGCGCGTACAATACGGGGCGCCCACGCCTCTCTAGTTTGGAGCCTTCTCGCAGCAAGGAGGATCCACACATGAGAGGCAACCTCATCGCGGTCGCGGTGCTCACGGGATGGCTCGCGGGCTGCGCGCAGGACGCGTCCCCAGAGGAGCTCCCAGGCGAAATGATTGAGCCCACGGCCACTCCGGCGGCGCAGGACGTGGAGCAGGACGAAGCGGAGCTGGGAGCGCGCGGCGCCGTGGTCCTCCCGCCCCAGGCGCGCGTCTTCGGCCGGCCCATCACCGCGTGGGCGAAGGAGTGGTACCGCTGGCACTTCCGCGTGCCGGCGAATCGCAGCCCCATGCTGATCCTGGAGCAGGACTGCGACGAGGATCAGGACGGCCCGGTCTTCTTCGTGCCCGTCTACGACCTGGACACCACGTTCCAGCGCACCTGCCGCGTCCCGAAGAACCGGCCCGTGCTGGTGCCCTTGTGGGTGATCATCAATGACTACCCCTGCCCGGATCCGTCCTTCGAACCGGCGCCGGGCCAGACGCTGGAGGACTTCCTCCGCCAGGGCGCCCTCGACTTCAACAATGGGACGCAGAACCTCGTGGTCACCGTGGACGGCCACCGCATCGACCCGCGCCGCCACCGCCACACGAGCGACCTCTTCACCTTCGACGGCGACCCCAGCCTCGTGGGGAAGATCCCCGACCCATGTCTCGTAGGCGGCGAGCAGCGCGGCGTGACGGATGGCTGGTGGCTGATGCTCCAGCTCGCTCCCGGCGAGCACGTGGTGAACGTGCGGGCCCTCGCTCCCTTCGGCGCTCCCATCGACTACACGTACACCCTGCGCGTGAGGCACTGAGTCCCACCGCATTCCAAGACTGGCCGCCGCACGGCGCGTGCGTCAGAGTGCCGCGCGATGCCCCGGGCCGGTGCCCGGGGCGGATTGCCAGGAGCGGGTGCGCGGATGATGCGAAGACGTCTCGGTCAGGCCTTGGGAGCCTTGCTCCTGGTGGTGGGCGCGGGCTGTTCCCACCGGGTGCCGGAAGCGACCGCCGCGGAGCAGGTCGTCTCCGGCGCTCCCACGGTGTACGTGGCGAAGCGCATCCGCACGTTGGATGCCGCGCGGCCCCTCGCGCAGGCGCTCGCCGTGCGGGATGGCCAGGTGCTCGCGGTGGGCAGCCGCGAGGAGGTGCTCGCGGCGGTCGGGCCCACCGCGCGCGTGGTGGACCTGGGTGATGCGACGGTGGTGCCGGGCCTCACGGATTCGCACGGCCACCTGGCGGGGCTGGGTCAGGCGCTCGCGGGCGTGCGGCTGGAGGGCACGGCGTCCCTGGACGAGGTCCGCAAGCGGCTGGAAGAGGCACCGCCCACGGCCTACCAGGGTGACTGGCTGATGGGTCAGGGCTGGGACCAGAACGACTGGGCGGAGAAGCGCTTCCCCACCCTCCAGGACATGGGCGTGCGCCTCCAGGACAAGCCCGTGGTGCTGGGCCGCGTGGACGGCCACGCGCTGTGGCTCAACGGCGAGGCGCTGCGGCGCGCGAAGATCACCCGCGACACGCCCAATCCTCCGGGCGGCATCATCGTGCGCCTCCCGGATGGCACGCCCAGCGGCGTGCTCATCGACAACGCGATGGACCTGATGAACGGGGTGATTCCCGCGCCCACGGACGCGCAGCACGCGGCGCGGCTCACCGCGGCGCTGGAGCACTGCGCGCGCGTGGGGCTCACCGGCGTGCACGACGCGGGCATGGACCTGCGCACCTTCCGGCTGCTGAAGCAGTGGGACAAGGAGGGCCACCTGGCCCTGCGCATCTACGCCATGGCGGACGGGCAGACGGCGGACCGCGAGCAGTACCTGAAGGACGGCCCCTTCCAGGGGAAGCTCCTGACGCTGCGCGCGGTGAAGCTGCTCACGGACGGCGCGCTGGGCAGCCGGGGCGCGGCGCTGCACACGGCCTACAGCGACGAGCCCGGCCAGCAGGGCCTGCTCGTGCTGAGCCCGGAGGAGTACTCGAAGCGCGTGCACGCCTTCATCGCGCGCGGCTTCCAGGTGGCCACGCATGCGATTGGCGACCGCGCCAACACGCTGGTGCTGGACACGCTGCTGCGCGAGATGGAGGCCACGGGGAAGAAGGACGGGCGCCACCGCGTGGAGCACGCGCAGGTGATGCGGCCGGAGGACATCACCCGGCTGGGCGCGAACGGCTTCGTGGCGAGCGTGCAGCCCACGCACGCCACCAGCGACATGCCCTGGGCGCAGGACCGCCTGGGCCCGGAGCGCGTCCAGGGCGCCTACGCGTGGCAGAAGCTGAAGGCCGCGGGCGCGGTGCTGGCGATGGGCAGTGACTTCCCGGTGGAGCGGCCGGACGTGCTCGCGGGGCTGTACGCGGCGCGCACGCGGCAGGACGCCAGCGGCCAGCCGCCGGGCGGGTGGCAGCCGGACCAGCGCCTGAGCGGCGAGGAGGCGCTGGAGGGCTTCACGGTGGGCGCGGCCTACGCGTCGTTCGCGGAGGACAAGCGTGGCCGGCTGAAGCCGGGCCAGGACGCGGACTTCGTGGCGCTGTCGGTGGACCCGGTGGACGGGCCCGCCACGGACCTGCTCACCGCGCAGGTGCGCCTGACGGTGGTGGCGGGCCGCGAGGTGTTCCGCGCGGCCGCGCCGTAGCGAGGCGCGGGCCTACAGCTCCGTCTCGTAGCTGAGCGACTGGATGCGCTGGTTGACGTCCGCCTGCAGGCGGGCGCGCTCCTGCTCCAGTCGCTCCAGCTCCCGCGCGATGGTCTCCAGCCGGTCTTCCTGCGCGTTGAGCTTGGTGACGAAGCGCTCCACCAGCTCCCGCTGCGAAGCGCCGCTCTTGAGCGAGTCGATGTTCGAGCGGATCCGCTCCTGGTCCTTGAAGAGCTGTTCGCGCTCCTCGGACAGCCGCTGGGTGTCGCGGTCGAGCTGGGACAGCTTCTCGCGCAGGGCCACCACGTCGCGCAGCGTCTGGGCGACGCGCGCGTCGATGAAGCGCGAGTCGAGGAAGAACGCCACCTCGTCCAACCCCAGGTTGCCGATGTGGTACTGGCGCACGCCCCGGGTGCGCTCGGTGACGACGAGGGTGTCGGAGGCGCCCGGGGCCAGCTCGCGCTTGAAGCGCCAGAAGCCGTCCGTGGTCTCCGCGGGGGCGGGCGCGTCCTTCATCAGCTCCCAGCCGGTGCGCGGGTGCTCCACGTAGAGCGTCTGCGGACGCTTCGCCTTGTTGCGCACGGTGTACTGCAGGCGGCGCTGGTGGAAGAACTCGACCATCAGGGTGCCGTGGTTGATCCGCGCGCGGAACACCGGGCCTTCGTCCTGGTGGTCCTCCAGGGACACGACGCAGGAGAGCTCCACGGCGTAGGGGACGAAGCGCACGTCGTCGGGCTTGAGGGTGTCGAGCATCGCCTCGCCCACGTAGGTCTCGTCCTCGGTGACGGTGACGGGACCGCCCTCCAGCGTGAGGCCGGTGGTGTTCTTGAACTCGATGCACGCCATCGGGTTCTTCTCGCGGGTGGCGCGGTTGTAGAGCAGCACGCGGCGGCCCTCGAAGGGGCGGTGCAGGATGGGGACGAGCGCGCTCTGGTTGCGGTGCACCGTCACGGGGCGGTCCACGCCGTACTCGAAGAGGTCGCCCACCTCCTTGGTCACGGTCTTCACCGCGGTGCTCTGCTCCAGCGTCTCGCGCATGCCGCCTCTGCCACCAATGGCGCTCCTCTTGCGGAAGGCGGGGGCCGGGGCGGCGGCCATGGGCATCATGCTGAGGCTGGGGGCCGCGCCCGAGCTGCCGAAGTCGCCGTCGTCCGCGACCTCCGCTTCGGATTCGTACGCCGCATCGGCCAGGGCCTCCTCGGGAATCACGGGCGCGACGCCGGCCTCCGAGCGCACCTCCACGACGGGGCGTCGCTGGTAGCGGGGGTTGTAGAGGTCATGGACGAAGGACACGGGGAGCCCGGCGATGAGCGACAGCTCCACGTCCACCCAGTCCTCGTCGCCGGTGTTGTCCACGAGCGCCCAGCCCTGGAGGAGCGGCGGCCGGGCCTCATCCAGGAGGATGCGGTAGCTGGTCTTCCACACGGGGGACTCCAGCACGTAGCTGACGAACAGCTCGCGCGTGCCCTCTCCGGCGGTGAGGATGGACAGCCGCTTGGAGTCCTTCTTGTACGAGGACATGACGGTGGCCAGGTAGAACTCCAGATCCTTGCGCACGGCCTCGTCGAGGAACTCCAGCTCGCCCAGCTCCAGCACGTCGAAGGTGCGCAGGGCGCCGCCGAGCAGCAGCGTGAGGAAGGGGCGGATGACGCTCGCTTCTCCTTGGACGACGGGGAAGGACTCCATGCCGACGATGACGCCCTCCACCTGACCGCCGCCGACACGCGCGCGAACGCGGGCGCCCTTCACCTGGCCGAGCAGCGCGGTGAGGCTGCCGTGTTCGGGGATGCGGATGGTGGCTTCGGAGAGGAGCTGTTCCAGGGGCTTGGTGGAGTCGTAGCTCACGGCGGAGACGGAGCCGCCGGACAGGTCCAGCACGGTCATGGACTTGAGCACGTCGTTCATGTCGCGCGCCTTGAAGTCCAGGTGCGCGGTCTCGCTGCCCGTCACCTTCCCCCGGCGCTCGAAGTAGCCGACGCCGTGTTTGTAGAGGACGACGCGGCGGATGGACAGGGGCGACGGCATGCGTGGGACTCCGGGAAGGGGACCGGAGGGAGGTCTAGCAGTGCCGGGGTAGGGGCTTCCACTGGGGGTGTGGATGGAAACCCTGCCATGGTCCAGGGTGGGTCCTTCCCGGGGGCTTCATGCGTTGGCTGTCGTGGTTGTTCGTGGCCCTGTGGTGCGGCTGTGCCTCGACGGCGCCGGTCACGTCGTTTTCTCCCGAAGCTTTCTGGGCGGAGGCGGAGACCGAACAGGCGTGTGAAGACAGCGGGGAGGACCAGTGCCTCGCGCCGCTGTGCACGGACGAGGCCTGCGCGCTGTTCCGGTGCGAGGACCTGGAGCCGGACCGCGTGGTGCGCACGCGAGGCGCGCTGGCGCCTCCGGTGTTCGTGGCACCGGGGAGCGGGCCACAGCGCAACTGGGGCAGCGCCCAGGGACTTCCGGACGACACACGGCCCGTCATGGTGTTCCGCTGGCATCCGCGCGAGAAGCTGCCCAGTCAGGTGCGGCGGGAGCGCGCGATGGAAGAATGGGCGAAGCGGCCCAAGGAGCGGCACCACATCTTCCCGCAGGCGTTCAAGGAGCACTTCGACAGCAAGAGGATCGACATCCACCAGTACGTGCTGGCCGTGGATGTCGACGTCCACAAGCGCATCCACCGTGGGAAGAACGGCGGACCGTGGAATCAGGAATGGCAAACATACATTGAAGGCCCTGGAGCGACAGCCCTCAGGAACCAGCATTTCGATCAGGCCTTCCTGATGATCCAGAAACATGGCCTCTTTGGTTTGACGATGACGTATTGGCAGCAGGTGGACCTCATGCCGATGCCAGTGGAGGACTGACGGGTGCGCTACTTCGAACTGGCCGTGCTGGGCGACCCCAATTCGGGCCAATGGAGCGGGACGTACCGCGCCAAGCGCAAATGGTATGTGCCGAGCCAGCTCTGTCCCCGCTGTGAAGCCTGGGGAGGAATGCAGGCCTATCCCTCGGTGGACCTGTCCAGCCTGCCGGACAACGATTCACTTGCCGAGATATGGCCACAGGCTCCAGAAGAGGTGGCACGCCGCGTAGCCCTGGTGCGTCCGTTCGTGCCACCTGCGCTTCCCCTTGAGCCGGGATGCAGGTTGGGTCCCCTGGTGGGAACAGCACACGGTCACTTCGGTCCCGTGACCGTCTGGCCTTCATGGCAGGTCCTCGTGCGGGAGGACGCGCGCGACCTGCTTCAAAGCTCGGGACTACAAGGCATCATCCCGGTCCGGGCGGAGCTGCGCACCCGTCGCACGAAGGAGCAGGCCCTCTACGAACTGGAAGCACGGCCCCTGGCGAAGCTGCATCCCGCATGCATCTACGACCGGGAGCCCACGTGCCCGTTCTGCGGGCGCCACGGCTTCACGCTTCCCCCCAAGCGCTGGCTGCTGGGCGAGTCCGTGCCCACGGGACTGGACCTCTTCGGCGTGGAGGAGACGACCCGCATCGTCGTCTCCGAGCGCTTCGTCGACACCGTGAACCGACTGGGCCCCAGTGACGTGGTCTACCGGGAGATCACGGTGGAGTAACACCTTGAACCGGAGGCCTCGGCAGGAGCCGGGGGTGGGACTCGATGGAGAGGATGCCCATCGTCCGCACCTCGATGGCGTAGGTCACGAGCTCGACGAACTGTTGCCCGGAAGCACAGCGCTCGAGATTGGGCTCGAAGCGGACGAGCAATACACTCTCCGGCAGGACCGCGGTGGTCACGTCATAGGACTCCCACTGGTCCAGACAGGGTGCACGGTCCGCGACGGGTTTCCGGTGGGCATCCCACGGAAGGAAGTCCTCCATCGCCAACTGGATGGCGGCGGCGACGTTGCCGTCCAGGCGGACGCGTCCCGCTTCGGGAAGCTCGAGCTGGGGAAACTCGACGCGGTCCGCTTCAGCCTGGGACGCATGAGGCACGATGCGATGTGCAGGAACGCACGCTTGGAGCCCCAGCCCCAGCACCCATGCGAACCAGAAACCGACAGGGTGACGAGGGTTCATGGCCACCTCGCGGCCAGGATGCGGCGCTGCTTCACGTCCACGGCATAGGAGAAGGAGCCGGCGTCGTTGGGCAAGGGCCCGCCCCGCGTGCAGGCGCCCGGACTCAACGAGACGCGAACCCAGACCACTCCCTCGGGTCCCGGCGCGGCTTCGATGTCGTAGGACTGCCGCTGGAACAAGCAGACCTCCTGCGGGGATGCGCTTCCGGCCGGAGTCCTCTCCCGGGGAAGCACATCATCCATCACCAGTTGGATGGCGAGGGCCGTCGCGCCTGGGAGCGACTGTCCTCCCGCCTCTGGCAGCACATGGGGAAACTTGAACCATGCCGCCTCCTCGCTCGGAACGAAGTGGATCCGCTCATTGCGCGGCGCACAGGCCCCCAGCGACAAAGCCCACAGCAACAGGCACCACCGTTTCATCGGGACTCCACGAGGAGGCAGGTTGCGCAAGAGGAGCTCATTCGTCGGACAGTGCCGTAACGCGACCTGAAGCTTTGTCGTCCTGCAGGATGAGGCCAATCCTTCGCCAACGGGAGCCTTCGCGCACGAACAACTCACCGGGGCGGTCTTCATCCAGATGGGGCACCAGTTTCTGGATGGTACAGCGGGTGTCGAACTGGATCCGGATGAGCCAGAGCTGGTTGCGAGCCTCCCGGTCCCGGGGAGACATGCTCGACGGTGCCCAGGGATGGCTGTGGAAGTCCGCGATGAGCGTGGCCCTGCCTCTTGCATCGCGGACCGTGCGGGGCGGGTAGCAGGCCTTGCGGCGCTGCGGGCCCAGCGGCTCCCGGCTTCCCAGGGGCGAGGGATGGCTTGCGTAGTAGCGCCCGTCACCCACCGTGTAGAGCGCTCCGCAGTACTCCTGTCCGTAGTCCTGGAGCGTGGCCCGGGGCAGCTTCATGATCTGGGGGCAGAGTTGATCAATGACCGCATCGACATCCTCGGAGGGTTGGATCGCGGGCCACGGTCCTCCTGCCCAGATGGCGGTGCCTGAAGGAAGGAAGCCGAAGGCCTCTCCTTCCTCGGGGGCCCCGGGTGTCGCCGCGCAGCCCATCGCCAGGAGCGAAGCCAGCAGCAGGACGTGTCGCCCTGTTCCATCCACCCACGAACCATTCCCCATGCGTGTCGAGAAAAGCACGTTGGCCCCACGCATGAGCAGGAACTCCGCGCTGGCCTCGCCCCGGGCCCGGTGTATCAAGCGGCCTGCGAGGGGGCGCATCCCGTGACGCCCCTCCCGAGGCCCACCGCATGCGATGCATCCGTTCCCATTCCTCCTCCCGGCCCCTCCTGCTGTGCGCCGCGCTCGTCCTGGGCGCGGGCGCTGGCTGTGAGAGCGTGAAGCCCCGCGCCACGCCGCCCGCGGATGGCACCACCG
>NZ_RAWB01000341.1 GCF_003612055.1 Corallococcus llansteffanensis
CCACCACACCGGCCCGGGCCCGCCGGTACCCACGCCCCGCACTCCGAGTTGGCCGCATGGGCGCGCACCCTACCCGCCCGCGATCCTCCGTCAAGCGTCGGGGCCGTCCAGGGGCACGCCTCTCGAGCGCGCCGCAGCTGTCAGCGCCGCCAGGCCCGCCACCAGCCGCGCCTCGCGGGCCGAGCCCCGGAGCGCCTGGCCCAACGGCCACTGAAGCTTCACGCCGTCCTCCACCTCCACCGTGAGGGCATGGTGGCGGTACAGCGCGGCGAGGAGCAGGCCCACGGCCCCGGCCAGGAAGCCCATGAGCCGCATCGCCGGGTACGGCGCCCAGAAGCCCAGCACGGTGAAGGCGAGCAGCGCCAGCGCCTCCAGGTAGGGCCGCGAGCGCCATTCCAACCTGCGCACCCGGATCCAGGCCACGTCGACCGGCGAGCCCTTGGCGCGCCCCTGGAACGTCAACCGCTCCACGCCCACGGACAGGCCGCGTCCATTGCCCAGGTTCACCACCGCCAGCGGGCCCATGGACGGAGGCGGACGGGACGCGGGCGCCGGGGGCGGCAGGGGCGCCTCTGGCAGCACCGCGTTGCAGAAGGCGCAGCGGCGCCGGGCCGCCGACTGGGGGCGCCCGCAGGCGGAGCACATGACGAGCACTTCCGCGGGCACGGAGCCCCTCCCCTTCCGTCAGCCGACGACGAAGTTCACCAGTCGCTTGGGGACGAAGACGAACTTGCGCAGCGTCTTGCCCTCAAGGGCGGACTTCACCTTCTCCTCCGCCTCCGCCGCCGCGCGCACGTCCGCCTCGCCCGCGTCCGCCGCCACGCGCACCTCCGCGCGCAGCTTGCCGTTCACCTGCACGGCGTACGGAATCACGTCGTCCACCACCAGCGCCGGGTCGAACTCCGGCCAGGCCTCCGTCACGGTGAGCACCTTGGAGCCGTAGGCCTCCGCCAGCTCGTCCGCGATGTGCGGCGCGAACGGGGTGAGGATGCGCGCGAGCAGCCGCATCGCCTCCGCCATGGCCGCCTTCTCCGCCTGCGTCTCCGGCGTGCCCACCGCGTAGAGCGCGTTCACGCACTCCATGATGCCGGCGACACCGGTGTTGAAGGACAGGCGTTCAATCGCCTCGCCCACGCGCTTGAGGCACTTGTGCGCCGCGCGGCGCGTCTCCAGCGCCTTGCCCTCGTAGGGGCCGGCGTACGTGACGTCCGCCACGGAGGCATGGTGCGTGGCGGCCAGCGACCACACGCGCTTCAGGAAGCGGGAGACGCCCTCCACCTGGTCCGGGGACCAGTCGAAGTCGCGCTCCGGCGGGCCCGCGAAGAGCACGTAGGTGCGCGCCGTGTCCGCGCCGTACTTCTGCACGATGGAGGAGGGGGCCACGCCATTGCCGTAGCGCTTGCCCATCTTGCGGCCGTCGGCGCCGTTGACGATGCCCTGGGTGATGAGCCGCGTGACGGGCTCGTCCACGGGCGACAGGCCGAGCAGCTTCATGATCCGGGTCCAGAACCGGAAGTAGAGCAGGTGCATCGTGCCGTGCTCGGGGCCGCCCACATACACGTCCACGGGCAGCCAGCGCTTCGCCACCTCGGGGTCGAAGGGCGCGGCGTCGTAGTGCGGCGACAGGTAGCGCGCGAAGTACCAGCAGGAGTCGACGAAGGTATCCATCGTCTCCGCCTCCCGACGCGCGGGACCGCCGCACTTCGGGCAGGAGGTGTTGACGAAGGACGCGACCTTCGCGAGCGGCGGCTCGCCCCGGCCGGTGAGCACCTCCTGCGTGTCGATGTCCGGCAGGCGCACCGGGAGCTGATCCAACGGCACGGGGATGCCCTTGCGCTCCGGATCGCACTTCTCGCAGTAGACGATGGGGATGGGCGTGCCCCAGTAGCGCTGGCGGCTGAAGCCCCAGTCCCGCTGGCGGTACGTCACCGTGGCCTTGCCCTGGCCCTGGGACTCCAGCGTCGCGGCCATCTTCACGCGCGCTTGCGCCGAAGGCAGGCCGGTGAAGTCCCCGGAGTCCACGAGCACGCCGTCGGCGGTGGCCGCCTCGGTCAGCGTCTCCCCCGCGCCCAACCTGTCGCCCGTGGCTGGCTGGATGACCACGCGCACGGGCAGCGAGTACTTGCGCGCGAAGGCGAAGTCGCGCTCGTCATGCGCCGGCACGCTCATCACCGCGCCGGTGCCGTAGTCGCTCACCACGAAGTTGGCGATCCAGATGGGCACCGGCTGCCCGGTGAACGGGTGCAGCGCGTGCGCCCCGGTGAAGACACCCTCCTTCTCCGTGTCCTCGCCCAGCCGCTCCGTCTTGTTCTGCGCCGCCATGCGCCTGGCGAACGCTTCGACGTTCGCGCGCTGCTCCGGCGTCGTCACCTGGGCCACGAGCTTGTGATCGGGCGCCAGCACCACGTAGGTGCAGCCGAAGAGCGTGTCCACGCGGGTGGTGAAGACGCGCAGGGACGCGTCATGCCCCTGCACGCGGAAGTCCACCTCCGCGCCATCCGAGCGGCCAATCCAGTTGCGCTGGCGGGCGGTGATGCTGTCCGGCCATTCCTTGAGCGTGTCCAGCGCGTCGAGCAGGTCCTGCGAGTACTTCGTGATGCGGAACGCCCACTCGGGCATCTCCTTGTCCAGCACCTCCGAATTGCAGCGCTCGCAGCGGCCGTCCTTCACCTGCTCGTTGGCGATGACGGTGTGGCAGCCGGTACACCAGTTCACCTTGCTGAAGCGGCGATAGACGAGCCCGCGCTCCAGCATCTGGAGGAAGAACCACTGGTTCCAGCGGTAGTACTCCGGCTGGCTGGTGTTCACCTCGCGCGACCAGTCGTAGCTGTAGCCGAGCGTCTTGATCTCCGCCTTGAACGATTCGATGTTCTCGCGGGTGCGGATGGCCGGGTGCACACCGTCCTTGATGGCCGCGTTCTCCGCCGGCAGACCGAAGGCGTCCCAGCCCATGGGGTGCAGCACGTCGAAGCCGCGCATCTGGTAGTAGCGCGCGTAGACGTCCCCGATGAGGTAGTTGCGCACGTGCCCCATGTGCATCTGGCCACTGGGATACGGCAGCATCTCCAGGACGTACTTCTTGGGGGCGTCCGGGCGCCTGCCTGCCCGGAAGATGCCCTCCTGGTCCCAGCGGGTCTGCCACTTTCCTTCAATCGACTGCGGCTCGTAACGCTCGTTCATCGCCATGGCTTTCCAGTCTCTTAGCGGGAGGTGCGACATGCGGGCAACAAGTCTTGGTGCGTTGAAAGCCCGGACGGCCGGCGCCCCCGGGGAGCTGACGGGCAGCCCCATGTGGGTGGGCCCTCCGGGGGTCGGGCCTCGCTCGGTGCTTGCCCTCCGGCCCGGGCGCGACTAACTCGCCTTCCCGGTCTGGCGCAGAGGGAGAGCACCATGCAGGTCGTGAGTGTGAAGAGGGCCCTGTCGGGCTCGATCGAAGCGGGCGCGAAGGTGGAGGTGCGCGGCTGGGTGCGGACGCGCCGCGACTCCAAGGCGGGCATCAGCTTCGTCAACGTGAGCGACGGGTCCGTGTTCGACCCCATCCAGGTCGTCGCCCCCAATTCGCTGCCCAACTACGAGAAGGAGATCCTCCGGCTCACCGCGGGCGCCTCCGTCATCTGCCGGGGCACGCTGGTGCAGTCCCAGGGCAAGGGGCAGGCCTTCGAGATCCAGGCGGACGAGGTGCAGGTGCTGGGGCTGGTGGACGACCCGGACACCTACCCCATCACGCCCAAGCAGCACTCGCTGGAGTTCCTGCGGGACGTGGCGCACCTGCGCGTGCGCACGAACACCTTCGGGGCCATCACCCGCGTGCGCAACTCCGCCATGCAGGCGGTGCACCGCTTCTTCCACGAAGAGGGCTTCTGCTGGGTCAACACGCCCATCATCACCGCGAGCGACGCGGAGGGCGCCGGGCAGATGTTCCGCGTGTCCACGCTGGACGCCAGCAACCCGCCGCGCGGGCCGGACGGGAAGATTGACTGGGGCAAGGACTTCTTCGGCAAGGAGGCCTACCTCACCGTGTCCGGGCAGCTGAACGTGGAGGCCTACTGCCTGGCGATGTCGAAGGTCTACACGTTCGGCCCCACGTTCCGCGCGGAGAACAGCAACACCACGCGGCACCTGGCCGAGTTCTGGATGATCGAGCCGGAGATCGCCTTCGCGGACCTCAACGAGGACGCGGCGCTGGCGGAGCGGTTCCTCAAGTACGTGTTCAAGGCCGTGCTCAACGAGTGCGCGCCGGACATGAAGTTCTTCGAGGAGCGCCAGCAGAAGGGCGTCACGGAGCGGATGGAGAAGTTCATCGGCTCCAGCTTCGAGCGCATCGACTACACGGACGCCATCTCCATCCTCCAGAAGGCGAAGAAGAAGTTCGAGTACGCGCCGGAGTGGGGCAAGGACCTCCAGACGGAACACGAGCGCTACCTCACCGAGGAGCACGTGGGCCGGCCCGTGGTGGTGATGAACTACCCGGAGGCCATCAAGGCCTTCTACATGCGCATCAACGAGGACGGGAAGACCGTCGCCGCGATGGACGTGCTCGCCCCGGGCATCGGCGAGATCATCGGCGGCAGCCAGCGCGAGGAGCGCCTGGATGTGCTCGACGCGCGCATGGTGAAGTTCGGCCTGAACCCGGAGCACTACCAGTGGTACCGCGACCTGCGCCGCTACGGCACCGTGCCGCACGCGGGCTTCGGGCTCGGGTTCGAGCGGCTCATCGTCTACATGTGCGGCCTGCAGAACATCCGCGACGCCATCCCCTACCCGCGCGTCCCGGGCTCGGCGCAGTTCTAGTCGCGTCACCGTGAAGCACAGAGGGCCTCCCGGGTTCATCCCCCGTGGAGGCCCTTCGTGCGTCAGCCCTTCTTCAGGAGCCCCGCGCGGTCCTGCGCGAGGGCTCCCAGCGCGGACCAGTCCTCATCGCCTCGCCCCTGGGCGACACCGGTGAGGAAGTGGTCGCGCAGGAGGCTCGCCAGCGGCAGGGGCACCTCCGCGCCTCGGCCCGCTTCGAGGGCCAGCGTCATGTCCTTGAGGCCCAGGCGCAGGGCGAAGCCCGCGGGCGTGTACTGCCCCTTCGCGATGGCGCCCGCGTAGTTCTCGAAGATGGGCCCGCGGGCGAAGACGGACTTGAAGACGTCCAGGAACGCGGCGCGCTCCACGCCGGACTTCTCCGTCAGGGCGAAGGCTTCCGACAGGGCCTCCATCATCGACGCGATGAGGAAGTTGCCGGAGAGCTTCACCACGTTCGCGGCCGAGGCCTTCTCGCCCAGCTCCGTCAGGCCCCGGCCCAGGGCCGTGAGCAGCGGACGCACGCGGTCCACGTCGGCCTTGGGGCCGGCGGCGACGACCCAGAGTTGCTTGCCCGCGGCGGCCTCGGGGCGGCCGAAGACGGGGGCGGAGACGTAGCCCTGGCCCGCGTCCGCGTGCGCCTTCGTCAGTCGCTCCGAGAGCGCGACGGAGATGGTGCTGGACGAGACGTGGATCGCGCCCTTCGGCAGCGCCCCGACGACGCCGTCCGGCCCCAGCACGGCGGCCTCCGCGGCGTGGTCGTCCGCCAGCATCGACACGACGACCTCCGCGTCGCGGGCCGCCTCGCCGGGCGTCTTCGCCACGCGCGCGCCCTGCTGTTGCAGCGGCTGCGCCTTGGAGGCGGTGCGGTTCCAGACCGTGACGTCATGGCCCGCGCCGAGCAGGTTCTTCGCCATCGGCGCGCCCATGTTTCCCATTCCGATGAAGCCGACCTTCATGGGGATGCTCCCTTCGTGCTCGCGTTCACGCTTCGTTCGCCTGCTCTTCGGACACGTCCAGCCGCTCGAAGGCGCGGCCCAGGACGGCGACGCCCAGCGCCACCTCCGCGAAGAGTGCCCCCGCGGCCACCAGCCCCGCGAGGGGCGCGGACCACCGCCCCACGACAGTGAACAGCGGATAGCCCACGAGGAGGGCCACCACCGCAGCGGGCAGCAGCCCCAGGAACGTCACCACCAGCGTGCCCACCAGCGTGAGCAGCCGCTGGCCCAGCGCCTCCACCCCGCGCGCCCGCTCCGAGTCCGCGGGGATCCACGCGGGCAGCAGCACCACCGCCGCGTTCTGCACGAACAGCCCCGCGAGCCCCAGCGCCGGCAACACCGGCAGCAGCCCCAGCACCACCGGCGTCGACCACGGCGCGAGCGTCGCGTCGTCCGTGCCCACGCCCAGCGCCAGCGCCACGCCCAACATCACCCACTGCGCCGCGCCCAGCGTCAGCGCCGACGCCGCCAGCTCCGCGCCCACCACCTGTCGCCCCGTGAGCGGCAGCGCGCGCAGCAGCTCCAGCTTCGGCAGGTCCATGCGCAGGTCCGTCCGGAACGCGCTCGGCCCGACGACCGCCATCGCCACCGCGACCATCAGGGCCATGGGACCCAGCAGCTCGCGCGTGTTCGCGAACAGCCGCGTGTCTCCCAGCACCAGCGCCACCAGCGCGCCCAGCACCACGAAGGCCAGCAGCATCACCAGCCCTCCCCCCAGCCGCCTGCGCGCGATGAGGTTCTTCCACCGGAGCGCCACCTCCGGACGCCCCCGCGCCTGGAGCACGAAGGGCACCTCCACCGTCAGCACCCAGGCGTAGTGCGCCACGAGCAGCGCCAGTGACGCGGGCAGGTAGCGCAGGAAGTCCTGCCCGCTGCGCGCCATCGCGGGGGCCACCAGCGCGCGCCCCGGCCACAGCAGCGCGCGGGGGCCGGGCGCGTCCAGCACATCCTTCAGCCACTCGCGCACCACGAAGGGCGCGGAGATGTCCTCCGGCCACGGGTGCACGCGCAGCGTGGACAGCAGCGTCCACGCCACCGCCAGGAGGAGCAGCCCCACCACCGCCCAGCGCACGGCGCTGCCCCAGCGGCCCCTCGACACCAGCCACGCGCGCACGAAGGACGCCGCCGTGCCGTGCAGGTACAGCGTGCCCATGGCCAGGGCCGCGCCGAGGAAGAAGAGCACCGGCCGGGGGCTCGTGAAGCGCCCCACGAAGAGCGTCGCCGCCAGCGCCGCGAGGCTCGCGCTCAACAGGCCCCGCAGCAGCTTGTAGTGCAGGAGCGCCCGGCGCGTGACGGGCGCCGGGAAGAGGTACTGCACCTCCGTCTGCGTGAAGGTCAGCGCCGGCCGGTCCGCGCCCAGCACCCACGCCGTCATCAGCGTGCCCAGCACCGACATCTCCAGCGAGAGCTCCGCGAACAGGCGCGCGTTGAGGGACACCCCCCGGCCCGTGCCCTGGACGAAGACGCTGCGCCCCACGAGCGAGTACAGGTACGCGGCGCCCACCAGCGCGCCCAGCAGGTAGCGCGGACGCTTCAGCCGCTGCACCTGACGCACCAGCCGGTTGCGCCAGGTCCTCGCCCACAGGAACACCACCGCCCGCGAGAAGCTCACGAGGCCCGGGGCCCCGGCCCGGACGCGTCCGGGTCCTCCGCCGCCGCGCTGGTGATGCGCACGAACACCTCTTCCAGCGAGGCGCCGTCCCCCGCCCCTCCGGCCAGCTGCTCACGGATCTCCGGCAGGGTGCCCAGCGCCACCGCCTTGCCTCCGGCGATGACGAGCAGCCGGTGGCACAGCTCCTCCACCAGCGGCAGCAGGTGCGAGGACAGCACCAGCGCGGTGCCTTCTTCCGCGCGCCGCCGCAGCGACGCCTTCATCCGGCGGATGCCCAGCGGATCCAACCCCGTCAGCGGCTCGTCCAGCAGGATGAGCCGGGGCTGGTGGAGGAAGCCGCACGCGATGGACAGCTTCTGCTTCATGCCCCGCGACAGCTCGCCCGGCAGGGAGCGCTCGCGGCCCGTCAGCTCCATCTCCTCCAGCAGCGCGCGGCCCCGCTCCTCCCAGTCCTCCACGCCGTAGAGGCGCGCGGTGAAGTTCAGGTGCTCCCAGACGGTGAGGTACTCGAAGAAGCGCGGCTCGTCCGGCAGGAAGGCCAGCGCGCGCTTCGCGTCCACGGGTGCCACCGCCAGGTCGTGCCCCGCCACCCGCACGCGGCCCACCGACGGCGGCAGGATGCCGGCGAGGCACCGCAGCGTGGACGTCTTGCCCGCGCCATTGGGCCCCACGAGCCCCAGCACCTCGCCCGGGGCCACCTGGAACGTCAGCCCCCGCACCGCCTGCACCGCGCCGTACGTCTTCTCCAGCCCCTCGACGTCCAACGCCGGTTCCATGCGTGCCTGGGTCCTCGAAGTTCGCCCGAAGTTCGCTCGAAGCTCAGTCGAGCTTGAGCAGTTCCTTCACCGTTTCCAGCACCACCCGGGCCTGCACGGGCTTCACGAGGTAGGCGCTCGCGCCCAGCGCCATGGCCCGCGCCCGGTCCACCTCCGCGCCCTCCGTCGTCACGACGACGATGGGCACGCCCTGGTGATCCGTGGCCCGCCGGATGTGGCTGATGAGCTTCAGCCCGTCCATCAGCGGCATGTTGATGTCCGTCAGCACCAGGTCGAAGCGGCCCTGCGTGGTGAGCATCTTCAGCCCCGCGACCCCGTCCTCGGCCTCCAGGCAGACCACCCCCGAGAGGCGCTGGAGCGCGTACATGATGCTGCGGCGCATGGCCTGCGAGTCGTCCACCACCAGCGCGCGGATCTGCTGCTGCGACATGCCCGGAAGCCTAGCACCCGGGCGCGCGCGGGCCCGGGATTGTGACACGGCCTGTCCGGGAACCACCGATTCACTGCCCCGAGGACTGTCGGCGCCTGCGCACCAGCGCGGCCAGCTCCGCGCCCATGTCGTCCAGGGGCAGCACCCGCGTCACCGCCCCCGTGGCGATGGCCTCCTTGGGCATGCCGAACACCACCGCCGTGTCCTCGGACTCGGCCCAGGTCTCGCCCCCCTCGCGCCGGACGTCGCGCACGCCCTGCGCCCCGTCCGAGCCCATGCCCGTCAGCACCACCGCCACCGCGCGCGCGCCCAGCACCTCCGCCGCGCTCTCGAAGAGCCGGTCCACCGACGGGGCGTACTTGTCCGCGGGCAGCGGCCCGGGCGTGCGCAGCTCCATCCGCCCCGAGCGCTCCGTCAGCAGCAGGTGCCGTCCGCCCGGCGCGATGTAGACGTGGCCCGGCGCCACCGCGTCACCGTCACACGCCTCCGTCACCGTGAAGGGCCCGATGCGATCCAACCGCTCCGCGAAGGCCCGGGTGAACTGCGAGGGCATGTGCTGGCCCACGAGCACGCTCACGGTGGGTTCGCTCGCGAGCCCCTCCAAGAGCCGCTGCACCGCGGGAGGCCCGCCCGTGGACGCGCCCACGGCGATGACCTGGGGCGCCTCGCCCGCGAGCACCGCGCTGCGCAGCGCGGCCCCGTGCCGCCCGCCCGACTTCACGTGGCGGGCCGAGCGCACCTTGTCCAACAGCTCCCGCCGAAGCGTCTCCAGCGCCTCCGGCGTGCTCCGGGGCGGCTTGGCGATGAAGTCGAACGCGCCCAGTTCCAGCGCCTTGAACACGTCCGACTTGTGCGCGTAGCTGGAGATGACGATGACGGGCGTGGGCGCCGCGTGCATCAAGAGCCGCAGGAAGGTGTGGCCTCCCAGCCGGGGCATCTCCAGGTCCAGCGTCACCACGTCCGGCTTCAGGTCCAGGACCTTCTTGAGTCCCTCCTCGCCATCCCCCGCCCAGTCCAGCACCTGCACGTCCAGCGACGACTCCAGCAGCGTGGTGAGCATGCGGCGGTTGGTGGCCGAGTCGTCGATGACGAGCACCTTGAGCGGGCGTCCCATCAGCGTCCCTCCCCCGGCAGGTCCGGCCGGCGGTACACGAGGTCCCCCTGGAGGTGCACCAATTCGAAGTCCGCGCCCAGGCTGAGCAGGTTCTCCGCGTGGCCCAGCAGCAGGTAGCCCCCGGGACAGAGCCGGTCGCGGATGACGCCCAGCACCCGGCGGCGCGCGGCCTGGTCGAAGTAGATCATCACGTTGCGGCAGAAGACGACGTCGGTGCGCGGCACGAGCTGGCTCGTCGCCTCGTCCGTCAGGTTGTGGTGACCGAAGCTCACCCACGCCTTCACGTCGTCGCGCACACGCACGCGGTTCGGCCCCGCGGGCACGAAGAAGCGCTCCAGCAGGTCCGGCGGCGTCGCGCGCAGGGCGCTGGGCCCGTACTCGGCGCGGCGGGCCACGGCCAGCACCCGGCGCGACAGGTCCGTGCCGTGCACCTCCACGTCCCAGTCGTTGAAGCGGCCGCTGTCCTTCAGCAGCATCGCCACCGTGTACGCCTCCTCTCCGGAGGAGCAGCCCGCGGACCACAGCCGCAGCCGCCGGGTGCGCGCGTTGCGCTTCTCCAGGATGGGGAGCAGCTCGTCGCAGAAGGCCTTGAGCTGCGCGGGTTCGCGGAAGAAGTACGTCTCGTGCGTGGTGAGGGACTCGACCGCCGCCTCCAGCTCCGCCGTGCGCTGGACGTCGTAGCGCAGGTAGCGGTGGTAGGCGCTGAAGTCCAGGAGCCCCAGCGCCTCCAGCCGGGGCCACAGCCGGCGCTCCATCACGAACTTCATGTCCTCGTGGATGAGGATGCCGCAGTGGGCATAGACGTGGTCGCGCAGGAGCCGGAACTCCTCCAGCGTCATCTCGGGACGGCCTTCGTCGAAGCGTGGCATGCGCGTCCCTTCCTCAGCGCCCCGACAGCTGCGCCACCGCGTCCACCAGCGCCATCCGGGCCAGCGCGTCGCGCTCCACCGTCAGCGCCTGCTGCAGCGCCGGCAGGCACTCGGGGCGCCCCAGGTCGCCCAGCACGCGCGCGGCCGCCGCCCGCACGTCCCAGCGGGGATGTCCCAGGAGCGACACCGCCAGCGCCGCGCCGTCCGCCGTCCCCTCCGCCGACGTCAGCGCCGCCAGCGCCGCCTTCACCACCTCCGTGTCCGAGTGGCCCAGCGCGTCCCACAGCATGCCCGCCCCCACCTGCCCCAGCTTCGCCAGGGCCCGCACGGCCAGCACCGCGAGCGCGCCGTCCCCGTGGCGCACCAGCACCTCCAGGTCCTGCGC
>NZ_RAWB01000342.1 GCF_003612055.1 Corallococcus llansteffanensis
ACCAAGCGGACTTCCGGTGCCTGCGCTTCGACGGCGGATGGTGGCTGCATGGGAAATCCCGCTCCTCCCCCTCATGTTTCTTCAACCGGAGGGCGACTGCGGTCTCTTCCAAACTACAACTGTAGGACTAGCCTTCAGTACTTTGATGTGGTCCCCCCGCCGCGAGACAAAGGCGAAGAGGTGCCCCGAGTAGACATCCTCACCCCACGCAGTGCGCACCAGCGCCAAGAGGCCATCGATAGACTTGCGCATGTCCACCGGCTCGGTCGCCAGCACCACGCGCACCGATGCAGGAAGCGTGAACACCGCCTCACCGCCCCAGCGCGGCGACGAGACGCGTCACGTACGCCATGTCCGTCCCCACGGCGAAGCGCGCCCGCGCTCTGCTTGCCGCCACTACCTCCAGCACGGACTTGGCCGCCGCAGGCGCCGTCGCCACCTACACCGGTAACAGACGCACCGGCTCACCTCACGCCGTCTCGGCCCGCCGACTCCGGGATACCCACGACTGCAACGTGGTCACGCCCACAGCTCCTGCTCCAGCGTGTCGAGCAGGGACAGGGCGACCTCGGGCGTGGGCAGGCCGGCTTCGGTGACGAGGCCCGTGTCGAGCGGCATGGCGACCTCCGCGCGCAGCAGCGCCACTGCCTGCCGCTGGGCCTCGCGCAGCGCTTCCCGCTCCGGGGCGGAGAGGCGCGGCCGGGCCCACTGGTCGATGTCCCAGGACAGACCCGCGTGCCGCGTCTCATCCTCGGCGATGCGGACCATGGCCTCGCGCACCTCCGCGTCTTGCGCGTGCAGGGCCTGGTAGTGGGCCACCAGCGCGCCGTACGTCTCGCGCACGCAGCCCTCCACGGCGTTGTCCATCGCCACCTCGGAGAGCGGGCGCAGGGGACGCGCGGCGACCACGGGACGCTGGGGCGTGGCACCGAAGCGGCGCGCGAGCCGGTCCGTCACGTCGGTGTGCATCACCTCGTCCATGGCGCTGCGTTGCGCCGCGTCCTGGAGGCCCGCGTCGGCGCCGTGCAGCGCCAGCTCTTCGCGCAGGCGCAGGAAGGCGTGGACGGACGCCGCCTCCAGGTGCGCGGCCTCCGCGAAGTAGCGCCCCAGCGCGTCCGTGCCCTCGCACGCGCCCGCGACCTGGAGGCCCACGGGCCGCCGGCCGATGGCGCAGTTGGGGTCGCCCTTCTCCAGCACGTGGACCTCCAACTCGCGCACCTCTCCGGAGGCGGACACCCGCACCACGTGCTGCGTCAGCTCCGTGCCCTTGCCGCAGGCGGTGCCCCGGGTGGCGACGACGTTGAACGTGCCGTCGAAGTTCCGCTTCACCGCGCCCTGCTCCAGGTTGCTGCAGGACAGCCAGTAGCCAGAAGCGTAGGTCTTGAGCACGGCCTCCTGTGCGGTGGTGATGGTGCCCAGCAGCTCCTGGAGCGACTCCTGCGTGTCGTACGTCTTCACCTCGTCACCGCGCGTGGTGACGAGGAAGGTGTCGGAGCAGCCCCGCAAGCAGTCCCTGTCGAAGCCCTCGGCGGGCACGGCCTCCGCCAAGGCCGTCTGACAGGCGGCGACGTCGGTGGCCGTCGCGCAGGCCTGTCCGGAGGAGGATGCAGGGGTCCAGGAGAACGGCTGGCTTTCCGAGTCCGGTGGCCGGTAGCGAAGCTGGATGAAGTCCGGCGCCGGGGAGATCGTCAGGTCGCTGAGGGCCGGGGAGCCGTTGTCGCACGCGATCGCCGAGTAGCCCTCCAGCTCCGTGCCGCTGCCATGACCGCAGCCCGCGAGGACAAGGGGCGTGGCGAGCGAGGCGCGCAGGGCGCGCGAGAAGAGGTGGCGCAGCCGAAGGACTTGCATGGGGACGACTCCCGAGGAGATGAGGTGTCCCAGTCGCTACAGCAACAGCGATGCCAGCGCTTCCGTCACAGGGGAGGACTGCCCGCCAGGGTGACGCCGCGTGCTCGGAAAACCGGGGGGATGATCAGAAACCTGAGGGGTCCGTCCCTTGCGGAACGGACCCCCGGGAAACGGCGAAGCTGGAAACTACTCAGACCAGTACGACCCGAGGCCCGCGCGGACGAGGTCGCAGATGTAGACGATGCTGTCGTCCCCGTTGTCGTAGACGCCGCGAGCGTGGAGGCAGCGCGCGCTGCTGGGACGGGGCGCGCCGTACTGCGCGGCCAGCTGCTTGCAATAGTTGTCACCCGCCGTGCCGGCCGTGCACTCCACCGTGCACGCGTTGCCACTCTCCCAGGACGGGTTGTAGGTGGGGTACGAGTCCGCGGTGTTCCAGCACAGGCCGCTCGAGCACTGGGAGTCGCTCGAACAGGACTTGCCGATGGAGAGCAGCGACTGCTCCTGCGCGGCGAGCGTCGGCTCCGCTGCGTCCGTGCCACAGGCCAGCGAGAGGACCGAGGCGAGCACCATCAGCGATGAGGCAAGGGGAAGCTTCATGGATGACTCCATTCCGGGGGAAACGGGGAGTCACCGTTCTACCAGATCAAGCTGTCCGTGCTCGTGGAACCTGTGGTCGTGGACACCTCCCCGCGCGAACGTCACGGGGAGGTGCCGGTCATCACGGCCGTGGTTTCAGAAGACTTCGAGTTCAGCGAGCTGGACGTAATACATGCCGCCCACGGCGCGCAGGTTCGTAGCGACCACCCGGACGAAGCGCGCGGGCCGCGCGGTGAACTCGTAGGTCTGGACGCCGCCGGGCCGCGGGTGATTGGTCCGGGTGACGACGGACGTCCAGTTGGCGCCATCCGTGGACACCTCGATGCTGAAGTTGACCGGGAAGCCGTCGCCCACGACGGTGCCGTAGGTGGCGTCGTTGCGCGGGTAGAGGTCCACGCGGCTGACCCGCCGCTCGAAGGGGAACTCAAAGCGGATCCACTGCGTCGTGGCGGCGCTGGAGGCGCCCATGCTGGACCAGCCGTAGCTGGTGGAGTTCGAGTCGCGGAGGCCATCCACCGCCCGGTTCGAGGTCCACCGCGTGTCGGGCTGGGTGGCGCTGTAGCCCGTCGTGCTGGAGACCGTCACGGCTGCGTTGCGCGACAGGTTGCAGACGGCCGCATCCGTGGTGGTGGGCCCCGGGCCTCCCGCCACGCCGTAGAGCTTGTGGATGCCGAGCCGGTCGTAGCACCCCAGCAGCAGCCCGCCCGGAGACCCGGACGTGCCCACGCTGCCCAGCGGCTGCGGGCTGACGGCGGTTCCGGACCGGTAGTGCATCACGGAGCTGTAGTCATAGGGACCGAAGGTCGTGTACTTCGCCGCGCACTCCTTGCGGTTGTTGCTGTCGTTGCCAATGCCGGTGACGTAGGTGTCCCGGTCGCACCGCTGCTGCTCGTGGATGAGCCCCACCGCGTGGCCCATCTCATGCTGCACGGTCCGCTGGGTGACGCAGTCCGGGTCGATGCGGATCTTCTGCGGCAGCCCGCTGCGGCCCACGATGGAGTTGCCACAGGCGTTGGACAGGTTCTTCACCTTGAACATCACGCGGGAGAAGCGCGACGTGTCCTCGACCCATTGCACCGGGGCCCGGCTGTTCCAGTCCGTGATGAAGCCGCGGATCGCCTGCCGGTTGGCGTCGCTGACCTCCCGGTGGAACTCGTAGTAGACGGTGTTGTTGGGCCAGCGCGAGTCGATGATCTTCCGCTTCCAGCAGCCCACCTGCCAGAACTTGCAGCGCTGGTGGGTGTTGATGCCCGCGGAGGAAGCGCTGACCCCGTCGGTGCTCCCCACCTGGGCGCTGCCCACCTGGTTGATATAGGCCTGATACTCCACGAACAGGCCGTCCAGCTCCGTGGCCTCGCCCACGAGGATGTCCTCGCTCACCGAGGCATCACCGTTGTCGAGCGTGATTTCGGCCTGCTCCCCATCCGAGAACGTATAGGTGAGCTGCCCCGGGTTGTCGTACAGCTCCACCTCCGCGAGCTGGAAGTAGTAGCTGCCGGAGACGGAGTCCAGCCGCGTGGCCCGGATGCGCAGGAAGCGGGTCTGCACCGTGGAGAAGCGGAAGCTCTGGAGCTGCTCGGTGGGGGTGGGTTGGTTGACCTGCGTCACCACCGGCGTCCACGTCGCGCCATCCGCGGAGACCTCGATGACGAAGTCCCGGGGGAAGCCATCTCCCAGCACGGTGCCGAACGTCGCGTCATTGCGCGCGTAGAGCTGCACCTCGTTGACGGAGCGCTGCGTCCCGAAGTCGAAGCGGATCCACTGGGAGGTGGACTCCGCGCCGCTCGACATGGAGGACCAGCCGAAGGCCCCGTCCACCGACTCGCGGTTGCCATCCAGCGCCTTGTCGATGGCCCACCGCGTGTCCGGCTGGGTGGGGCTGGAGCCCGTCGTGCTGGAGACCGTCACGGTCGCGGCACGCGCCAGGTTGGGCAGACAGGGCACCGAGGAACACAACCGTGATGTCGGCAGCGCCACAGCGGCTTCGCTCTGCCGCGAGTCCGTCTCCTGGGGGTCGGAGGGAGCGCCACACGCCATGAGACCCATCAGACCGAGCCCCAGGCCCAGTCGGGAGAATACCTTCATCTGTGATTGCCTTTCGTTGATGCCGCGAGCGTGTGCGCGAGCGGCCCGTGACCGGTTCAAGCGGTCGGGCGCGGCGGTTCGTGCGGCGCGGAGGACTGTATCAAAGCAAACCTGGAATGGCCATCTGGGTGGCTATTCTTGTTTTGTTGGAATCGGTCTTTGTATGGATTTGAAGGATAGGGTTCGCTCACCCGGCTGTCGTCACTCAGGCACGGGTCCTTGAAGGTTGAGGAATCCCCCGGTCCGGAGGCGACGCGGGAAGCAGGCAGGGCATTTGCCGGATGTCAGACCGAGTGGATAGCGTGCAGTCCATGCCGGACATCCGCCTGCCTGCCGAAGCGAAGTACAAGAACGAGCTGGACGCCCTCGCGGCGCACGACGACAAGCCCCGCCCACCGGGTTGGGCGCTCTCGCCGCGCGCGGTGGAGATGTACATCCTGGGCAGCCCCAAGCCCGTGGGTGGCGTCACCATCACGCCCAAGTACGTGGGCGACCGGGGCATCGTGCAGGTGTGCATCGCCACGCTCGCGTCGGACCGGGCGCTGATGCTGGTGGGCGAGCCGGGCACCGCGAAGAGCTGGTTGTCCGAACACCTCTCCGCGGCCGTCAGCGGCACGTCCGGGCTCGTCGTCCAGGGCACGGCGGGGACCAGCGAGGACCACATCAAGTACTCGTGGAACTACGCGCTGCTGCTCGCGCAGGGGCCGTCGCCCGAGGCGCTGGTGCCGTCGCCCATCCTGCGCGCCATGCGCACGGGCAAGTTCGCCCGCTTCGAGGAGGTGACGCGCACGTCGCCGGAGATCCAGGACTCGCTCATCTCCATCCTGTCGGAGAAGCAGGTGTCGGTGCCGGAGCTGGGGGAGATTACGAGCGCGCAGCGGGGCTTCAACCTTATCGCCACCGCGAACACGCGCGACCGGGGCGTGAACGAGATGAGCGCCGCGCTCAAGCGCCGCTTCAACTTCGTCACCGTGCCGGTGGTGGAGGACCTGGAGCAGGAGATCCAGATCGTCACCAAGCGCGAGGCGGAGCTGCGCACGGACTACCAGGTGGGGGTGCCGCCGCCGGAGGAGCTGTCGCGCGTGCTGCTGACGCTCTTCCAGGAGCTGCGCAAGGGCGTGACGAAGGACGGCAAGACGAAGGTGCGCACCCCCGGGGCGGTGCTGTCCACGGCGGAGGCCATCAGCGTGCTGTTCAACAGCGCCATCCTCGCGCAGCAGTTCGGTTCGGGGACGGTGACGTCGCACGAGCTCGCGGCCTCGCTGGTGGGGGCGGTGGTGAAGGAGCAGGAGGACGACGTGAAGGCGCTGCGCGAGTACATGGAGACGGTGGCCAAGGGCCGCCCGGGTCCATGGAAGGACCTGTACTCCGCGAGCAAGAAGCTCCTGAGGGGCTGATGGACTTCGCCCTGCTCTCCCGGGTGCAGCACTTCCCGGTGCGTCACCACTCGCCGCGCACCACCGCCGTGCTCCAGCGCTGGCTGGAGAAGGTGAAGCCCGAGGTCGTCCTCGTGGAAGGCCCCTGCGACGCCACGGGGATGGTGGACGTGCTGTGCGACGCGCAGACGCGGCCGCCCGTGGCCATCCTGGGCTACCGCACGGACGGCACCCCGGCGTCCTCGCTGTGGCCCTTCGCGGCCTATTCGCCGGAGTACCAGGCCCTGCGCTGGGCCCGGGCGAACGGCGCGCGCGTGGAGTTCATCGACATCCCGGTGGGCGTCAGCCTCGCGGTGGACCGCGATGCGCCCGGGCTGGGGCTGGAGACCGGGGAGGCGGAGGAGGGCGCGCCCGGCTCCGTCCCCGTCTCCGAAGATGCGGTGCCGCTCACGGACGCCTTCGCGCGCTCGCAGGGCTACCGCTCGTTCGAGGAGTTCTGGGAGGCGGCCTTCGAGGCGCCGGACTGGAGCCCGGAGCTGTTCCGCCCGGTGCTGCTGGCCTGGGCGGAGGTCATCAACGCCGGGCCCCGGCAGGGGTACCACCGGCAGCGCGACGCCTTCATGGCGCGCAAGGTGCTGGAGGTGGTGGCGGGCGGCGTGGCCCCGGAGAAGGTGGCGGTGGTGGCGGGCGCGGCGCACATCGCGGCCTTCGTGGCCGGGGACGTGGAGCCCGCGCTGGAGGCGAAGCTGCCCAAGGGCGTGCCCTGCGCGGTGACGGTGATTCCGTTCAGCTTCCCCCGGCTCGCGGAGCAGCTGGGATACGGCGCGGGCAACCGGGCGCCGCACTTCTACCAGAAGGCCCACGAGGCCCACTGTGACTTCCGGCGCGCCACGCTGGAGGTGCTGCTGGACTTCGCCAGCCACCTGCGGATGCGCGGCTTCTCCGCGTCGCTGTCGGACGTGCTGGAGGCGTACCGGCTGGCGGTGATGCTGTCGGACCTGCGCGAGAAGACGGCCCCGGGCCTGGACGAGCTGCGCGAGGCGACGGTGGCCACGCTGTGCCGGGGCGACGCGACGCACGTGGACGGCTTCCTGTGGAAGAGCGTCGTTGGCCACCAGGTGGGGCAGGTGGCGAGCCGCATCGGGCAGAACTCGCTCCAGGCGGAGTTCTGGCGCGAGGTGGGCGAGCGGCGGCTGCCGCGCACGGACAGCGCGGAGACGTTCGCGCTGCGGCTCAACAACGAGGTGGAGGTGGGCTCGTCCGTGTTCCTCCACCGGCTGCGTGTGGCGGGGATTCCGTACGCGACGCTGTCGGGCACGGGCTCGCGCTCGCAGGTGGCCACCGAGGCCGGGGGCTACGCGGCGCTCACGCGGGTGCGCGAGTCGTGGCAGGCGCAGTGGACGCCGTCCACGGACGTGGCGCTGGTGGAGAAGATCGTCCTCGGCGACTCGCTGGAGGGCGTGACGACGCGCGTGCTCCAGGAGCGGCTGACGCTGGCGAAGACGACGGCGGAGGCGGCGGACGTGCTGCTGGAGTCCGTCATCACCGGCTGTCCCCAGACGGTGGCCTCGGCGCTCCGGGCCTGTGACGCGCACGCGGCCACGGACGCGGACCTGCCCTCGCTGGCGTCGGCGGCGCGGGCGCTGTCGGGGCTGATGGCGTACGGCACCTCGCGCGCGCACTCGGCGGTGGGCGACGAGGCGGTGGCGTCGCTGGGGGAGAAGACCTTCGGGCGGGCGCTGCTGCGCGTGCGCGAGGCCAGCGCGTGCGCTCCCGAAGCGGTGGCCAAGGTGCTGGAGGCGCTGCGCACGCTGCACGAGGTGGCGCTGTCCCAGCCGCGCGCGGACAAGGCGGGGTGGCTTGCGGAGGCGCGGGCGCTGATGGAGAGCCACGCGGTGCACCCGGCGACGGCGGGGCTCGCGACGGGCCTGCTGTACCTGGCGCGGGAGCTGCCCGAAGCGGACGTGGCGCTGGAGGTGGGGCGGCGGCTGTCGCTGGCGGTGGAGCCCGCGGACGCGGCGGCGTACCTGGAGGGCTTCCTCCAGGTGAACGCGCTGGTGCTGGTGAAGAGCCGCGAGGTGGTGAAGGCGCTGGATGCGTTCCTGTGCGGTGTGGAGCCGGAGCGCTTCCGGCAGACGCTGCCGGTGCTCCGAAGGGCGCTGGGCACGCTGGGCGCCACGGAGCGGCGCTACCTGATGGAGAACGTGATGGGCGTGCGGCAGTTGAAGGACAAGGGCCGCGCGGTGAAGGCGGTGCTGGAAGAGAAGGACAAGGAGACGTTGAAGGACATGAGCGCGGAGCTGGGCAAGGCGCTCGATGACCTGGACGACCTGCTATGAGCGTGGACCCCAAGGACCTGGAACCGAAGGACCGCGACGCGCTGCTGCGCTGGCGGCTGGCGCTGGGCCCGGAGGCGGAGAAGACGGGCTCCTGTCCGTCGCTGGGCACGCTGGTGGCCGGCGCGGACACGGTGGGTCTGGGCGGCGGCGACCTGGAGGAGCTGGATGACACGCTCTCCTTCGTCTACGGCGAGCGCTCCGCGGGCCGGGGCGGTTCCAAGCCCTACCTGCCCAAGTGGCTGGGTTCGCTGCGCGACTTCTTCCAGGACGACGTCATCGCGCTGGTGCAGAAGGACGCCATCGAGCGCAAGGGGCTCACGCAGCTGCTCTTCGAGCCGGAGACCCTGCCGTTCCTGGACAAGAACGTGGAGCTGGTGACGACGCTGGTCAGCGCGCGCGGGCTCATCCCGGACCAGGCGAAGGACCTGGCGCGCGGCATCATCCGCGAGGTGGTGGACGACCTGCGCAAGAAGCTGGAGTCGCCGCTCAGGACGGCGGTGCTCGGGGCGCTCAGGCGGGACAGGACGAGCCCCATCCCCATCGCGAGGAACATCGACTGGCGGCGCACCATCCGCGCGAACCTGAAGGGCTGGGATTCGGAGCGCAAGCGGCTCATCCCGGAGCGCTTCTACTTCTGGCCCAACCAGCGGCGGCACCACGAGTGGGACGTGACGCTGGTGGTGGACCAGTCCGGCTCCATGGCGGAGAGCGTGGTGTACAGCTCCGTGATGGCGGCCATCTTCGCGTCGCTGGACGTGCTGCGGACCAGCCTCGTCCTCTTCGACACGGAGATCGCGGACATGACGCCCATGCTGTCCGACCCCGTGGAGGTGCTGTTCTCCGCGCAGCTGGGCGGCGGCACGGACATCAACCGGGCGGTGGCCTACGCGCAGGAGCACTACGTGCGCCGGCCGGAGAAGACACTCTTCATCCTCATCACCGACCTGTACGAGGGCGGCAACGCCGAGGAGCTGGTGGCGAGGCTGCGGCAGTTGGTGGACTCACGCTCGAAGGTGCTGTGCCTGCTGGCGCTGTCGGACAGCGGCCGGCCCTCGTATGACCATGCGATGGCGGAGCAGCTCACCGCGCTGGGGATTCCGTGCTTCGGGTGCACGCCCCGCAAGCTGGTGGACGTGGTGGAGCGGGTGATGCGCAACCAGGACCTGACGCCGCTGCTCGCGTCGAGTGAAAAGGGGAACCGTCATGGCTGACGTACGGCCCATCATCGGAATGGGAGCGCTGACGGAGATCATCAGCGACAAGGCGGAGCTGGCCAAGGGCGCGGCGCTGTTCGATGGCAAGCAGCTGACGAACCTGTCCCGCTACGAGAGCCGGCTGTTCGCGGACGCGGCGGGCTCCGGGGCGACGCCGTACAAGGTGTCGCTCGTGTTCGGCGAGGCGCGCTCGGACGTGAAGGGGCGGTGCTCGTGCATGGCGGCGCGCTCGCGCCCGTTCTGCAAGCACGCGGCGGCGCTGCTGGTGGCGTGGGCCCGGGCGCCCCAGGCCTTCGTGACGGCGGAGTCGGCCCCGGTGGCACCGGGCGGCACCGGCACGAAGAAGAGCGTGAAGAAGGGCAAGGCGGAGACGGGCGAGCTGATGAAGGCCGGCGTGGCGCAGGTGTCCACGCTGGTGCGGGAGCTGGGCCTGTCGGGCGTGGCGTCGCTGGGGGCGGATCGGCCGGAGCAGGTGCGCGCGCTGGGAGAGGCGCTCCGGGCCAACGGGCTGCGGCGACTGTCGGCGCGGGCGGTGGAGCTGGCGGGGCTGCTGGACGCGGCGGTCGCACGCACGGGGACCTTCGAGCCGCCGGTGTTCACGGACCTGGTGGCGGACATGCTGCTCACGGCGCGCAAGGTGGAGAAGCACCTGGGCGGCGAGGCGCTGGAGGACCGCCATGTCGAGGAGCTCATCGGCAAGACGTGGACGAAGAAGGACCGCAAGCCGGTGACGGGGCTGACGCTGGTGGAGTACGCGTTCTCCTCGCGCGTCACGCCTGACAAGTTCCTCATCCGCGAGAGCCGCTTCGTGGACCTGGTGTCGGGTGGGCACTACAGCGAGAAGCAGATCCTCCCCGCGACCCTGAAGACGGTGGTGCCCAAGAAGAGCCACGCGGGCTACGTGCTCCAGGGCGCGCAGGGCGGCGAGTACCCGGGCTTCGCGCCGCACCGGCTGGACCTGGCGGAGTGGACGGGCGGGACGCCGGTGGACCGGGCGCCGCTGGAGCGGCTGCTGGAGGTGGCGCTGCCGGACGTGAGCGCGGCGATGGCGGCCTTCCAGGAGCACCGCAAGGACGTCTTCGCGCCGGACCTGCTGCCGGTGGCGGTGCGGGTGGAGACGCTGCTGGCCAGCGGGGCCCGCTCGCAGTTCGTGGACCGTGCGGGCCGGGCGCTGTTCCTGCCCGCGGATGCGTCGCTGGAGGAGCCGCTGGCGGGGGCCCTGGAGGGCGCGAAGCTGCTGGCGGTGCTGGGCGACGTGGGGCTGGAGGCGGCGCTTCCCACGCTGTTCCCTTCGGCGGTGGTGGTGGACTCGCCCGAGGGGTTGGATCTGCGCCCGCTGGGACGGGCGGAGGACGTGCCCGTGTCGCCCCGGCGGCGCGGACGGGCCCGGCCCCCGGTGGCGCCGGGTGCGCTGCCCCGCAGCGGGTG
>NZ_RAWB01000343.1 GCF_003612055.1 Corallococcus llansteffanensis
CGTTCCGGCGCCCGGCGCCTCCACCCCCGCCGACCTACTCGAGCGCCGAGTTCGTGGGATTGGAGCGCCGCTCCGACGACCGGCTCCACGCGGACGTGCGGGTGACGATGAAGAACACGGGCATCTTCACCGACCACCGCATCATCAACCTGTCGTCAGGGGGCCTGTTCATCGGAACGGACCGGCCGCTGCGACTGGGGACACAGGTGGAGTTGACGCTGCGCTTCGATGATCCGGAGCGGGTGATGACCCTGCGCAGCTCCGTCATCTGGGAGAACTCCCTGGACGACGGCAAGAACCCGCGCGGCTACGGACTGCGCCTGAGCGCGTTGCGCGCCGAGGAGCGCGAGTTCATCCAGCAGTACGTCCGCCGACCGAAGAAGCCCTGATAGGGTCCAAGCCGGGCCCGGAAACGGGCCTAGAACAACTGGCCCAGGAAGACCCCGGCCATCGCCACGAAGGCCACCATCACCGCCATGACGGACTTCAACTCCAGGTCCCTGCGGTCCAACTCGTTCACGAAGTTCATGGTGTCCTCCCGGATCAGCAACGGCTTCACCTCTTCCTACGGCGCCAGCGCGTGGCGATTGCCTCGGGGCCTGCGCCCCGGCGCGTTGGCGCGGCATGCGGACGGGGAAGCGGTCGGCGCCGCCCAGGGGATGCCGTGAGCCCCCCTTCCCTGCCCACCACGATGGACGGGCTGCTCCAGGCGTTGCCGGTGCCCCTGTTCGTCGTCCGCAGCGACCACCTGGTGTTCACCAACGACGCCCTCCGGGCGCTGCTGGGCCTGCGCGAAGGCGAGCTGCCATCCGTGGGTGAGTTCAGCGCCCGCTTCAGTCCGGACGAGCGCGCATGGGTGGAGCCGCTGTCCCAGGCCCTGGCGCGGGGCGAGCCCCTGCCGGATCAACCGGCCTGGATCCGGATGCGGGGAGCGGACGGACGTCGTCACATGCTGTCGCTCATCACCGGCCCGGGCCGCATCGCCCAGGAGCAGCTCGTGCTGCTGCTGGACGCCGCGGGCGGGGACGCGGTGCGCAGGCTGTCCACCGTGCTGGTGTCCACCGCGGCGGAGCTCTTGCGCTGCCGCGACGAGACGGCGGTGCTGGAGCTGGCGGTGGAGGCCGTGCACCGGCAGGGCTTCTACGTCTCCGTGATGCTGCTGGAGGGGGACTTCCTGCGCCACGGGCCGCTGCGCCAGGAGCCGGAGAGCCTGGCGGCCGCCGAACGGCTGTATGGCCAGCCGGTGCACGAGGTGCGCTTCCCTCGCGCGGCCATGCCCCACCTGGAGGAGGTGCTCACCCGGCGCAAGTCGGTCTTCCATCCGGACGCGTTCACCATGGCCCGGCAGCTCCACTCGGCGGAGGTGGCGGACAACATCCAGCGCATCTATCCCCCGGGCTCGCGCGCGCTGGACGCGCCCCTCTTCGTGGGGGACGAGCCCTTCGGCGTGCTCGCGGTGCAGTCCCCCATGCTGACGCCCGCGAACGCGGGCGCGCTGGAGCTGTTCGCGCAGCTCATCGGCGGGGCGCTGGAGAACGTGCGCCACCACCGGGCGGCGGAGGCACGGCTCGCGGAGGTGTCGCGGCTCCAGGGCGAGCTCGTCGCGAGCGAGCGGCTGACGGCGCTGGGCGAGGCGGCGGGGGTCGTGGCCCACGAGGTGCGCAATCCCCTGGGCGCCATCCTCAACACGGTGGCGGTGCTCAAGCGCGAGCCGCGCCTGGGCCCTTCTGGCGCCGCCGCGGTGGAGATGCTGGAGGAGGAGGCCATCCGGTTGGAGGACATCGTGCGCGACCTGCTGGACACGGTGCGCCCGCTGGAGCCCCGGCCGCGCCCCGTCCAGTTGGGAGAGCTGGTGCACCGCGCGCTCGGCCAGCTCCAGGGCCGGGAGGACCTGCCCACGCCGCACGTCGTCTTCGACGAGGCGCCGGAGGTGCCGGACCTCGCCGGTGACGAGACGCTGTTGCAGCTCGCCGTCACGCACCTGATGCGCAACGCGCTGCAGGCGTCGCCCGCGCGGGGCACGGTGCGCGTGGCGGTGCGCCCCGTGCCCGAAGGCGTGTCGCTGGTGGTGGAGGACGAAGGCCCGGGCATCGCGGGCGTGGATCCGCAGCGCGTCTTCGAGCCCTTCTTCCTCACGCGCGCCAACGGGCGCGGCCTGGGGCTCGCCATCGTGCGCCGCGTGGTGCTCGCGCACGGAGGCAAGGTGCGCGCCGGAGCGAGGCCCGAGGGTGGGGCCCGCTTCGAGCTGGTGCTGCCGCTCTAACGGGGAGGCGCCCCGGGCCCGCGCGTCACGGGCCCGCCAGCACCAGCAGGCAGCGCAGGCCGCCGTTCTGCACCGGCAGCTGGCGCGCGCCCTCCAGCCCCAGCGCCGCCACGAGCTTCGCGTCCTCGGGAACAATGAGCGCCTTGCGCCAGTCGCGGAACGCGCCGCGCAGCGTGGCACCCAGCGCGCGGTAGAGGCCCGGCAGGTCCTCCTCCTCGCCCACGCGCTTGCCGTAGGGAGGATTCGCCACCACCAGCCCCGGGACTCCCGGCGGCGCCTGGAGCGTGCGCAGGTCGTGCCGCTCCAGCGTCAGCGTGAGCCCCGCGCGCTTCGCGTTGCGACGCGCCGTCCCCAGCGCCCCCGCGTTGATGTCGTAGCCCCGCACGGGCACGCGCGGCGCGGGCAGCACCTGGGCCTCGGCCTCCGCGCGGCGGCGGGCCCAGGCGTCCTTGTCGAAGGACGGGAAGGACTCGAAGGCGAACGCGCGCGACAGCCCCGGCGCCCGGTGCTGGGACATCCACGCCCCCTCCACCAGGAACGTGCCCGAGCCACACATCAGGTCCAGAAGCGGCACGTCCCCGGCATAGCCCGCGAGCCGGAGGATGCCCGCCGCCAGCGTCTCCCGGAGCGGCGCGCGCCCCACCTCCTGCCGGTAGCCGCGCTGGTACAGCGGCGCCCCGGAGGTGTCCGCGCTCACCGTCCACTTGTCCCCCTCCCCGCGCACGAGCAGCGTGAGGCCCGGGCCGCCACCCTCGTCGTCCAGGTGCCCCGCGCGCCCCACCTCGGGCAGGCCCCAGGCCATGGCCGCGGACTCCAGCACCACGTTGGGCCCCGGCGCCACGGAGCGGTGCAGGCTCACCGACAGCTTCGGCGGCGTCCGGCCATCCCAGAGGCCCTCCAGGGGCAGCCGCGCCAGCACGCGCACGAGCCCCTCCGCCGTCGGCGCCGTGAACGTGCCCAGGCGCAAGAGCACGCGGCTCGCGGTGCGCAGCTGCAGGTTCGCCGTCTGGTGCAGGCCCGCCGGGCCCACGAACTCGACGCCGCCCTCCGCGCGCCGGGGGGCGAGGCCGCACTCGCGGGACTCCGCCTCCAGCGCGGGCTCCAGCCCGGGCAGCGTGGCGACGTAGATGACCTCCTCGCCTGGTCGGGCGTGCGTGTCCGTCACGCGGGCCGCGTCCGCGCGGCGGAGGCCTGCAGCAGCGCGCGTTCAATCTGGTTCAGGTCATACGGCTTGGGCAGCAACACCACACGCTCCAGTTCCCGGCCACCTTCGGTCGACACCGCGCGCGAATCCCCCGACGCGATGATGATGCGCAGGGACGGATACTGCTTCACGGCCTCGCGCGCCAGCATCACGCCGGAGATGCCCGGCAGCGTCACGTCCGTGAAGAGCAGGTCGAAGGGCGCTTCGCCCAACGCCGTGCGCGCCGCCTCCGCGCTCCCCACCGCGTGCACGCCGTGCCCCATGTCCGTCAGCAATTCGGACGCGGACTCGCGGATGTCCGGGTCGTCCTCCACCAGCAGGATGCGCAGCGGTCCCTTCACTTCAGCCTCCGTGACACGCGACGGGGTGGGCGTGGGCGGCTTCACGGCCTTCGCCGCGATCCGCTGCTCACGCTGGCGCAGCATCGCGCGGAGCTTCCGCGCAAGGTCCTCGCGCCGGTACGGCTTGCTCAGCAGGCTCACGCCGGGATCCAACCGGCCGCCGTGCACGATGGCGTTCTCCGTGTAGCCCGACGTGAAGAGCACCTCCAGGTCCGGCAGCAGCTCCTTGGCCTGCCGGGCCAGCTCCGGGCTGCGCACCGGCCCCGGCATCACCACGTCGGTGAAGAGCAGGTCCACCGGCAGGCCGCTCTGGATGACCGCGAGCGCGCTCTGCCCGTCGGATGCCTTGAGCACGCGGTAGCCCAGCTCCGTCAGCACCTCCACCACCGTGCCGCGCACCGCCGGGTCGTCCTCCACCACCAGGATGGTCTCCGTGCCCCCCTCCACCGGCCCCGCCGCGGTGTCCGCCGGCTGCACCGCCACCTGGAAGGTGCGCGGCAGGTAGAGCTTCAGCGACGTGCCGTGCCCGACCTCGCTGTAGATCTTCACGTGGCCGCCGGACTGCTTCACGAACCCGTACACCATGCTCAGCCCCAGGCCCGTGCCCCGGCCCTCCGGCTTCGTCGTGAAGAAGGGCTCGAACGCGCGCTCCATCACCTCCGGCGTCATGCCCGAGCCCGTGTCGGAGACGGCCAGCATCACGTACTGCCCCGCGGTGACCTCCGGGTGCAGCAGCGCGTAGTGGTCATCCAGCATCGCGTTGCCCGCCTCGATGGTGAGCTTGCCCCGGCCCTCCATGGCGTCGCGCGCGTTGATGGCCAGGTTGAGGATGACGTTCTCCAGCTGGTTGCGGTCCACCGACGTGTTCCACAGCCCGCCCGCGATGACCGTCTCCACCTCCACGTCCTCGCCCAGCGCGCGGCGCAAGAGGTCGTCCATGTCGCGCACCAGCCGGCCCACGTTGATGGCCGTGGGGGCCAGGGGCTGACGCCGCGCGAAGGCGAGCAGCTGCGAGGCCAGCCGCGCCCCGCGCTCCACCGCGCCCAGCGCCACCTCCAGCCGGCGCTGCGCCTTCGCGTCGCCCGCCAGGTCGCGCTGGAGCAGCTGCAGGTTGCCGCTCACCACCTGGAGCAGGTTGTTGAAGTCGTGCGCCACGCCGCCCGTGAGCTTGCCCACCGCCTCCATCTTCTGCGCCTGGCGCAGCGCGGCCTCCGTCTGGCGGCGCTCCGCCTCGCTCTCCTCCAGCGCCCGCGTGCGCTCGCGCACCAGCTCCTCCAGGTGGTCGCGGTGGCGCGCCAGCTCCTGCTCCGCGCGCTTCTGCGCGGTGATGTCGCTGCCCTGGACGAAGATGCCGGAGATGCTCCCGTCGGCCTCCACGACGGGCTGGTACACGAAGTCCAGGAAGGACTCCTCCAGCGGCCCGCCGGGCACGCGCTGCACCATCAGGCGCATGCCCTGACCGATGAAGGGCTCTCCGGAGGAGAGCACCTGGTCCAGCAGCTCGAAGAAGCCCTGCCCCTCCACCTCCGGCAGCGCCTCGCGCACGGGCTTTCCCAGGATGCTCCGGTGGCCGACGAGCTGGAGGTAGGCGTGGTTGGTGAGCTCGAACACGTGCTCCTTCCCCTTCAGCGAGCACATGAAGCCCGGGGCCTGTTCGAACAGCCGGCGCAGGTGCCTGCTCTCGTCGGAGAGCGTGCGGTTCACCTCCTGCACCGCCTGGGCGCGCAGGAACACCCCGCCCTCCAGCTGCGACCCGGGCTGCTCCCGCGCCGCCTGCTCCACGTCGCGCATGGCCTGCTTGAGCTGCTGCAGCTCCGTCACGTCCATCGTGTGCTGGAGGATGAAGGCCACCCGGCCCCCGTCATCCAGCACGGGGGTGTGGGTCGCGCTCCAGAAGCGGTCCTCCACGACGATGCCCGCGTCCGTCCACCGGGGCACCCGGTAGGGGATGAGCGCCAGCGAGTCCAGCACCCCCTCCGTCAGCACCCGGGAGAACGAGTCGCGCAGCATCCGCACGCTGCTGTTGGCGGGGTCCTCCGGGTCGTTGGGGAACGCCTCGAAGACGTAGCGCCCGACCAGGTCCTCCAGCCGGCTGGCCGTCACCCGCAGGTAGGCCGAGTTCGCCGTCACGTACCGCAGCTCGCGGTCCAGCAACATGTACGGGTTGGGGGAGAGCTCGAAGAGCTTCTGGAAGTCGAAGGGTGCCTGCATCCATTCACCGGGGAGGGCTGGGACCTCCCGTCCTTTCCATGGGCCGCGGGACGCGGAAAGGGCGTTTGAAACCAGTGTACGGACAACCCCCCCGGCACAATGGCCAAAAGGCGCGAGCGCCCGGCCACAGCGCGCGCCAGGGCCCCTGGACGGCGGCCGTCTGGGCACCACTCAACACCTGCCGGTCCCACCGCTCCCCGGTCCACCCGGACTGGAAGCCCGGGCGGGTCTTTCCGCGTTCTTAATTATCGCGATAAGATATAATTACCGCTTAGGCGGTGTAGTCCCACGCAGGAGGTCTACCCCCGATGCTTGCCGTTCCGGAACGGTTGTCGCTGGATGACTCGGAAGCGGTCACCTCTCGCGCGTTCGACCGCAGGTCGCTGACGGCCAAGGTGCGAGAGCTGTCTGTCGTGGTCAACGCGCGGGGCCTCTGGGCGATTGCCCGCCAGTGGATCATGATCGCGCTGTCGGTGGCGTTCGTGGTGCAGGTGGACCGCTGGTGGGCATGGGTGCTGGCCGCCATCATCATCTCCACGCGGCAGCACGCGCTCTTGAGCCTGGTGCACGAGGCGGCGCACTACCACCTGTTCACGAACCGGGCGGCGAACGACTTCGTGGCGGACATGCTGTGCGCGTTCCCCACGAACATCACCACGGCGGGCTACCGCAAGGAGCACGCGGAGCACCACCGCTACGTCAACACGCCCCAGGACCCCTACTGGCGGACCGCGCAGCGCGACAGCGCGTGGATCTTCCCGCGCACGCGCTGGGGCACCGCGCGCGTGCTGCTGGGGGACATGGTGGGCGTCTTCACCGCCTCGCACATGAAGATCATCATCCCCTGGTCCTACTCGGGCCGGCTGTCGGGCAAGGGGGGGCCGCCCGTCTCCCGCGCCGAACACGTGCGCTACGCGCTGTTCCTGGTGGCCCTCATCGTGGGCCTCACCCTCGCGGGCGGCTGGCTGCACTACCTGCTCTTGTGGTCACTGCCGTCCCTGACGCTGATGATGATCGCCTTCCGCATCCGCGCGGTGGTGGAGCACCCCTTCACGCCGGCCACGGAGGACGAGACGCACGAGACGCGGGACGTGGAGGCGCCCACGTGGTTCGAGCGCTTCTTCATCGCGCCCTTCAACGCCGGCTATCACCTCTCCCATCACCTCTTCCCGTCGGTGCCCTACTATCACCTGCCCGCGCTACACGAGCAGCTCAAGCAGACGGGACTCTACCGCCCCGGCGAGAACCACTTCCGCACGTACCTCCAGGGCCACGACAGCGCCTGGACCTTCCTCACGTCATCTCCCAAGGACTGACGTCGAAGGCCTGACGTCGAAAGACAGACGTCCGTCATGGGTGAAGGATTGAAGTCCCGCGTGTGACGGCGCGGGCACCTTCCCCCTGGAGGCGCGCCTGAGGCGCCTCCAGGCGCGGGGAGGGCCCGCCCGCTCCCGCCGTCTCCAGGCACGTTTCCCTCTGACACCAGGCGCCCGCGAGGCCGTCCCCGCACCGGCCGGGCGTCCTTGCGACGTGCCCAAATGCCCCACCCCATGCCTTGAACGCAGACGGGCGTTCGCGGTGTTTGTCAGCCCGCGATCGCCAGGTCCCCCGTTGCACGCCCGCCAATTCCGGCCGGCGACAGGGTGACCGGGGGCGTCCTGCCACGCGCCGCGGGCAGGACAGGCCTTACCCCCGGCACCACCTCCTCCACCTGGCGACAGGAGCAAACTTGAGAAGACAGCTCATGGGGTTCCTCTTGGCATTGGGCGCGGTGCACACCGGGTGTGGTGGTGCCCCGGAGTTCACCTCCACCGCCGGTGACGAGGACTCGCTGGTGGAATCCCAGCAGGACGCGCTCGCCAGCGCGACCACGCTTTACGACGACGCATTGGGTTCAGGCTGGGAAGACTGGTCCTACGCGACGCACAGCCTCACGGCGACGAGCCCCGTGTTCGCGGGCACGCGCTCCATCTCCGCGACGTTCGGCGCCTGGAAGGGCGTGTACCTGCACCACGCGGGCGTCCCCACCACGGGCTATGGCTTCGTGGAGCTCCAGGTGCACCCGGGCGCGACGAGCAACCCCGCGCTCGCGGTCTACGCGACCGTGGGCACGTCCCAGAAGACGCCCGTGGCGCTCAACCCGTTCTGCGCGGGCGGCACCATCAAGGCCTCCGCCTGGACGCTGTGCCGGGTGCCCCTGACGAACCTGGGCGCGGCGAACGCGAGCCTCAGCGGGTTCGTGGTGATGGAGAACGCGGGCCGCACGCTGCCCGCGATGAACTTCGACAACCTCCGCCTCGCGGCGAGCACGACCGCTCCTGCCGCCCCCACGGGCCTGAAGGCGACCGGCTCCTCGACGGACATCGCGCTTGGCTGGAGCGCGGTGACGGGCGCCACGGGCTACAACGTCTACCGCGCCACGTCCCAGACGGGCACGTACACGAAGCTCACCTCGGCGCCCGTCACAGCGGCGTCCTACAAGGACACCGGCGCCGTCACCGGCACGGCGTACTGGTACGTCGTCACCGCGCTGAACGCGGCCGGGGAGAGCCCCCGCTCCGCCGCGGTGACGGGGACGCGGACGGCGCCCACCGGAGTGAGCATCACCGTCACCCCCCTGAGCGCGACGCTGGCGCGCGGCGGCGTGCAGACCTTCACCGCGAGGGTGACGGGCGCCACCAACACGGCCGTCACCTGGTCCATCCAGGAAGGCGCCACGGGCGGCAGCATCACCTCCAGCGGCACGTACACCGCGCCGCAGACGGCGGGCAGCTACCACGTCGTCGCGACGAGCAACGCGGACACGACGAAGAAGGCCCTGGCGGACATCACCGTGACGGGCCCGGTGGGGAGCACCAACAAGTGGGTGTCCGGCTACTACACGGGCTGGAACGCGGATGAGTACCCGCCGGAGAAGGTGGACTTCACCGCGCTCACGCACATCATCGTCGGGCGCGTGACGCCGAAGCCCGACGGCACGGTCAGCGCCCTCTTCGACAACTCGAACGGCTCCGCCATGGCGAAGACGCTGTCCACGCGCGCGCACGCGGCGGGGCGCAAGGCCATCATCATGGTGGGCGGCGCGGGCGAGCACGCCGGCTGGGTGGGCGCGGCCACGAGCGCGAACCGGGAGAAGTTCGTCACCAACCTGCTCAAGGTGATGGACGACCACGGCTACGACGGGCTCGACATCGACTGGGAGCCGGTGGAGGAGGCGGACAAGCCGAACCTGCTCGCGCTCGTGCAGCGGCTGCGTCAGGTGCGCCCCAACATGCTGCTGACGTTCCCCATCGGCTGGGTGAACAACAACTTCAGCGGCGACGCGGAGCTGAAGTGGTACCCGCAGCTCGCGACGTACCTGGACCAGGTCAACATCATGTCCTACGAGATGATTGGCGTCTGGGACGGCTGGGATTCGTGGTTCACGTCCGCGCTCACGGGCGAGTCCGGCACCCATCCCACGTCGGTGGAGTCCAGCCTCAAGGCATGGGTGAACGCGGGCATCCCCAAGGCGAAGCTGGGCATGGGCATCCCGTTCTACGGCCTCGCGTGGCGCAACATCACCGGCCCGCGCCAGCCCTTCACCAACTGGTCCGACTACGTGGGCGGGGACAACTCCTTCACGTACAAGAAGATCCTCCAGCTCTCCAAGACGGGCACCCTCAAGTGGGACACGGCGGCGCAGGCCAACTACGTCACGTTCTCCACGCCCGTGGAGGACGGCACCGTGCGCTGGATTACCTACGACGGTCCGGAGGCCATCCAGGCCAAGGGCCAGTACGCGAAGGCCAACGGCTACGGCGGCACCATCATCTGGACCATCAACCAGGGCTGCACCGACCCCGCGACGGGCGCCAACCCGCTCCTCACCGAGGTCAAGAAGGCGTTCCTCCAGTAGCGGGAGCCCCGGGCTCCTGCTCCTGACGCAAGCGTGAAGAAAGCGGCCGCGTGGGCACCTTCGCCCACGCGGCCGTCTTCGTTTCAGGCGGGCGGCGGTGGGGCGGCGACGGGCGGCGCGGAGGGGGCCACCGCTTCGGGGCCCGACGCATAGACGCCCCGGTACTCCGGCGGCAGCAGCGCGGCCACCCGGCGCATCATCGCGTCCACCAGCGCCTGGCGCGCATCCGGGGCGCCGGCCAGCTCCGGCTCCAGGTCCTGCATGCGGAAGGCGGGCCCGAAGGTCACGGTGACGTCGGCGTGGTAGAGCCGCTCGCCACCCATGTCGGAGTCGTTGATGGGCATCAGCTTCTGCGTGCCCGTCAGCGCCACCGGCACGATGGGCACCCCGGCGCGCTTGGCGATGAGGCCCACGCCCTTCTTCGCCTGGAGCATGCCCGCGGAGCGGCTGCGCCCGCCTTCCGGGAAGATGAGCACCGACTGGCCGCCCTTGAGCAGGTCCACGCAGCGGCGCAGGGCCTCGATGTCCGGCGAGTTCGGCGTGATGTCGATGGTGTCCATCGTCTCCGCCGCCAGCCGCGTCATCACCGTGCCGTGCAGCTTCACGCCCGCCAGGAAGACGACCTGCCGTGGGCGCAGCGCGCGGTAGAGCGTGAAGCCGTCCGCGTTGGACAGGTGGTTGCAGATGAAGAGGCAGGGACCCGGTGGCAGGTCCTTCAGGCCATGGACCTTCGCATGGGACAGCCTGCCCCACACGGCGTGCATCAGGCCGCGCACGACGCGCCGGCGCGGGGCGCGCGGCAGGAGCGACATCAGGGCGAAGAGAACGCGTAGCACGTGTCGGCCCACTTCCTTTCCCGGGCGCCCCCCCGCAACCCGGGGCGGAACGGCTGCCCGTTCATCCGAAGATGTAGTCCTGCTCGCCAGGGCAGGTCAGCGC
>NZ_RAWB01000344.1 GCF_003612055.1 Corallococcus llansteffanensis
ACCCCACCCCGCCCAGGAGCGCCGCCACGTCCAGCCCGTCGCCGAACGTGGCCCGCGTGATGCCCGCCGCCAGCCCGAAGGCCACCATCACGAACAGGTCCCCGATGATGACGAGCGCCATCAGGAACTCCGTGAAGGTCCCCTTGGCGGCGGTCTCCTGGACGATGGCGATGGTCACCGTGGGAGAGAACGACACCATCACCGTGGAGAGCAGCGCGCTCACCGCCAGCGCCTGCGGCACCGTCATGGGCGCGAGGAACGGCAGCAAGGGCTTGAGCGCGAACGTCGCCCCGAAGCACACCGCGAACGTCGCCCCGCACACCGCCGCGCAGAGCAGCGCCACGCGCGCGCCCACGCGGCGGATGAGCCCCAGGTGCAGCTCCGTGCCGGCCACCAGCGCGATGAGGCTCACCGCCAGCCCCTTCACCAGCTCCAGCCCCTTCACGCCCGCGCCCGGGATGAAGCCCAGCGCGTAGGGCCCCACCGCCACGCCCACCAGCAGGTAGCCCGTGAGGCGCGGCAGGCCCAGGCCCTTGGCCACCTTGCCCGCGAACAGGCCGCACAGGAGCAGCGCACCGGCCGCCAGCAGCACCGGCGTGCCCGCGTCCGCGCGCATCACCTGCGCCTGGGTGATGGCCGCGAGCAGCGCCACCAGCAGCAGCAGGCGGAAGACAGACCCCTTCATGCCGCCACCTCCGCGTCATCCGCCGGCAGCGCGGGCTTGCGGGGCTCCGCGGCCAGCACGTGCCGGAACGCGCCGTGCGCGAGCATCTCGTTGACGACCGCGCCCACCGCCACCACGTCCAGCACCCGCTGCGACAGCGAGCCCGGCACCAGCAGCACGTACTCGGCCACGATGCACAGCGCGAGCCCGCCCTGCGCGATGAGCGCGTAGCCGAACTGCGGGGGCAGGTCGAGCACGCCCTGGGTGAGCCGCTGAGCGAAGCGCCCTCCCAGCACCTTGCCCAGGAAGCGCAGGCCCACGAACGCGGGCAAGAGCGCCCAGGCGGACAGGTCGCGCGCGTGCAGGTGACAGCCCACCATGAACACCAGCACCAGGTAGGTGGGCCGCTCCACCCGCGACAGCGCGCGCGCCACCCGCTCCGCGGTGCGTCCGCCCATCAGCGCCAGCGTCGCGCCGCACGCCACCCCCGCCAGCAGCGACGACAGCCGCAGGTACGCCGCCGCGCCGCCCACCAGCGCCACCATGCCCAGCGTCACCGTGGTCTGCTCCGCGGGGTCCTTCAGCGAGTGCGTGAGGAACGCGAGCAGCGCGCCGCACGCGACGCCCAGGAGCAGCGCCAGGCTGAGCAGGCCCAGCCCTTCGGCCGCGTTGCCGGTGGCGCCCAGCACCAGCCCCAGCGCCAGCACGCCCAGGCCCACCGCGTCATCCATCATCGTGAGCAGCGCCACGCCCAGGCCGCGCGAGCGCTCCAGCCGTCCGTTGCGGTAGCCCAGCACCGCGAAGTGTCCCGACGACAGGCTCGCCGCCGCGCCCAGCAGCGCCGCCGCGCCCACCGCCACCAGGGGCCTCAAGCCCATGGACAGCACCAGCGGCACCGCCAGGGGCAGCGCCACGAACAGGAAGGCCGTGCCCGCGTGCGCGAGCGCCGCCGCGTAGACGGGCCGGGGCAGCAGGCGCAGCAGGCGGGGCTCCAGGTTGAGCCCCAGGAGCACGCCACCCATCCCCAGCCCCAGCGCGATCAGCGGCCGGAGTGAGTCCAGGTCGCGCACGGTGAGCACGCCAAGAATCGACGGCCCCAGCAGCGCTCCGAAGATGAGGAACAGCAGGCCGCTGGCCGCCAGCTGCGCCAGCGCCGGGAAGCGACCCGGATCCAGCAGCGAGCGGCTCGACCCGAGCAGCGACAACGCCGCGACGATGAGAAAGACGAGCAGCGCTTGCACAGCGTCGTGCTTACACCCGGGCGCCCCTGCGCGTCATCAACGCCGGTGCGTGGGCGCCGCCATCACGGGCAGGGCCACCAGGCGACCCATGGGCGGATCATCCGCATCCATCTCCAGCTGCACGCGCTGGATGAGCCGCTCCATCTCCTCCTGGGGGAGGCCGGGCAGCACGCTCACGAGCACGATCTTGTCCTCGTCCGCGCCCAGCGCGAGGCTGCGCAGACCGGCGAACACAGGGACCTCCGCGGACAGGGCCGCGGCGGCGCTGCGCGCCCGGATGACCAGCGGCTCCGGAATGCCGAACTCCCGGAGCCGGCGGATCGCCCGCTCGGTCGTCTCCACCTGCTCGAGGAACGTGAGGACCAGGTACACGCGACCGTCATACCGGAAGACCGCGTGTCCTGTCCCCCGTTACTCGTTGCCGCTGGGCGTGGTCGGCTCCGGCGTGGCGGCCGGCGCAGTGGGAGCTGCGGCCCCCTCTTGCGGCGCGGCCCCGCCGGCGGCGGCGGCCTGGGCATCCATCGCGGCGCGGGCGGCGCGCTTGCCCTCCTCGATCAGCTTCTTGACCTTCTGCCCGCCCTTGCGGCCGATCTCTTCATAGAAGTTCGGTCCGCGGGTGGCCTTGACGCGGTCGCCACCCTTCTTGCCGATCTCCTCGTAGAACTTGGCGCCGCGCTCGGCCTTCACGGTCTCGCCGCCCTTGCGGCCGATCTCCTCGTAGAAGCTGCGACCGCGCTCGGCCTTGACCGTCGCGCCGCCCTTGCGACCGATGGTCTCGTAGAACTCGCGACCGCGCTCGTTCCGGACCGTCTCGCCGCCCTTACGCCCCGCTTCGGCCACCGTCATGCTGCCCTTGTTGTCCTTGTCCGACATGTCCGTATCTCCTCTCGTGACTACCAACCCCGTCCGCGCCTCGGTGTCCCTTGCCTGAAACCTTGGGACGGAAGCGCCCCGATGCAAGCAAGCTCCGTACACCGCCAGCCGTTCTCTTCTGACATTGCATGCATAATCCCCAAGGATTTCGCGCGCTTGTCAGGCCTGCTGGGCTTCCGGACTGGACGGGTGATTGCCCGGCAGGACGCTCTCACTGTTCACAACAATTCACGTGTCGTTGCCGATTCCCCGCCTGGATCCCACCTTGTGCGCAACGCCTGACACATCGGTCGGCGGGGGATACGGGAGGCTGCGGTGGCGAGTGGCGGGAGCGCGGTAAAGACCTGGTTGCGGATCCTCGCCCCCATGGTCGTGTCCATTGGCGGCCTGGTGATGCTCCGGCTCCTGGGGCCGGACTTCATCGATCAGCGCACCATCCGTGAGCTGCTGCTGCCCCTGGGCGACTACGCGCCGGTGGCCTACGTGGGGTTCCTCGCGATCCGGCCCCTGACGTTGCTGCCCGGACAGGTCCTCACCGCGGTGGGTGGGATGATGTTCGGCACGCTCGCAGCGACGCTCTATTCACTAACGGGCAGCTTCCTGTCCGCCACGCTGCTCTACTTCCTCGCTCGCAAGCTTGGCACCCGACCGATGCAGCGGCTCGCGGGGCGCAAGTACCCGGCGCTCGCGAAGGCGGCCCGGCGGCACGACTTCCAGTTCACGTTCCTGGCGTGCATCAACCCGCTGTGCCCCACCGACATCATGCTGGCGGCGGGCGCGGCGAGCGGCGCGCGCTTCTGGCCGTCCGTGGCGGGCGTGGTGCTGGGCACCATCCCCGGCACCTTCCTCACCGCGCAGTTCGGCAGTGGGCTGGCGCAGGGCCGCACCGTGATGACCGCCGTGTCCGCGGCCGGCATGATCATCTCCCTGGTGCTGGGCGTCGTCTTCGGGCGCCGGTTCTACAAGGAGATCAACGAGGCCCCCGAGGAGCCCCTGGCCACGGAGCCGGAGATCAGCAACGCCGCCGCGGGCGGGAAGGTTCCACTCACGACGCCCTGAGGTTCAGGAGCGGCTCAGGAGCGGCTCAGGGGCCCCTTCCCTTCGAGGCCGGCTTCCTCCGGGACCTGCGCGGACCGCCTTCCCGCGCGGGACGAGGCTCCTCCGGCGCGGGAGCGCTGACGGCGGCCGTCGGTTCGGGAGACGGGCGCAGCTCCTCCACCAGGAGCTGCAGCAGCGCGCGGACGCGGGGCACGGACTGGCGCCCGGGCAGGCACAGCGCGTGGACCTGCGGCCCTTCCGCCGCGTGATCCGCGAGCACCTCCACCAGGGTGCCATCGCGCATCCGCGCATCGCTCATGAAGTCCAGCACCTGGCAGAGCCCGGCGCCCGCGGCGGCCAGGTCCAGCAGCGCCGGTCCGTGATCCACGTCGATGGCGGCCCGCGTGCGCACCACCGTCTCCGCACCGCCCGGCGTCTCCCGGAAGCGCCACTCGCGGGTGAGCCCGCGCGGGTCCACGAACTTCAGGCACGCGTGGTGCTCCAGGTCGCCAGGCCTCTCCGGGGTGCCGTGCCGCGCCAGGTAGGTCGGCGCCGCGAGCGTCATCCAGCGCGTGCGGAGTAGCCGCCGTGCCACGAGGCTGGAGTCCTCCAGGCCGCCCAGCCGGATGGCCACGTCGACCTGTTCCTCCACCAGCCGGCTCAGCCGGTCGCTCATGCGCACGTGCAGCGTGAGCTGCGGGTGGCGGGCCTGGAGCCTCGCCAGTCGCGGCAGCAGCACCGGCCCCAGGATGAACGGCAGCGCCACCGTCAGCGGCCCCCGGGGCGCCCGGTGGGCCTGGGCCACGGTCTCCCGCGCCGCGCGCATCTGGGCCACGGCTTCGCGGGCGCGCTCCAGGAACGCCGCGCCCTCGGAGGTGAGGGCCACCTGCCGGGAGGTGCGCTCCAGCAGCCTCGCGCCCAACTCCTCCTCCAGCCGCCGCACCGCCTTGCTCACCGCGGCCACGGTGACGCCCAGCCGCTCCGCCGCCCTTCGGAAGCTCTGCTCCTCCGCGACATGGAGGAACGGCAACACCCCGGTGAACAGGTCCATGGGCCGGAGTGTCAACCCGGAGTTGATGATGGTTCAACCCGGACGTGCTCACCCTCCTACCGGTTGACGATTAAGGTTCGGGCCAACGGAGGAAGTCGACATGCGAATCGCGATCCTGGGCACGGGCATGGTGGGTGAGACGCTGGGCAGCAAGCTGGTGGCGCTGGGCCACGAGGTGCGGATGGGCTCGCGCACCGCGGACAACCCGAAGGCGGCCGCGTGGGTGAAGAAGGCCGGGGGCAAGGCATCGCAGGGGACGTTCGCGGACGCCGCCGCGTTCTCGGAGCTGCTCTTCAACTGCACCCTGGGCACCGCGTCGCTGGACGTGCTGAAGGCGGCGGGCGCGGAGGCCCTGCGCGGAAAGGTGCTGGTGGACGTGTCCAACCCGCTCGACTTCACGAAGGGCATGCCGCCGGTGCTCACCACCCCGCACACGGACTCGCTGGGCGAACAGCTCCAGCGCGCCTTCCCGGACCTCAAGGTGGTCAAGACGCTCAACACGATGAACTGCGAGGTGATGGTGGAGCCCTCGCGCGTGCCTGGAGACCATGACGTCTTCGTGTCCGGCAACGACGCGGACGCCAAGGCCCGGGTGAAGCAGCTCCTGTCGGAGGGCTTCGGCTGGAAGCACATCATCGACCTGGGCGACATCACCACCGCCCGGGGCACCGAGGCGTTCCTGCCGCTCTGGCTGCGCCTGTGGGGCACCCTGCGCACCGGCGACTTCAACATCCACGTCGTGAAGCGCTGAACACCAGCACAGGCCGTGGATGGCCAGCCGCGTCAGGGACCGGGGGTGGAATCCAGGCGCCTGACGCGGGGCCACGCAACTTCCGGGGTGAGAAGCGGATAACCTACCTGAGCCCACTTCCCCCGGTGGCTGGAGGTTTCCATGAGCACCATCAACCGCACCCGTGGTCCCGCAGTGCCTCCCGAGGCCCGGAAGCCGGCCTCTGAGCAGGCCTCGGCCCGGAAGCCCGCGCCCCACACGCCCGCGTTCCAGCAGTCGTCGTTCGAGCGCCCCGTGCCCAAGCCGAACGCGGTGCTTCAGGGCGCGTCCGCGCAGCCGGCGCCCGCGGGGGCCAACTCCCTGCTGGGTGGCATCATCGACGCCGCGGTGGGTGGCCTCAAGGACATCCCGCGCTTCGTGGAGATGGGCGTGAATGTCTTCAACGCCACCACGGTGAAGGAGATCACCAGCCTCTTCGGCGGCGCGAAGCCGGACCGCGCGCAGGACGGCATGTTCGTGGGCGCCGGTGGCAAGACGCTCCCCGCCACCACGCCGCTGAAGGACGTCCCGGGCGTCACGCCGGCGAACAACGCGAACCCGGACAAGACCATCCTCTACGTCAACGGCATCATGACGCCGACGGCGGGCCAGCTGGGGGAGATGCAGGCGCTGGCGAACTCCTCCGGCGCGAAGGTCGTGGGCATCCACAACGCGACGGAAGGCCTGGTGAAGGACCTGGCCCAGTGCGTGACGGACAAGCTGGACAAGGGCAAGAACCCCGCGGTGGACACGCTGGCGGACACGCTCTACTCGGAGCTGAAGGCCGGCCGCGATGTGCACCTGGTGGGCTACAGCCAGGGCGGCCTCATCACCGCGCGCGCGCTCAACGACGTGGCGAAGCGGCTGCGCATCGAGGACGGGCTGTCCCCCGCGCAGGTCGAGGCGAAGATGGGCCACCTGTCCGTGGAGACCTTCGGCGCCGCGTCCACGAAGTACCCGGACGGCCCCAAGTACGTGCACTACGTCAACAACGCGGACCCCGTGCCCACGCTCACCGGCCTGGGCGGCTCCGTGGATCCGCTGTCCTTCCTCAAGGACGCGGGCAAGGGCGCGGTGGTGCACCGCTTCACCGACGGCAACCTGAACCCCATCAGCAACCACATGCTGGACACGCTGTACCTCAAGCACCGCGTGGGCTTCGAGCAGGCGCGCCAGAACCAGTTCTGAGGCGCTGAGGCGCGCGCTTCTCCGGGATCCGGAAACCACGGGTCCCGGTAGGATGCCGCGCCATGACGCCCTTCCCTGTCGCCACCGCCCTCACCATCGCCGGCTCCGACAGCGGCGGTGGCGCGGGGATCCAGGCGGATCTCCGCACCTTCTCCTTCCATCGCGTCCACGGCACCAGCGCGCTGACCGCCGTCACCGCGCAGAACACGCGCGGCGTCACCCGGGTGGACGTGCTGCCTCCGGAGGCCGTCGCCGCGCAGGTGGAGGCCGTCGCTTCGGACATGCGCGTGGATGCGGTCAAGGTGGGCATGCTCGCCCGCCGGGACATCATCGAGACCGTGGCGGAGCGGCTGAGCGCCCTGTCCCTGGGCCCCGTCGTGCTGGATCCCGTGATGGTGTCGCGCGCGGGCTCCCGGCTCATCGATGACGCGGCGGTGGAGGCGCTGCGCACGCTGCTGCTGCCCCTCGCGGAGATCCTCACGCCCAACCGACATGAGGCGCGGCTGCTCGCGGGGATGGACATCGAGACGCTGGAGGACATGCGCGAGGCGGCGCGACGCATCCATCGCCAGGGACCGAAAGCCGTGCTGGTGAAGGGCGGCGGCATGCAGGGCGCGCTGCGCGGAACCGACGTGTGGTTCGACGGCGTGAGCCTGGAGACGCTGGCCGTCGAGCCCGTGGAGACGCCGAACACGCACGGGACGGGCTGCACGCTGTCCGCGGCCATCGCCGCGCGGCTCGCGCTGGGGGCCGCGCCGCTGGAGGCCGTGCGGCAGGGCAAGGAGTACGTCACGGCGGCGCTGCGCTACCCGCTCGCCGTGGGGCACGGGAACGGCCCCATCGGGCACTTCTTCCCGCTGATCCCCTGAATGAAACATTGATACATTTATCAGTGAGCAATTCAATGCAATTGATTGCACTCGGCGCGGGTGCGTCTGTGTATTGAATTGATGCAATGTCTTTCTTTTGACAGGGATTGACGTGGGTGTTGTCGTGGACTCACTGAAGATACGAGCATGTGGGCATTGTGGCTTGCGGAAGGGCGGCCACCTGTCACCACCTGATCATTCTTGCATGTAGGCACGCCCGATCAGGATTCAGGGCTGTTCGGCCGTTCAGTCCGGACCCTATGCGGAACTGCCTCAATGTTTGTTCAGTGTGGGCACAGGTGTGCGGAGGCCCCCCGAAAAAACCCAGGAAAGGACCTCTGGACGGGCTCAGTGCCGGGTCGCGTCGGAATCCAGGCCGGTGATGGCCGGCAGCCGCTGCGCGAGCAGGCCGAGCAGCTCCTGGGTCGACAGGCGCCCGGCTGCATCCTTGCCTTCGAGCACCCCGGCCACGAGGGCGCGCTTGTGCTCATGGAGCGCGAGCATCTGCTCCTCGATGGTCCCTCGCGCGACCAGCCGGTACACGGTGACGGGCCGCTGCTGGCCGATGCGGTGGGCCCGGTCGGACGCCTGGTCCTCCACGGCCGGGTTCCACCACGGGTCCAGGTGGATGACGCTGGTGGCGGCCGTCAGGTTGAGGCCGAAGCCTCCGGCCTTGAGGGAGATCAGGAACAGGGGGGCGTCCCCTTCCTGGAAGGCGCGCACGCGCTCGGCCCGGGCGCCGGCGGGCGTCTGCCCGTCCAGGTACTCGTAGGTGATGCCCTGGGCGTCCAGCACCTCGCGCACCAGCGCCAGGTGGGACGTGAACTGGCTGAACACGAGCGCGCGGTGGCCCTCCTCGCGCAGCTCCTGGATGAGCTCCATGAAGCGCTCCAGCTTGGAGGACTCCAGCTTGGACGCCGCGTCGTACAGCCGGGGATGCGACGCGAGCAGCCGCAGCCGCGTCAGCGCCGACAGGACCTGGATGCGCTTCTCCTGCTCCTTCAGCTTCGGCTTGTGCGTCTCCAGGTCCGACAGGGCCGCCAGCCGCGCGTCCTCGTAGAGCGTCCACTCCGGCGCGGACAGGACGACGGGCACGTGCACGTCGGTGCGCGGCGGAAGCTGGGCCTCCACCTGTCCCTTGGTGCGACGCAGGAGGAACGGCTGGAGCACCCGGGCCAGCGCGGGCGCGGCCGTGGGGTCCACCTGTCGTTCAATCGGCGCGGCGAAGCGCGCCCGGAACGCCTCCAGGCTGCCCAGGAGCCCGGGGAAGACGACGGCGAAGAGGGCCCACAGCTCGCCCAGGTGGTTCTCCAGGGGCGTGCCGGACAGCGCGAACTTGAAGTCCCCCTGGAGCGCCCGGGCCGCGCGGAAGCGGTGCGTGGCCGCGTTCTTCAGCGTCTGGGCCTCGTCGAAGACGATGGTGGCGAAGCGCTGGGCGGACAGCCGCTCGATGTCGCGCGTGAGCAGGCCGTAGCTGATGACGAGCACGTCGCGGGGCCCCAGGCGCTCCAGCGTGCCGCCCCGGTCCTCCGCCTCGGAGAACAGCGTCACCTTGAGCGACGGCGCGAAGCGCTTCGCCTCATCCCGCCAGTTGAAGGCCACCGACGTGGGCGCCAGCACCAGCGCGGGGCCCTGCTTCGCGCGGTCCAGCAGCACCGCCAGCGCCTGCACCGTCTTGCCCAGGCCCATGTCGTCCGCGAGCACGGCGCCCGCGTTCCACGACGCCAGCCGCGTGAGCCAGCGGAAGCCCTCGAGCTGGTAGTCGCGCAGCTCCGTCTTCAGCGTCGTGGGGACGCGGGGCTTGAGCTCCTTGGCCGCGAAGATGCGCTCCACGAGCGTCTTCCAGGACGCGTCCGCGTCGATGTCCGCGCCCGCGCTGTCCAGGCCCGCCAGCGCCTCCGCCGCGGACGGCCCCACCTCCAGCCCGTGCCGCGAGGCGTAGGTGTGATCCGACAGCCGCTCCAGGTGCTCGCGCAGCGCCGCTTCGATCTCCACCCAGGTGTTCGCGTCCACCTGGATGAAGCGCTCCTTGCGCCGGGCGGCATCCAGCAGCCGCGCCAGCGACACCCGCTCGCCCTCCACGGCCAGCCCACCCAGCACGCCGAACCAGTCGCGCTTGCGCTGCAGGACGACCTTCAGGTCCCCCACGCCCCGCTTCGCCACCAGCCGCATGGAGGTGCCCAACCACTCCAGCTCCGGCCGGGGCTCGAAGTCCGCGCACGCGGCCAGCACCGCGAGTCCCCCCTGCGCGCTGTGGAAGAGGAAGCAGAACGGCTGCTCCTGCGGCTCCGCGGACAGCAATGGCAGCCGGGCCTGGAGCGCCGTCGCCGCCGCCAGCTCGCGCGCGAAGTCGCGCACCGCGTGGAAGGACGCGGTGTCGCGCCGCACGTGCACGTCGCGCGGCCCCTCTCCGGGCAGGAACGCGGGGCCGTCCGGCAGAGGTCGCAGGCGCAGCTCCAGTCGCACCGCACCCCCGGGCTGCGCCTCCAGCCGGAGCACCGGGAGCTGCTGCGGCGCGACGGACTCCCCCATCACGCTGCGGGGCATGGCCACCGGCAGGCGCATGGAGAACTTGGAGAGCTGATCCAACAGCGCCCCGTGGCTCTCCGGCGGGAACGCGTTGCCGTGTCGCAGCAGCACCGTGGTGAGCGCGCGCACCTCCGGGCTCACGTCCAGCACGGTGAGCAGGCGCGGGCCCTCGTCCCAGAGGAACACCGCCTCCTCCGGCTTCGACTTGCGCACGCGCTCCAGCATCGCCGCCGGCAGCGCGGCGCCGTCCACGCCCGCGTTCACCACCACGGTGCCGGCCCGGTCCTCGGCGACCAGGCCCACCTTCGCGCGCTCGATGCGCACGAGCAGATCCGGCGTGAGGCCCTCCAGGTAGATGCGCGGGTGGTCGATGAGCTCGAACAGCAGCGCGCGCGACGCCGGGGCGTCGTGGTCCGCCAGCAGCGCGCCGATGCGCGCGTCCGAGGCGCTGAGCTGCGAGCCGTACTCCTGGAACAGCTTGCGCCGGCCGACCTTCGCCCCCGTCGTGCGCTGGCCCTTCTTCGTGCGCCGGTGCACGTAGGGCGCGACCTCCACGCCGTAGCCCTCGATGACGTCCAGGCGCCAGGAGATCTCCACCCCGCCCGAC
>NZ_RAWB01000345.1 GCF_003612055.1 Corallococcus llansteffanensis
GCTCCAGGTCCTTGAGGTTCTTCACGACGGTGCGCCCCTGGGCGTCCACCACCTTGAAGTTGGTGTCCGCGTCCTCCAGCTCCGCGGACTCCTCGTAGAGGCGCGCGAACGCCCGGGCCACCGACGTGCGCCCCGCCACGTTCGCCACGATGCGGCACTTGGACAGGGCCCGCAGCTCGTCGAGCACCCGCACGTTGAGCGGATCCGACATGGCCACCACCAGCGTCTTGCCGTCGTCGCGCAGCTGCAGCGGCACGACGGAGAAGTCGCGCGCCGTCTGCGACGGAATCTTGGCCTTCACGTGCGGGGGGACCATCTGCACGGCGTCCAGGTTCACCGCCGGCATGCCCAGCTGCTTCGACAAGGCGCGCACGAGGATGTCCTCGGAGACGAGGTTCATCCGGACGAGGATCTCGCCCAGCTTCCCGCCCCACTTCGCCTGCTCGGCGAGCGCCGCCTTGAGCTGGCTCTCCTGCAGGACGTTCGCCTTGATCAGCAGCTCTCCAAGCTTGATCTGTGCCATGTCGTGCGCGTCAGTGTACCCGACTTGGGCCGGGGCGCTGCCTTTCGACGCCTGGAAGGTCAGGAACCCGGCGCCGGGGGCGGCGGGGACACCGGCCCTCCTCCTGTCACCTCCCGCCCCTGCGCGTCCACCTCCACCACCTTCGCCCCCTCGGGGGGCGTCAGTTCGTAGAGCGTCAGGTCCGGCCGGCCGTTGAGGGTGATCTCCGTGTAGCGCAGCTCCAGCTTCGTGTCCGCCTGGGCGGCCGTGAGGATGACCTTGCCGGGGAAGAGCAGCTCGCCGCGCTGCTTGAAGTCCTCGAACGCCAGGTCGTAGCCGGGCACCCCCCGGACCTCGCTCTTCACCACGCGCAGGTGCCGGGGGTCCACGCGGAGTATCTGTTTCGCGGCGCCCCGCACGAGCGTCAGCACGTACACGCGCTCCTTCTCGTCCAGCGTCAGGGTCATGCTCTCCGGCGGCAGGAGGGGTACCTGGCCCAGCATGACGGCCACCAACTCCTCGCTCGGCAGGACGATGGGCAGGAAGCGGGACACGTTCTCCGGGCTGGAGGGCCCCTGGAAGTACGTGTTGCCCTGCGACTGGTAGACGCCGAAGCGGGCGCCGTCGGAGACGAGCGAGGCGACCGGCCGGTTGAAGAAGTCGTACGTCTCCAGGTGGAGGAGGCCCGGCCGGGTGATGGAGAGGAAGGTGCCCAAGGTGCCGCTGCCCTGGGGGGAGTCCACGCGCAGCTTGGCGTCGCCCTCCAGGTTCACCACCTGCGCCTGCCGCTCGCGCACGTGCTGGTAGAGCGTCGGGGCGTCCTCGATGCGGCCCTCCGGACCGAACTCGAGGCGTTTGGGGCAGGCAGAACAGAGGAGGGCCAGGAAGATTGCGGCGGCTGCGCGGTTCATATGTCCTAGTGTGAGCCAGGGCTCCCAGCCCGGTCATCAAACATGAGCCTGAACGATCTACTTCATTACCTTCGCCTGGGCGGCGTCACCCTCGCCCTCCTCCTGGGCGCCTCCGTGGTGGCCCTGGGGGTCGCCATCGAACGGCTGATCACCCTCTGGGGGGTAAGCGAGCGCTCCCGAGGCCTGGGGGAGATCGTCCACAAGCACCTCTTGCGCGGGGACGTCGCCGCCGCCCGCACCGCCGCCGAGCGCTCCGACGCGGTGGCCGCCGACATCTTCCTCGCCGGCTTCGACCGCTGGGAGCGCAGCCGCACCACGGGCGGCAATGGCATCGAGTCCGCCGTGGAGCGCGAGCGCGCCCAGGTGGGCCTCAAGCTGCGGCGCAACCTGTGGCTGCTCGCCACCATCGGTTCGACGACGCCCTTCGTGGGCCTCTTCGGCACCGTGGCCGGCATCATGCGGTCTTTCAAGGACCTGGGCGTGGACGTGGAGGCCGGCGGCACCGGCGGCTCCGCGGCCGTGATGACGGGCATCTCCGAGGCGCTCGTGGCCACCGCCGTGGGCATCCTCGTCGCCGTGCAGGCGATGGTCTTCTACAACTACTTCCAGGCCCGGCTGTCGCGGGTGCTCGTGGAGCTGCGCCTCTTGGGCGACGAGTTCGTGGAGCTGCTCAAGGAGCGCGCCACCGGGGCCCCGCTGTCGGAGCTGCCCGCCTCGCGCGAGCCCACCACCCCGCCCGCGCCGCGCCCGGATCCGCAGCCCGCCTCGTCGTAACGAAGGAGAGACGCCCACCATGGCCATGGGAAAGACGCCGGGCTCCTCCGACGATGAAGGCGCGGACGGCGGCTTCGCGGAGATCAACATCACGCCGCTGACGGACGTGATGCTGGTGCTGCTCATCATCTTCATGGTGACCAGCTCCGTCATCACCCAGCAGGGCCCGGGCGGAGGCGCCAAGGCGGGCCTCAAGGTGAACCTCCCCAAGGGAGGCGCCGCGGACGTCACCGCGCGCACCACGGACATGTCCGTGGCGGTGCTGGCGGACGGCCGCTTCGTGCTCGCGGGCAACGTCGTCGCGGAGGCGGAGCTGAAGCAGGCCTTCGACACCGCGAAGGCCCAGAACCCCGACACCGTGGTCATCGTGCAGGCGGACGAAGGTGTCTCCCACGGCACCGTGGTGCAGGTGATGGAGATGGCGAAGAAGGCGGGCCTCGCCCAGCTCGCCATCGGCGTGCGCGAAGGCAACTGAAGCCCGAACGACGAAGGCCCCCCGGCACGGCTGCCGGAGGGCCCTCGGGAAGCTTCAGCAGCGCGGCCTGACTAGACGGACGCGAACGCCGCGTCGGTGATGTCCATGGGCGACGTGTCCTCGGCGGCGATGAGGCGCGCGGCGTACTCCACGTTGGGCAGCACGTTGCGCGCGTACCAGAGCGCGCTGAACTTCTTGCCCTCGTAGAAGGCCTTGTCCGGGTGGTCCGCGCTCACGGAGGCGGACGCCTTCTCCGCGATGACGGCCGCGTCCAGGAGCAGCCAGCCCACGGCGACCTCGGACATCATGTTGAGGAAGCGGTTGGCGGACAGCGGGATGAGCGGGAAGCGGCCCTGGTCCTGCGACCAGCCGAACAGCGCCATCGCGCTGGACATCAGGCCCTCCTGCGCGCCGGCCAGCGTCTTCACGGCCTCGCCCAGCACCGGGTGCTCACGGTGGGCTTCCACGAAGCTGCCCACGTCGCCCATGAACTGCTGGAAGTGCGCGCCGCCCGCCTGGCCCATCTTGCGGCCCACCAGGTCCATGGCCTGGATGTGGTTGGTGCCCTCGTAGATGGAGAAGATCTTCGAGTCGCGCGTGTACTGCTCCACCGGGTAGTCCTGGATGTAGCCGGCGCCGCCGTACACCTGGATGGCCTGCGCGCACAGGCGGAAGGCCTGGTCGGAGCCGTAGGACTTCACCAGCGGCGTCAGCACCTCCACCTGGCCCCTGTGGTAGCTGGCCGCGTCGTCGTCCTTGCCGGCCAGCTGCTTCGCCTTGTCCAGGTGCATGGCCAGCTTGATGATGAGCGAGCGGATGCCCTCCACGTGCGCCTTGATGTCCAGCAGCATGCGGCGGACGTCCGGGTGCTCGATGATGGGGGCGCGCGGCGCGGACGGGTCCTTCCACTTGGTGAAGTGGGAGCCCTGCTTGCGGTCCTTCGCGTAGTCCACCGCGTTGTAGTACGCGGCCGACGCGAGGCTCACGCCCTGGATGCCCACGGCGATGCGCGCGCCGTTCATCATCTTGAACATCTGGCTCATGCCCACGTGCTCGACGGTGCCGACGAGCTCGCCCAGACACGCGTCGTTCTCACCGAAGTTGAGGACACAGGTGGCGGAGCCGTTGATGCCCATCTTGTGCTCGATGGACGCCACGGTGACGTCGTTGGAGCCGCCCGAGGAGCCATCCGCGTTGATGCGCAGCTTGGGGACGATGAACAGCGACAGGCCCTTGGTGCCGGCCGGCGCGCCGTCCACCCGCGCGAGCACCAGGTGGATGATGTTGCCGGCCATGTCGTGGTCGCCGCCGGAGATGAAGATCTTCGTGCCCCGGATGCTGTACGTGCCGTCCGCGTTGCGGCGCGCGGTGGACTTGGCCGCGCCCACGTCGGAGCCGGCGTGCGGCTCGGTGAGGCACATGGTGCCGCCCCACGTCCCGTTGAGCATGCGCTCCACGAACTGCTTCTGCTGCGCGGGCGTGCCGCACTCGGCGACGACCTCCGCCGCGCCGAACGCCAGGCCCGGGTACATGTTGAAGGCCGTGTTGGCGCCGGAGAGGATCTCCTCCACCGTCACCTGGAGCATCATTGGCGCGCCCTGGCCGCCGTGGTCCGGGCTCACCGCCACCGTCTTGAAGCCCTGCTCGTAGAGCTTCTGCCACGCGTCCTTGAAGCCCTTGGGCGTGAAGACGGCGCCGTTCTCCACCCGACAGCCCTCGCGATCACCCGACGCGTTGAGGGGCCCCAGCACCTCGCGCGCGAAGCGGTAGGTCTCCGTCAGCACCGCCTTCGCCTCGTCCGGACCCCAGGCGTCGTAGGGCGCCTGTCCCGCCACCTGGCCGAAGCCGAACTGCTCGAACAGCGTGAAGAAGATCTCTCGAAGGTCGGTCTTGTAGGTGTTGATGCCGGCGGACATGGCCACTCCTGCGTGGGGGCTCGCGGCCCCCGCCCGTTTGGCGGGAAGGGGTCAGCGGCCCATCTGACGCAGGAAGTGTGGCGTCGGCTGATTTTTGAGTCAACCCTGAATGACACCCCGCGTTGAGCAGCGGTCGAAGCCGCCCTTCTCGAACGCGGGACCTGGGCTTCGAACGGCTACTTCTTGGCCTTCTTGGCCGCCGGGAGGGAGGCCGTCTTGGCGGCGGGCTTCTCCCGGGGGGCGGTCTTCTTGGACGAGGCGCCGTTCCGGGGCTCGTCCGTCCCCTCGTCCTCCTCCTCGGGCGCGGTGGGCGCGCTGCTGGCGGCCTCCGAGGACGCCGAGGCGGGGGCCGGGACGACGAGGCTCTCGCGGGGGACCTCCACGACGATGGGGGACTGGCCGGAGCGCTGGCGGTTCTCGTCCTCCAGGGAGAAGAAGAGCTGGATCTGCGAGCCGCCCTTCATGACGAGCTCGCCCTTCTGGTTCTCCGCCCAGAGGTCGATCTCCACGAAGTACCGGCCGCCGGAGCCGTGGCGGTCGCTCACGCGGCCCTTGCAGACCACGGTGTCACCCGGCCACACCATCTTGATGAAGCGGACGTTGTAGCGCCGCAGCTGGCCGCCGCGCGCCCAGTCGCTGATGAGCTGGCCGAGCATGCCCATGACGAGCATGCCCGGGGCGTAGACGGACGGCATGCCCACGCTCTTGGCGTACAGCTCGTCCACGTGCACGGGGTTGTAGTCGCCGGAGGCGCCCGCGTAGCGCGACAGCTGCACGCGGTCCACGGGGGCCTTGGCGAGCGCCGGCAGCTCGTCACCGACGCGGATGGATTCAAAGTAGAGCTTGCGCGCGGGCATCAAACGGTCTCCTTGGCGGCGCGCACCACGAGGGTGCGGCGGGCGCGGAAGACGAGGTTGCCCTCCTCGTCACGGCCTTCGTCCTCGATGACCGCGATGTCCATCTTCCCGGACATGCCCGGCCGCTCGAAGACGTCCGACACGCGGGTGGACACGTAGATGCGATCCCCCGCGAAGATGGGGCGCTCGTAGTCGAAGCCCTGTTCGGCGTGCAGCAGGCTCTTGATGCCCACCCCCAACAGCTCCCGCAGGTCCGCCGCGGAATGGAACGACGCGGGAAACGTGGGCGGCGCGACGATGGTGGGGTAGCCCGACGCGCGGGCGTACTCCTCGTCGTAATAGATGGGATTGTAGTCGCCAATCGCCTCGGCGAAGCGCCGGATGGCGCCCTTCTCCACCTCGTTGAGCGTCGGCGGCGAGGCGCGGCCAATCGCATTCTTGTCCAGCATGTCCCTCTCCTGATGAACCTTCAGCGGCCTGCCGGAAGCTCGAGCACCGTCAGGAGCCCGGCCTCCGCGGCCGTCAATCGTGGCGCGGCATTCACCAGCGCATTCGCGGTGGCCCGGTCGCCCGCCACTCCCCCCGGGATTTCCAGCACCAGCCTGGGATCCGCGTCGATTTCGATGCGATCCCTTGGATCTTCCGCCCCCACCGCGATGGTCAGCTCCAGGCGCACCCGCTCCTGACCCTCCTCCAAACCCACCACGGACTGGAACATGCCCGCGACGCGGCCTTTCTTCACCACAAATGCACCGCCGGTGATGTCCTCCTCGGCGAATACCGGCGCGACCTCCTCCTCGAAGTCGTCGCAGTCCAGGCCCAGGCCCAGCGCCGCCAGCGCCGCGGACTCCACCAGGCCCACGTGGCCCAGCTCCTCGCGGTCCACCAGGTCGAAGAACTCCTCCTCCGTCAGCCCCGCGCCCACCTTGCGCTGCAGGGCCTCACGCCGCGTGCGGGCATCCACCACCCGGCTCACCGTCGCCTTGCGCACCGGACCGCACACCTGGCCCGCCGTGGCCACCAGCCTGTCCAGCACGAAGCCCGGGTTCACGCCCGTGCCCACGATGGCGACGCCCGCCTTCTGCGCCGCGCGCTCCAGCTTCTCCGCCAGCTCCGGGTACTTGAGGTACGGGAACGCCAGCTCCTCGCAGGTGCTCGCCACCGGCAGGCCCAGCTTCAGCGCCTCCATGAGCTGATCCATCACCTGCGCGAGCCGCGAGCTCGTGGCGTGCAGCACCACCACGCCCTTGCGGCGTCCCACCGCGCGCTCCAGTGATTCCGATATCTTGAAGCGCGGGCCCGCCTGCCCCAGCACGTCCCCCAGGGGACGTCCGACGAGGGACGGCTGCGGATCCACCGCGCCGATGAGTTCCACCTCGGGGGACGACAGGGCCGCCCTGGCAATCTCCTGCCCGATGAACCCCAGCCCCATCACCACGACCGGCACCGGCCCATCAGGGGCTCTAGCCATCGGAAATTGCTCCCGAATTCCAAGGGGTTACAAGCACTTACGGCGGGTAGGTCCGCACCATAGAACACGCTTCCGCAAGCAGGCAAGCGTGACGTGGAGTCCGGCGAGCACGGGTTTCAGTGAATCTTCAAGGATTCCGGCTGTTTAGCGGCACTGGAAAGCTTGGGGGGGCCTGTCTGGTCGTTCTTGGATCCGCTATAAGATTTTGGGAAACCGCAGCCCCGCTCGCTCGGAGAGTACGCATCCATGGACCGGATCCTCGTGGTGGACGACGACGTGCTGATCCTCTCCGCGCTGTCCCGCATCCTCCAGTCAGAAGGCTACAAGGTCGTGACGCACAGCGACCCGGTGCTGGCGGCCCGTGAGCAGGGCTTCGACGTGGTGCTGACGGACTTCATGATGCCGTACCTCAACGGCATCGAGCTGCTGTCAGCGCTGCGGGAGAAGAATCCACGGGCGGTGCGGCTGATGTTGACCGCGGCGGCGGACTTCAAGGTCGCGTCGGAGGCGGTGAACCGGGGCGAGGTGTTCCGCCTGCTGGGCAAGCCGTGGGCGATGAGCGAGCTGATGAGCAGCGTGCGCCAGGCCTTCGAGCACCGCCGCCTGGTGGAGGCCAACGAGCGGCTGACGCGCGAGGTCGCGGACAAGAACGAGGAGCTGCTGGAGGTAAACCAGGACCTGGAGCGCCGGGTCATCGAGCGCACCGCGGGGCTGCTGGACGGGCTCATCAGCGCGCTGGACTACCGGGACACGGAGACGCAGTGGCACTCGCGGCGCGTGTCGCTGTACGCGCGGCGGCTGGCGCAGGAGATCGGCCTCACGGGGCCCGCGCTGGACGTGGTGGAACAGGGCGCGCTCCTGCACGACATCGGGAAGATTGGCGTGCGTGACTCCATCCTGCTCAAGCCCGGACCGCTGACGCCGGACGAGTGGGTGGAGATGAAGCAGCACCCGGAGTTCGGCTACCGGATGCTGGCGAAGATGCCCTACCTGCACGAGGCGGCGCTCATCGTCCTGCAGCACCAGGAGCGCTGGGACGGCAAGGGCTATCCGCTGGGGCTCAAGGGCGAGGAGATCGTCGTGGGCGCGCGCATCTTCTGTCTCGTGGACACGCTGGACGCCATCACGTCCGACCGCCCCTACCGCAAGGGCCGTCCGATGAGCGTGGCGCGCGACGAGATCCGCCGCTGCGCGGGCACGCAGTTCGACCCGGCGCTCGCGGACGCGTTCCTGCGCCTGCCGGAGACGGAGTGGGCCCGCATCCGCCGCGAGGTGGAGGTGATGGAGGAGGCGGAGAGCCGCCGCTGGAACGGCGGGAAGCTCAACGCCCAGGGCGAGGCGGAGCCCGCGCGCGCCAGCGGGGCCTGAGCCCGCCGGACGACCGGGCCCTATGGGGCGTGGGTGCCGACGACGACGTCGTCGATGACCGTGCCCTCCAGCAGCGCATCCACGGTGTCCATGCCGGCGATGACCGCGCCGAACACCGTGTAGCGGCCGTCCAGGTGCGGCTGCGGTGAATGGGTGAAGAAGAACTGGCTGCCGCCGGTGTCCTTGCCCGACAGCGCCATCCCCACGACGCCGCGCGTGTACGGCCGGCGCGTCATCTCGCAGCGGATGGAGTGCCCCGGTCCCCCCTCCCCGTCCCCGCGCGGATCGCCGCCCTGGGCGACGAAGTCCGGCACCACGCGGTGGAAGGTGACGCCCCGGAAGTAGCCCTGCTTCGCGAGCGCCACCAGGTTGCCGCCCGTGAGCGGCGCGTCGCGCTCCAGCAGGACGGTGATGTCCCCCTTGCGCGTGCGCAGCGTGAGCGTCGTGCCCGGCGGCGCGGCCGGCGGACGGTAGGTGCCCGCGGGCAGCTCCACGCGGGCCGAGCGCACCGGAGCGCCTGTCAGCGACGTGAGGGCCTCCGCCGCGACCCGGCGCACGTTGGCGTACGGGTGGCCCAGCCATTCGCGCAGCCGGGGCTCGGCCGCCCTGCCCTGCAACGCGACGAGCGCGCCCGCCACCGCCTCCGCGAGGTCCGGCTCTCGGGGCACCCGCGCAGCCAGCGCCTCCACGGCGGGCAGCGCTTCAGCGTCGTGCAGCTTGCCCGCGGCGGACGCGGCGAGCCCCGCCACCACCGCGTCGTCTCCCGCGATGAGCGCGCGCACCGGCGCCAGGGCCTCTGGCACCGGACGCTCCGCCACGACTTCCAGCGCAGCGCCGCGCACCAGCGGGCTTGCGTGTCCCAGCAGCGGCACCGCGAAGGCCGCGCCGGGCCCCCGGGGAGTGGCTCCCCCCGGTGTTGAGGGAGCGGAGGCGCCTTGCGTGAACTGCGCCACCTCGCGCAGGCCCAGGGCCAGTCGCCGGGGGACCGACACGCGGCCGAAGCCGCACGCATGCACCTCCCTCGGCTCCCCGGACTGCCGGTCCAGTGTCGCCGCGAACCGGCAGTCCAGCCACGCGAGATCCGCGCGCGCCTCGTCGGACGTGGCGCCCCGGTCGGCCTCCGCCATCGAGCGCCGGAGGTTGATCAGCAGTGGCCTGCCGCTCACGGGAAGTCCCTGCTGCGCCACCGCGAGCAGTGGATGCGCCCACGCCGCGTTCCCCGCCGCCACCTGCGTCACCCGGGGACCGAGCGCGGCCAGTGCGCCCAGCGGTGCGCACCCGGTGGGCCCTTCCGCGGGCTGGCACTTCGCCACGTGCTTCGCCAAAGCCCGCGCCGCCTCCGCCGCCACCCGGGGCGTGCCGTCCGCGAGCAACGGCGCCAGCGCGGGCGCGTCGGTGGGACCACCCACGTCTCCCAGCCCCTTCGCGCAGAGGGCGCGCACGTCCGGATCCGAGTCGCCCGTGCAGCCGCGCAGCGCGGCCACGGCCTCAGGGCGCTTCGCCGTCGCCAGCAGGTAGGCCCCGCCGTAGCGCACCGCCTGGGGACGCGCGGGCTCCGTCAGCGCCACCATCGCCGCCAGCGGAACGGCGGCCACCGACGCCGCGCCGGCCTTGCGCGCCGCCACGCCCAGGGCCTTCGCCGCGGGCGCGGCCCAGGGGCTGTCGGGTGGGGACAGGCGGGCCGTCAGGACCTCCACCGCGCCGGGCGTGGCCAGCTTGCCCAGGGACTCCAGCAGCGTGGTCCTCACGGCCGGGTCGGCTTCCGAGGCCTCGGCCCGTGCCAGCGCCCCGGTCAGTGCCGTCCGGGCTTCGTCCGGCAGGGGCTCCCACGACAGCGCCAGCTCGCCCACCGCGAAGGCCGCCTCGTCACGCACGGACGCGTCGGAAGCCGCCAGCCCGGCCTGCACCGCGTCCAGCGTCGTCACGTCCTGGATGCGCCCGAGCGCCCTCAAGGCACGCCTTCGCACCGTGGCGTCCGGGGACACCGTGGCGAGCCGCACGAGCTCGCCCCCTCCCAGCGAGCGGCGGTCCTCCCAGTCCGCGATGCGCTCCAGGACGCGCTCGGCGGTCGGGTCCGGATTCCCACCCGGCTCGGACGGCGGCACCGCGCGCACGCACGCGGTCAACAGGAGGAGGCCAGTGGACACGGCGGCGGGCAGACGGGCCATGCCCCAAAGGGGTAGGTCAATTCCCCGCGAAAATCCAGGGGTTATGGCGTTGAACGGGTTTGACAGGCGCGCACGCGGGCCGGAAAGATGGAGGGCTGTTCACCCCTCCCGGAGCACCGGCCCTGAACTGCCCAGGCTGCAAGAGCAAGGTCGCGGACGACACCGCCATCTGCCCCGAATGCGACTACATCATCGACAAATCCTTCCTCGCGGGCGCCGAGGACGAGGGCGAACCCGAGGATGAAGAGAGCACCGGGGTCGCGCCGCCGCCGCGCGCGCGTCCCGCCGCGCCCGTGCCCCGCGCGCGTCCCGCCCCGGCCCGCGCCAGGACAGGCGCCCGTCCCGCCGCGCCGCTG
>NZ_RAWB01000346.1 GCF_003612055.1 Corallococcus llansteffanensis
CCACCGGTGAGCGTGCGCGGCAGCTGCATGCGCTGGGGACGCGGCTGAAGGCGCCGGGGGCTGCGGTGGAGGACCCGTGCCTGGAGCCCCGGGACACCGGGTGCGCGCGCTCCGCACTGACGCCGTTCTACGCCGCGTTGGATGGGCTCGTGGATGGCGCGGTGAAGGGGCCCGTCGTCGTCGCCGCGTTCGGCAACTCGCTCATCGCGGGGGACCGCATCGTGGACGTGGTGCGCGAGGAGCTGGTGGCGGGCTTCGGCGGCGCGGGCCGGGGCGTGCTCCTGGTGGACCGCATGGCGCCGTATGGCGGGAGGGCGCGCACGGCCGCGGTGAGCCAGGGCTGGGAGCCGCGCACGCTGGGCGAGCTGCACGCGCCGCCGCACCCCTTCGGCATCACCGGCGTGTACCACGTGGCCACGGAGGCCCGGGCCCGGGGCCGCTTCAAGCTGGAGGGCGAGCCGCGCGGGACGCTGTGGTGGAAGGACGTGGCGGGCGCGGGCCGGCTCGTCGTGTCCGTGGACGGGGTGATGCTGGCGCGCACGGAGCCCCAGGGGGATGGGACGAGCCGCGCCACGGCCTTCGACGTGCCTCCGGGCGCGAAGTGGCTGGAGGTCACGGCGGAGGGACGCGGCGCCATCGTGCAGGGCGTGGTGCTCCAGCAGGAGGAGCCCGGCATCGTGCTGGACATGCTGGGCGTGCCGTCCGCGGATGCCACGCTGTACGCCCGGCTGGAGGAGGACGCGCTGAAGGCGCAGCTCCAGCAGCGCGACCCGAAGCTGCTCCTCTTCTTCCTGGGCGGCAACGAGTCCAAGCGCCTGGAGTGGAAGCGCACCGACCTGGACACCGTGCGCCGCGACCTGACCGCGCTCTTGCGCCGCACCCGCGCCGCCGCGCCCGGCAGCGCGTGCCTCGTGGTGGGACCGATGGACGCGGTGCAGGACTCGCACGCGAAGGGCAAGCCGCTGGCGCAGCGCCCGTTCCTGGAGGCCGCCATCAGCGCCGAGCGCGACGTGGCGGTCGCCGAAGGCTGCGGCTTCTTCAACCTGTTCACCGCCATGGGCGGAGCGGGCTCGCTGGTGCGCTTCCATCAGGCGGGGTTCATGCACGATGACCTGGTGCACCCGCGCGGTCAGGGGCTGGACCTGCTGGGCCAGCTCGTCGCGGACGCGCTGGTGAACGGGTGGGCGGAGCAGGGTCTGGGGTCGTCCCCGGCGCTCACGTCCTCGCGCGAGGTGGCGCCGGCGAAGGCGTCGGGTGACGGTACAAGTCGGACCGCGGAGGACGTGCGATGAGACGGCTCTTCGTCGCGCTGTGGCTGTTGGTGGGCGCGCCCGCGCTCGCCGTGCCCCAGGCGCCCGTCGTTCCGTTCTCGACCGAGTCGAAGGCTGGCGAAGCCGTCGCGCCCGCGTCGCCAGAGCTCGCCGCGAAGGTCGCGTCGGAGTTCCCGCCGGAGGTGGAGCGCGCGCTGGACGCGCTGGTGCGCGCGGACCTGAAGCAGGGCCCCACGGCGGGCCTGTCCGTGGGCGTGATGCGGGGCGGCCAGCGCTGGATGCGCGGCTATGGCTTCCGCGACCTGGGGAAGAAGCTGCCGGCCACGGTGCGCACGACGTACCGCATGGCCTCCATCACCAAGTCCTTCACGGCGGTGGCGGTGTTGCAGCTCGCGCAGGCGGGCAAGCTGGACCTGGACGCGGACATCCACACGCTGGTGCCCGAGTACCCGGTGAAGCAGTGGCCGGTGACGGTGCGGCAGCTGCTGGGGCACCTGGGCGGCGTGCCCACCTACGACAGCCCGAGCGCGGGCAACAACACGAAGCCCGTCACGACGCGCGAGGCGATTGGCCTGTTCGCGGACCGTCCGCTCGTGGCGGAGCCGGGCACGCGCTACGTCTACACGACCTGGGGCTTCAACCTGCTGGGCGCGGCGGTGGAGACGGCGTCGGGCCAGTCCTACCGCGAGTACCTGCGCGACCACGTCTTCGGGCCCGCGAACATGACCCACGCGGACCTGGATGAGGTGAGCACCCGCGACGCGCAGCAGGCGGTGGGCTACCGCGTGCAGGGCGCCGCGCTGAAGCCGTCGCGCTTCCTGGACGTGACGAGCCGCTTCGGCGGCGGCGGCACGCGCGCGACGGTGGAGGACCTGCTGGGCTTCGCGCGCGCGATGCTGGACGACGCGCTGGTGACGCGCGAGACGATGGGCCGCATGCAGACGACGATGGCGACGCGCGACGGGCGCATCACCGACTACGGCATGGGCTTCGCGACCTATCCGCTCCGGGGCCACTACATCGTGGCGCACGCGGGCGGGCAGCCGGAGACGACGACGCTGCTGGTGGTGCTGCCGGCGGAGGACACCGCCATCGCGCTCGCCACCAACGTGGAGGACGAGGCGAAGCGGCTGCGCCGGCTGTCCCTGCGCTTGATGGAGACGGTGCTGGACGAGGGCGCGCCGGCCCGGACGGGCCACTTCACGGACCCCGTGGACGCGGTGGAGTACGAGGGCCTGGGGCGGATGGCCAGCTACGGGCTCGCGTACCACGACTGGGCCACGCGCGGGCCGGGCCGGCTGCCGCCGGAGCAGGACCTGGCGGGAGCGTTCGCGAAGGTGACGGCCCTCTTCGACCGCGCGGCCATCGCGCGCGACCCTCGGGGCGCGATGGAGCGGATCCGCGGCGCGCACGAGCCCCGCGCCGAGTCCCTCTTCATCCGCGTGGGCGCGCACATGGCGGCCACGGTGGAGCGGGTGCTGGGCGCCGAGCGGCTGCGCACGTACCGGACGCAGGGCGCGGCGGGCTTCTTCGCGGACTACCTGGCCGCGTGCGAGTCCGTGAAGTGTCCGGAGGCGGAGCGCTTCAACCAGGGCCTGCGGGACGACGTGGCCCGCTTCGTCGCCGGGTGGAAGCGCGCGGAGGTGCCGGCGCTGCGGCGCTCGCGGCTGGACGACGTGAAGGACCCCGAGCGGCTGTGGCCCGCGCTGAAGGAGGCGGCGGCGCGCGCGCCCTCGGTGCGGCCGGACTACACGGAGGAGCTGCTGGCGCTGGCGGACCGGGCGAAGCACAAGCCGGAGGACCGGATGCGCTGGCTGGAGCGCGCGACGGAGCTGCACCCGGAGTCGATGGACGCGCACCTGGCGCAGGCGGTGGGGCTGCTGGAGGCGGACCGGGAAGCGGAGGCCATCCCGCACGTGCGCGAGGCGTTCGAGACGCCGGAGGGGGCGCTGGTGCTGTCGCCCGCGGGCTTCCTGCGGCGGCTGCTGGACACGCGCTCCCCGAAGGTGGCGCGGGGCCTGCTGCGCGCGGCGGTGACGCTGCATCCGGACGCGCCGGAGCTGTGGGACGCGCTGGCGAAGCGGGAGCGGGCCCTGGGGGACGCGGGCGCGGCGAAGGTGGCGCAGGGACGCGCGAAGCGGGCCCGGCAGGTCCGCGCGGCGCAGGAGGCCCGGGCCCCGCGAACCCCGGGCGTCGTGGCGCCCGCCGGGAGCGCGCCGCTGCCACCGGACAAGGCCCCCAGCGGGAGCACGTCCCCGACGGTGCCGGTGGATCCGGAAGCACCGCCGGAGCCGTGAGGCCGGAGCACTGAGGCCGGAGCACTGAGCCCAGAGCCGTGACGTGAGGCTGGAGCCTTGAGGCCGGAGCACTGAGCCCGGCGCCGTGACGTGAGGATGGAGCACTGAGCCCGGCGCCGTGACGTGAGGATGGAGCACTGAGCCCGGAGCACTGAGGCTCTGCCCTGCCTCGCTGACGTGAGCACGAACCCATCCGCGCGGTGCGCGTGCTCCCGCGAGGCTTCCTGCGCGAGCGGGCCCGGGCCATGCGAGGATGCGCGGCGATGACGCCTTCCTGTCCTTCCTGTCAGACCCCCTTCGTTCCCGGTGCGCAGACGTGTGGCGCGTGTGGTGCCGCGCTGCTGGTCACCCCGACGCCCGGGAGCGCCGAGCCCGTCTGCGCCGTGCACCCCCAGTGGCGGAGCGTGGGCACGTGTCCCCGGTGCGGTGCGTTCGCCTGCGCCAGTTGTCTGCGCCAGGGCCCGGAGGGCGTGGTGTGCGCGGCCTGCCTCGAGCGCGAGCCCCTGGGCCTCCTGCCGTGGGACCAGCGCGAGGAACTGGGGACGCTCAAGGCCTTCTGGAAGACGTGCGTGGGCCTCCTGATGCAGCCCACCCGCACGCTCCAGGGCATCAACCCCGACGCGGCGGTGGGCAGCTCGCTGCGCTTCGTGTTCCTGTCCGCGGTCGCGGGCTTCCTGACCACGGGCATCGTCTACACGGCGCTCATCGGCGTCATCATGGGGCTCGTGCCCGAAGCGGACGCGCAGGCCGCGGAAGGGAGCCCGGCCCCGCAGACCGTGAAGCTGTGGATGACCGTGGGCATGGCGGCGTGGACGGTGCTGATGCCCTTCGTCAGCACGGGCATGACGCTGGTGAACGCGGGCCTGGACCACCTCATCCTGCGCATGGGCGGGGTGGCGCGGGGCTTCTCGGTGACGCTGCGCGCGCACGCGCTCTCCCAGGCGCCCTACATCGTCGGGTTGATCCCCTTCGTCGCGGTGTATGCCGCGCCCTTCTGGGCCATGGGGCTGCGCGTGGTGACGTACCGCTCGCTGCACCGCACCACCTTTGGCACCGCGGCCGCGGGCGCGCTGCTGGTGCCGGTGCTGTCCTGCTGCCTCTGTGGCGGCGGCTACGCGGCCATCATGTTCGTCGCCTTCAAGGGCATGACGGGCGGCGAGGGCTAAAGCCGTCAGCGCGGCCGGGGAAAGACGGCGGCCAGCCACGCGAGCACGGCGCCCACGCGGGCGTTGTGGCGCAGGTCGGGGTGGGTGACGGCCCACAGCTCGCGGACGGGCAGCCCGGTGGCGCGCGGCAGCAGCGATTCGAGCCGCGAGTCGTGGGGCGCGAACAGCTCCGGGAGGACGGCGAGCCCGTGCCCCGCGGCGCAGGCGGCCAGCAGCGTGGTGCTGTTGCTGGCGCGCAGGACCGTGTGGGCCTGGGGCACGTGCTTGTCCAGCCACGCCTCCTGCGGGGTCCCCGCGAGCGTCGCGTCGGGCCGCACCCAGTCGTGCCGTCCCAGCTCCCTCACCGCCGAGGGACGCCCGCGCCGGGCGAGGTACGCCGCGCTGCCGTAGACGCGGAAGGGGACGTCACACAGCCGTCGCGCCAGCAGCGCGGGTTCGCGGGGACGGGACATGCGCAGCGACACGTCCGCCTCGCGGCGCGACAGGTCCAGCACGCGCAGCTCCGCGCGCAGCTCCACCACCAGGTCCGGGTGCCGCTCGCGCAGCTCCACCAGCCGGGGCACGAGCACGTAGGCCGCCAGCCCGTCGCCCGACGTGATGCGCACCGGTCCCGCCACGCGCTGGTCCGCGCCGGTCAGCTCCCGCTCCGACGCGAGCACCTCCGCCTCCACGCGCTCCGCATGGGTCCGGAGGCGCAGGCCCGCCTCGGTGGGCACGAGCCCCTCCGGCGTGCGCCGCAAGAGCCGCACCCCCACCGCCGCCTCCAGCGCGGCGAGCCGCCGGCCGATGGTGGTGGGCGCCACGCGCAGAGCCCGTCCGGCCGCCGCGTGGGTGCCATGGCGGTCCACCGCGAGGAAATAGCGCAGGTCATCCCAGGCCAGCATGCCGTGCATTCTCGCACGGTCAGCCTGCGCCGACGTTCGTATCCGCAGGGCCCTCCCGGGAGCATCTTCCGCCCCATGAAGACCTACGTGCTGAACCCCGGAAGCGACCTGGACGCCCTCCAACTCACGGACCGGCCCGTGCCCGAGCCCGGCCCGCGCGAGGTGCTGCTGCGCCTGCGGGCGGTGTCGCTGAACTACCGGGACGTGGCCATCCTGCGCGGCACCTACGGCGCGTTCCCCCGTCCGCTGGTGCCGGTGTCCGACGGCGTGGGCGAGGTGGTGGCCGTGGGCGCGGAGGCCCGCCGCTTCCGCGTGGGGGACCGGGTGATTCCCGCCTACGTCCCGGACTGGGTGCGCGGACCGCCGAGGGAGGACACCGCGCGGCGGCGCCTGGGCGGACCGCTGGACGGCCTGCTGCGCGAGTACGCGTGCGTGCACGAGGAGGCGGCCATCGCCGCGCCGCCCCACCTGACGGACGCGGAGGCCGCGACGCTGCCCATCGCCGGGGTGACGGCGTGGCACGCGCTCTTCACGCAGGCGCACGTGGGGCCGGGGGACACGGTGGTGGCGCAGGGCACCGGCGGCGTGTCCCTCTTCGTGCTCCAGCTGGCGCGGATGGCGGGCGCGCGCGTCCTCGTCACGTCGCGCGGCGAGGCCAAGCTCGCGCGGGCCGTGGCGCTGGGCGCGTCCGAGGGCATCCACACGGGGACGCATGCGGACTGGGCCGCGCGCGTGCGGGAGCTCACCGGGGGGCTGGGCGCGGACCACGTGGTGGACGTGGCGGGAGGCGAGGGCGTGGCGCGCTCGGTGGAGGCCGTGCGCATGGGCGGCACGGTGACGCTGGTGGGCTTCCTGGACAGCCCGGCGGTGCGCTTCGACCTGCGGCCCGCGCTCAGCAAGGTGGTGCGCCTCCAGGCGGTGTCCACCGGCAGCCGGGACGACCTGGAGGCCCTGGCGAGAGCGCTCACCCTGCACGGCGTACACCCGGTGGTGGACCGGGTGTTCCCGTTCGCGGAGGCGCCCGCCGCGTTCGCGCTCCTGGAGAGCGGCGCGCAGTTCGGGAAGGTGGTCATCGCCTTCCCCTGAGGCCCCGCGTCAGTGCTGTCCGGTGGCGGCCGTGGCGCCCTGGGGAACCCGGGGCCCTGGCGCGGGCCAGAAGCGCGCGCCCCGGAAGCCGTCGAAGGACGCCGCCAGCCGCCGCGTGCCCACGTCGTAGATGCGCGCCTGCGTCGTGCCCGCGAGCAGCAGCAGGTCTCCGCGCGCCATCGCCCGCACGGGGCTGCGCGCGGGCAGGGCGAGGCCCTGGGGCTCGGCCAGGTGTCCGTCATCCACCTCCCAGCGCACCGGCATCATGAGCGCGGTCTGCTCCCCCGCCGTCTGCCACGCGAAGAGCGGGCCGCCCCGGGACTCCACGCGCGCCCAGACGCCGAACAGGTCGTGGCCCCGGTGGGGCACCACGGCGTCGAGCCGCGCGGCATCCTGGCTGCCCTCGTCCAGCGCCTGCGCCCCCAGCGCATCCGGATCCGCGGACACCGTGGAGGACACCAGCATCTCCGCGGTGGTGAGCGCGAACACGGCGTCCGCGCCATTGCGCGTGGCCACCGTCTCGATGCGCTTCCACGTCCCGGCCTCCCACCGGAACGCGTGCGCGAGCCCCGCGCCCTCCTCCCCCTCCGGGATGGGGATGCGCCGGCCGTCGAAGAGGAAGGCCTCCCTCGCGCCGTCCGCGCGACGCACCAGGTCCCCGGTGTGCGCGACGAGCGCCACCAGCCGGCCCACCGCGTCGAAGCCCACCGCGCCCGTGAGCCCCTCGTCGGGCAGCAGCTGCGCGGAGGCCTGTCCGGAGCCCAGGTCCACCATCCACACGCGCCCGGGCCCCCGGACGCTGTTTGCCGGGTCCCGCACGGCCGCGTGCAGCCCATCCGCGCTCCACGCGAGCTGGAGCCCGTCACACGCCGCATCCACCGTGACGAGCGCCCTGCGCCGACCGTCCGACTCCAGGCGCGACCACGTGCAGCCCGACTGCGCCGCGTCCTGGAGCACCGAAAGCGAGAACGGCGCCACCTTCACCGGCGCCGCCACCACCGGAGGCACGGCGGGAGGTTCAGCCGGGGACGGCTCCGGGGGCTTCTGGCAGGCGCTCACGAGGAGCACGGCGCTGACGAGGCACGAGGTGCGGACCATGGTTGCGACCCTCCCGGAAAAAGGTGTCTTCCACGGAATATGGCAGAGCCCCGGGTGCGTGCGGAAGACACCCGGAGCCCACATCGGAGAAGCGCCGGGCGAATCCTTCAATCCTTGTTCAAATATGTCATAGCGCGTCAGACAGTAGAGAGTTGGAAAACGCGATAGGCCTATTGACGTAAGAGAGGGTTTGGCCGTATTCCTATCAAACATCCCTCCCGCCTTCCCTGGCGCTCGGATGACACGCGAGCGTCCGCCAGAGGTGTCATATGGTGACTGTCGAGCTGGATATCTTCTCGGGTCGTCCCAATCCGCGGTGGACGTTGTCGGAGCGGGAGGCGCGGCAGCTCACGGAGCGCATCCGCGCGGACCCGTCGCAGCTCCTGCCGCTGAACGCGGAGACGGGTGGCCTGGGCTACCGGGGCTTCGTCGTGCGCGCCGAGGACACCGGCATGGCGGACGACTGGAAGCGTCTGGGATTGCCGCCGGTGGTGCGGCTGGGCGGCGCGTTCCAGCCGGAGGCGGCGGAGAGCTCCCGGTTCCTCCTGCACACGGCGGAGAGCGCGCGGCTGGACCTGCGGGACCCGGGTCCGGTGTTCGCTGAAGCCGAGAAGGTCATCATCGACTCCCGAGACGTGCAGGGCGTGGTGACCATCTGCTACCCGGCGGCGCTGGGCAGCGACACGGACTTCACCTTCTGGAACGGTGCGTCCTACCAGCCCTACAACAACTGCTACAACTTCGCGAGCAACTGGCGCACCAACACCTTCGCGCAGCCGGGCCGCGCGTCGGGGTCCATGTACACGACCATCGACTGTGCCAACGTGGGCGCGGCGGCGCAGCGGGACGGCTGGCTGACGGTGTGTCGGACGGACGCCAACTACAATGTCTGCCTGGTCATCTGGCCGGGCTATGACTATCACTGGTACCGCTACTGCGCGAACAACCACTGGTGCCACAAGCCGGGTGGGACGGCGGCGCGCAACACGGACAACAGTGGCCTGCTCATCACCAACCCGGAGACGTGCAACCGGGGAGGCTACACGGTGTTCTGCGGTTACTACCGTGGCTACAACGTGTCGGTGTCGTGAAGCGGGCACCGCGCATCCTGCGACTGGCGTTGGGCCTGGGACTCCTGGGAGCCTGGGCCTGCACCACGGGCAGCGCTCCCGCTGACACGGCGCGTGTGGAGGAGAAGCCCATGGCGTCGCGGGCGCAGGCGAGCGTGGAGGTCTTCAGTGGGCGCGAGCCGCCCACCTGGGCGCTGGCGCCGGACGAGTCGCGCGCGTTGCGCGAGGCGGTGGAGGCATTGCCGGTGGGGACGCGGTCCCGGCCCGACGTGGGGCTGGGCTACCGGGGCTTCACGGTGACGTGGGAGGACGGGGCCCGGGCGACGGTCTACCGCGACGTCGTGGAGTACGCGGTGGGCGGGCGCACGCAGGTGCGCGAGGACGCCTCCCGGGCGGTGGAAGAGCGTTTGTTGTTGGGGTCCAGGGCGCACCTGGATCCGGAGCTGTTCACGGCGGTGGCGTCGCAGGTGCAGGCAGCGCAACCCTGAGCCCTCTTCGAGGGCGGGCTTTCCAAGCGAAGGAGCGTGTCATGTCAGGAGACTCGAACCGCCGTCACTTCCTCAAGGCGATGGGCTTGACGGCCGTCGCGGCCGTGGTGCCCGTGGGGCTGGGCGTCGCCAGCGTGGCGGGGGCATCCGCCCCGGCGGCGGCGGGAGGCTCGGGGGCGCTGGAGCTGTGGTTGTTGGACACGGGCGTCGGGGCGCTGGACGCGGGGCTGTATGGCTCGGCGCGCCAGGGCCTGGTGGCCTCCCTCCAGGCGCGAGGCGAGCCGCTGCCGTACTGAAGTTCCGTTGTCTGTCTTTCATGACGGAACGATGATGAACCCGAGGAGACGCCAGGACCCTCTGGCGTCCGGGACTCCGTAGGTTGGCGACCGTGGGCGGTGCTCCTGGAGCACCGTCCACGTCAACCTTTGGAGCCCGCCATCTTCCAAGCCTTGCCCCGAGTCGTCCCGGTCGCACTGCTGAGCTGTGCCGCGGTCACCCTGCTCACGGGGGCCGACGCGCCAAAGCCTGTCACATGGAGCTGTATCGAATTCCGGGCATGAGCATCGCGGTGTTCGACAAGAACGCCCTGGTGTGGGTCCGGACGTATGGGGTGACGCAGGCCGGAGGTTCTGAGCCCGTCACGCTCGACACGCTGTTCCAGGCCGCTTCAGTCAGCAAGCCGGTGACGGCGCTGGCGGCGCTGCGCACGGTGGAGCAGGGCAAGGTGTCGCTCGACACGAACATCAACGACCACCTGTGCTCGTGGATGGTCCCGGACAACGCCTTCACGACGCTGGGCGCGAAGCCCTGAACGCTCACAGCGCCATGTACGCGCGGGCTGCCGTCACGGAGTAGAACTTCCCTTCCGGCAGCACGTACGCGGTGAGCTTCCCGCCATAGACACAGCCGGAGTCCAATCCCAGCGCGAACGGATGTCTTTGCAGGCCGCGCATCGCGTCGTGGCCGAAGACGACCAGCTCCGGGCCCTTCCACAGGCTGCCCCAGGGCTCGCCCGCCTCCAGCCGCTTCGACGGCGTCCCGTCCGCCGCGATGCTGCGCATGTTCAGGAGGAACTCCTCCTTCTGCTCCGAAAGCGGCACCCCCGGCACCAGCCCCGCGTGCACCGCGACCACGTTCAGGTCCGGGAAGTGCTCGTAGGAGGGCAGCGCTCCCAGGTACGCCCAGTCGTCCGCCGTCAGCGTGTCCAACACCTGCCGGTGCTCCGGCTTCAGCTTCTTGCCCTTGGCCGCCTTGCCCGCGTGCCAGCGCAACACGTGCGCGTCGTGGTTGCCCCGCACCGCCCGGAAGCCGTGCTCCCTCGCCCTTCGCACCACGCCCGCCGAGTCCGGCCCCTTCGCCACCAGGTCCCCCACCAACAC
>NZ_RAWB01000347.1 GCF_003612055.1 Corallococcus llansteffanensis
GCCCCCGGCCCTACGAGGCGCCCCGCACCCCCACCGAGACGCTGCTCGCGGGCCTCTGGCAGCAGGTGCTGGGCGTGGAGCGCGCGGGCATCACCGACCACTTCTTCGAACTGGGAGGCCACTCGCTGCTCGCGACGCAGGTGGTGTCGCGGCTGCGTGCCTCGCTGCACGTGGAGCTGCCCCTCCACGCCTTCTTCGACGCGCCCACGCTGGAGGCGCTCGCCGTCCGGGTGGACGCCGCGCGGGACGCGGGAAACTCGAGCCCTATCGTGCCGCCGCTGCTGCCGGTGCCGAGGACGGGCCGCCTGCCGCTGTCCTTCGCCCAGCAGCGACTGTGGCTCCTGGACCGGCTGGAGCCCGGAAGCAGCGCGTACACCATCCTCGCGGCCCTGCGCCTGATGGGGCCGCTGCATGCGAAGGCGCTGGTGCAAAGCTTCCACGCGTTGCACCAGCGCCACGAGACGCTGCGCACGGTGTTCCGCGAGGACGCCGAGGGGCCCGTGCAGGTCGTCCTGCCGGAGCTGCCGCCGTCGCTCGCCTTCGTGGACCTGCAGGGCGTGCCGGAGGCGTCCCGCGAACAGGAGGCGCTCGCGCTCGCGGCGGACCAGGCGGAGGTGCCGTTCGACCTGACGCAGGGCCCGCTGGTGCGAGGCCTGCTGGTGCGGCTGGGCGCGCAGCACCACCTGCTCGTGGTGACGATGCACCACATCATCTCCGACGGCTGGTCCTCCGCCGTGCTCACCCGTGAGCTGTCCTCGCTCTACGAGGCCTTCTCCACGGGCCAGTCGCCGTCGCTCCCCGCGCTCCCGTTGCAGTACGTGGACTACACCGTCTGGCAGCGCGCGTGGCTGCGGGACGAGGTCCTGGAGTCACAACTGGGTTACTGGCGTCACCAGCTTGCCGGAGCGCCCATCGCGCTGGAGCTGCCCACGGACAAGCAGCGTCCAGCCGCGCAGACGTTCCGGGGCGGCCGCGTGCCGGTGCGTCTGGGCACCGCGCTGTCGGAGTCGGTGAAGGCGCTGGGTCACCGCGAGGGCGTCACGCCCTTCATGGTGTTGCTCGCGGGCTTCCAGGCGCTCCTGTCGCGCCTCAGCGGGCAGGATGAAGTGGTGGTGGGTTCGCCCATCGCGGGGCGGCCGGCGCCGGAGCTGGAGGACATGCTCGGCTGCTTCGTGAACACGCTCGCGCTGCGCACCCGCGTGTCGGAAGGGGACAGCTTCCACGCGCTCCTGGGCCGCGTGCGCGAGGTGACGCTCGGGGCCTACGCGCACCAGGACGTGCCCTTCGACCGGGTGGTGGAGGCCGTCCGTCCCGCGCGGGACGCGGGCCGCTCGCCGCTGTTCCAGGTGCTGTTCGTGCTGGAGAACGCGCCGGTGTCCCAGCCCATGGGCCCCGGGCTGTCCCTGCGCTTCGTGGACGTGGAGCGCCAGTCCGCCAAGTTCGACCTGACGCTGGCCCTGTGGGAGGAGGCGGAAGCCGGCCTCACCGGCGTGCTGGAGTACAACAGCGACCTCTTCGAGCCCGCCACCGCCACGCGCTGGGCCGGACACCTGCGCGCCCTCCTGGAGCAGGCGGTGGCCGCGCCTGAAGCGCCGCTGTCCCGGCTGCGCCTGGGCCCCACGCCCGGCGACCTGCTGGTGCCCCTGCAACCCGAAGGCACGCTCACGCCCTTCTTCTGCGTGCATGCCATTGGCGGCACCGTGTGGGGGTACGCGGAGCTGGCGCGGCAGCTGGGAAAAGAGCAGCCCTTCCACGGGCTCCAGGCTCCGGGGCTGGAGAACGGCCAGGGCGCGGTGGATTCGCTGGAGGACCTGGCGGCGCTGCACCTGGAGGCCGTGCGCACCGTGCAGCCCCACGGCCCCTACCGCCTGGGCGGCTGGTCCATGGGCGCCGTCGTCGCCTTCGAGATGGCCCGCCAGCTCCTGGAGCGCGGCGAGGAGGTGGAGCGGCTCGTCTTCATCGAACCCAGCCCCACGTCTTACGCACAGGGCACGCGCATGGAGGACGCCGCGACGCTGGGCCAGCTCTTCACCGTGAACCTGGCCCACACCACCGGCCTGTCGGAGGAGCTGCCGGCGCACGTGCCCGCGGGGGACGCGGCGAAGCTGCTGCCGCACCTGCTCGAAGAGGGCCAGCGCGTGGGCGCCTTCGGCCCGGAGGTGAACCTCGCCTGGCTCCAGCGGCGGCAGCGCGTGTTCAACGCCTGCATCAGTGCGCTCTCCGGCCACGTCCTGCGCCCGCTGCGGGTGCCCGTGCTGATGCTGCGCGGCACCGAGGCCAACGTGGACGAGGGCGGCGACCGCACCCGGGGCTGGGCCGCACTCACGGACAGCATCGAGGTGGTGGACGTGCCCGGCACGCACTACTCCGTGCTCCAGCCGCCGCAGGTGGACTCCGTGGGCCGGGCCCTGGCGCGCTATCTGGACGCCCCGCCGCTCACGACGTCCTCTGGGCAGCGGGAGGCGGAGCCGGACACGGCCTCCGCCGTGGGCTCACGCCGCTAGAGGAGTGTGCGCGAAGCAATCCAACATCGTCAGTGAGAGCCCCCCACGTCCGTGGCTCTCCCGCACTTCGTGTGGTTCCCCTCGGGGGGAGCAGGCAGTCGCGGCAGGCTGCCCGCGAGGCGAATGTCGTCCCCATCGCGCACCTGCAAGGCATTGGTGCCCAATGCCCAGTACCTCAACCCACGACAGGTGGGCCCGGCTGCTACGCAGGTCGAGGCGACACAGGCCTGGTTCGACGGAGCGCGCGTGCCACGAGACCCAGGAGTGCAAAAACAACAAGGCCCGCCCCTCGATTGAGAAGCGGGCCGTTTTTCATCCTTCCGGAGCGAGCCGACGGCGCGCATCGCGCAGCCACTCATGAAGCATCAGTTGACTCGCTCGAACCTCCACAACTGGCTCTGAACTCCTGGCGTGATCTGCCATTGATGGATATGCGCGCCATTGCCCGTTCCGTTATGCTCAACATCAACAACCTTACCACTGAGACTATTCCAGATAGTGGTGGGCATTACGTTACTGATCCTCCAATTCTGCTGGGTCGTGCCATTAGGCCACCACTGCCAGATTTTTGCCCCATCGCCATACAGCGGAATCGTCTGCTCCATCACCAAACCGCTGTTCAGATTGAAAACCACATACCCACCCGCTTCACTGCCGGCAAGATACCATTTCTGGCTCGGCAAACCCAAGTACTCCCACTGATGAAGCCTGTAGCTCGCCTCCTTGGAATTGAATGCTATATCCAGGACCTTCCCGCTGTTTACATTCACAATCTTATACAGGACTCCCGGACCCGTCTGCAGAGGGGGCGGAGGAGTCCACTGAGCATGCGCCTCCGAAGAGAGTCCCAAGATGGCACCGACAAACAGAACTGAACTCAACGCAATCAACTTCATCAACTTCGACTTCCTCATGGTAACGCTCCTTTCGAGTCCTTCAACAACTACCATTTCAATACCAAGATCAAGAGAGGCAAAACTCAAGGGATGTGAGCCGGCAGGAAGTGAATTCCGGCTCACACCTCAAAAGACACCAGACCAGCTCAGGGCCGGTACTTGCAGAGCGTTCCGGCGCCCGCGACGTTGCTCCAGGGATACACCGCGCGCGGACCGCAAGCGCCGTACTCGTCCAGGCAGGCGATGTGACCCGTCGACAGCGCCTCGGTGAATGAGTTGCCCCGGCGCGCTGGAAATTGGCGCGGAAGCAGGCGTCCTTGGAGCCGTAGCCCTCGTAGTGGGTGGACGGCAAGCAACCGTTGTTGCTGTTGTATTGAGCGACCCACCACTCGAGTCCGTCGACATCCGCGCAGCGCTTGAGATCGAAAATGTACCAACCGATCCACTTGCTCCACACGGGCTCCCAGTGGGAGCACACGACGGAAGCCCCGTGGCGACCGTGGTGGCGACTCCCTTGGATTCCGGTGACTCCGAACCCTCAGGGTGGCGCCAGTCTCGCCCCCGCACCCTGCCAGGAGAGATCCGACCAGGGCTGCACTGCACACACTACGGAACACCAATGATTGAATTCGTATCTTTCCCCTCCAGGGATTGTAGATGCCGACGTGCCAGATTCGACGGAGCCGAGCCCCGCCGCCCGCCTCGGCGATGCGGCGGGGGCCCCCCCTACCGTCGAAAGGAATGAGCCCGCGCGGCCGAAAGTCATGCAAAGAATTCGAGGTCCGCCGGCCAAACCGGGTTCTTCATGAGTCAAATCAGGCACTTACATCGCCACAATGCGTGACTCCCTCATGTGGGCCCGGGCGGTAGATTTAATTTGGAGTTAGGGCAAATCGAAAAGGACAGGAGGGATGCCCCAGCGCCAGGGAATTTTCCGCCTCAGCTGAATCCTTTCACACAGCAACTGCCTTGACGCTCACAAATTCATGCCATCTATGACTAGGGCTTCGAGGCCACCGTGGCGTGCCTTCGCGCAGGCAAGTAGCGCAAGGTGGGAAGACATGCGGCGGGTTCTCGGGTGGATGGCGGTGGTCGCCCTGTGCTGTGCGGCGGGAGCGGCGGGCGGTGAGCCGCCACCGGATGCGCGGCTGCGGCAGGCGCAGAAGGCCTTCGAAGAGGCGAACAGCGCTCGACAAGGCAGGCAAGTACGCAGAGGCCATCGTGAAGGGCGAACAGGCGCTCGCGCTGCGGGAGGCGGTGCTCGGGGCTCGCACCCAGAGATCGCCACCTGTTTGAACCTGCTCGGACGGTGGCACCGGCTTCAAAGGGACTTTGCCCGAGTTGAGCCACTGGTTCAGCGCGGACTCGCCATGCGCGAAGCGGCCCTCGGCCCGAATCATCCTGATGTCGCCAAAGCGCTCAACAACCTCGCCATCCACAAACTGGCCCAGCATCGCCTCGGCGCGGCCATTCCGCTGTTCGCGCGCGCCTTCGCCATCTCCGAGCAGCGCCTGCGACACCGGGCGAGGCGACGTCAAGCAGGGTCAGGGAGTGTACGGGCTGCGCCGAGCCTTCGTGGTGGCGGGAGCGGAGACGGTGGTGATGAGCCTGTGGAAGGTGAACGACGAGACGACGAGCACGCTGATGGAGGCCTACTACCGCAACCTGCTGGCGGGGCAGGGCCGAGCCAGCGCGCTGCGCGAGGCAATGCGCTGGCTGCGTGCCATCAAGCCCCATCCTCACCATTGGGCACCCTTCATCGCGCTGGGCCAGGACGCTCCGCTGCGCCAGCTGATTTCCAACCCCAAGGTCCTTCCGTGAAGGGCGACGCAGAATGGCGGTAGAAGCAGACCCGACACGGTGCTTCCCCCGCCTGCTTCTCCACCGACTGGTTCCCGCCGGAGCGATGCCATGAAAACCATCCGCCTGTTGTCCGCCTGTCTCGCGCTCACCGCCTGCGCCAGCCAGCACCCCGCCGCGCGGACGTCCACCGTCGCGGCGCCGCCCGCCGTGAAGCTCTACACGATCGACTGCGGCCACGTGCAGGCGTCCGACTTCGGCTCCATGGCGGACGATGGATCGATGAAGGGCGTCGGCGGCGAAGGCGTCAATCCGTGCTACCTGATCCGCCATCCGAAGGGCGATCTGCTCTGGGACACCGGCTTCGCCGAAGCCATCGCGGACATGCCGGGCGGTATGCAGCCCCAGGGCGCGCCGATGCGCTTCGAGGTCCCCAAGAAGCTCACCGCCCAGCTCGGCGAGCTCGGGCTGGCACCCGCCGACATCGACTTCCTGTCGTTCTCGCACATGCACTTCGACCACGCGGGCAACGCCAACCTGTTCGCCAGCGCGAAGTGGATCGTCGACGCGGAGGAGCTCGCGGCGGCGTTCTCTGAAACAGCCCGCGAGCGCGGAGAGATCCCCCACTACAGCGCCCTGGAACACGTGAAGCCCGTGGTCATCGAAGGCGACGGCGCCTACGACGTGTTCGGCGACGGCACCGTGACGATCCACCAGGCGCCGGGACACACGCCCGGACATACCGTGCTGCTGCTGAAGACGGCGAAGTCCGGCGCCATCCTGCTGACCGGCGACCTGTGGCCGCTGCGCGAGTCGCGCGAGCGGCACCTCGTGCCCATCTACAACAGCAACCGCGAACAGACGCTCGAGTCGATGCGCCGCGTGGAGGCGCTGGCGAAGGAATCCAACGCCCGCGTGATCCAACAGCACGTGCCCGAGCACTTCGCCGCGTTGCCGGCCTTTCCCGCGCCGCTGGAGTAGGCGGGGAGCAGGAGGCCGTCAGCGCCCGCGGGCCTGCGCGGCGCGCGTGGGGCGCAGGTGCACCGGCGGCGACACGGGGGCGGGGAGGATCCACGGCTTGGGTCCCAGCCCGTCCTCCTGTCGCGCCAGGTCCACCGTGGGGTCCACCAGCGGCTCCGACAGCCGGCCGTTCAGGGACACCCGCACGTCCGCCCGCACCTCCACGGGGTGGTGCGTCGTCGCCTCGAAGTCCCTCGCGATGCGGTGGGCCAGTTGCAGGATGAGGTCCGGCTGCACCGCCATCTCCCGCTCCTGCAACCGCGTCAGGTATTGCCCGGGCGGCACGTGCCACTGCCGGCCGGTGACGCTGTCGCGCACCACGAACGTCGCGCTGCCGTTCTTCTCCCGCGTCATCACCCGCCAGGAGAAGCGCATGCCCTGCTCGTGCCACAGCACGTTGCCGCCATAGGCGTGGGTGCGCAGCGGCAGCAGCACCTGGAGGAGCGCGTAGAACACCGCCGCGCCCAGCGCCACCCGCCCCTTCCAGCCGGGCACCTCCACCGCGACGCCGGACGGAGGCGCGACGCCGTGCCACGGCAGGCGCCGGACGCGGGCCCAGAGCGCGCGCGGCCACGACGGGTCGAAGAACACCAGCGCCCCCGTCACCATGATGAAGGGGAACATCCCGATGGGGAACAGCGCGAACGTCACCGCGTGGAAGCCCAGCACCACGACGTAGGCGAACGGGCGCGTGCGGCGCCAGAGGAGGAACAGCACGATGGTGCTGTCGAACAGCATCCCGCCCCAGGCGGCCGCGTACGCCACCCAGCGCTCCTCCAACAGCGGCCCCACCCACGGCAGCCCCGTGCGCGCGGCCAGCCAGATGTTGAGCGGCTGCGCGTGCACCAGCCAGTCGGAGGTGAGCTTCGCCAGCCCCGCGAACACGTAGACCACCGCCACCTGGAAGCGCAGCAGCAGCGTGCACCACGCCGGCAGCGTGTCCCGCCGCAGCGCGGGCCTCCACCACGCGTCCACGGAGAAGGCCCGGTGCGCCGGCACGAAGCACAGGAGCGCCAGCAGCAGGCTCACCAGGTAGTAGTGGTTGAGGTAGTTCGTCACGTCCAGCAGCTGCACGTAGGCGAACACCGCGAACAGCAGCACCACCGTCACCCGGTAGAACAGCCCCACCATCAACAGCACGCCCAGCACGCCCAGCGCCACGAAGAGCGCGGGCAGCCACGCGGCGGGAATGGCCGGCACCCAGCCGAACCCCCAGTAGGTGAAGCGGAACTTCGGCTGCGCGAACAGCACGCCCACCCAGCCGTAGGCCAGGAAGCGCGCCGCCGACACGGTGATGAGCAGCCCCAGCGCCACCCGGAACGCCGCCAGCGCGGCGATGTCCCGGGGCGCGAGCAGCCACGCCCAGAGCCGTGCCCACGGACGCGGGGACGCAAGGCCCCCGCCTCCGGCGGACTCAGTCATTGTCTCCCTCGAGACCCGCCGGCGGCTCCAGGTCCAGCGTGGTGATGAAGTCTGTCTTCAGCACGTCCGTGATGCCCTTGAAGTCGTCGTAGACGCGCTGGACGGACGGCTTGTCCTGGGCGAGCGCCTCCTTGAGGTCCGCCTCCTCCACCGCGGCCAGCGCCGCCTCGGCCTCCACCACCTGCTGGCGCAGCCGCGTGGCCACGGCCTCCGCGCCCGCCGCTACCAGCACGTCGTCGAAGCCCGGCCCCGCGTAGTCCGCGCCGCAGCCCTCCACGATGCGGCGGAAGCCCACCAGGTTCAGGCGCAGGTTCTGCTTGGAGCGGCCCGCGAACTGCGACTCCAGGAGCTCCGGGCAAGTGTCCGACGCGCAGTCGCGCAGCGCCAGCGGGCGGGCCAGCTTCTGGTCCTTGCCCTCGCGCTCCACGTAGAAGAGCGCGTCGCTCAGCGTGTTGAGCGCCACCTGCGTGGACGGGAACACCGCGTTGCCCGGGCCCGCCGTCGCCAGCGTCTTCTGGAAGTTCCCGCCCTCCGGCACCCACGCGTCCACCAGCGCCTGCGCGCGCGTGTGCACGTCCGCCGCCACCACCGCCGCGTACGCCCGCTTGCGCGACGCCCGCTCGTCCGCGGACAGCGCCGCCCACGTCCCCTGCGCCACGATGGGCGAGTTGGGACCGCACGCCGTCTCCGCGCCCTCGTAGAAGAGCAGGTATTCCAGCGCCAGGAACCCGCGCCGCGTCACCAGGCTGGAGGAGAAGCTGGCCGACTCGTAGCCCTTCGACACGAGCTGCTCCTCGACGGAGCACCGGTTGCTCAGCGGGAACGAATAGATGTTGTCGCGAAGCTCCCCGCCGCCCGGGTTGCTGCGCGGCGCCGCCGGCCCCACCTGCATCACCTCCGCCACCTGCCAGACGTCCATCGCCTCGTGGTACGCCGCGCGCGCCGCCGCCACCGTCGCCGCGTCCGGCGCGTCCCGCAGCGCCACCGTCGCCGCCTGCAGCGCCGTCGCCTTCGGCAGGAAGTCGCGCGCCGTCGTCAGCATGCAGGCCCCCGCCGCGCTCAACAGCTCCGCCCGCACGTCCGTCCCACCCGTGGGCGGCGGATCCACCGGCTTGGGCTTGTTGTCACTGCACGCCGCGCACAGCAACGCGGTCAACGCCACGGCCCTCACTCCCCAACGGGAGGGCGCGGCAGGACGGGTTCGCGAGGGATTCATGCCCGCCGACGTATCAACCAATGTTGAGACTGACAATCATTCTCGAAGCGACGGTTCCCCCCCTGGGTGTCGGCCGACGCCTTGACTTCACCTACCCCCCGGTCTACGCAGACGCCCCGTTTACATGGCTGAATTTGATAATCGTTTTCATTTTCGACCATGACCCACCCGAGGGGAAAAGATGTCGACTCAGAGGAAGCACCGGAGCCTCCAGAAGCTGCTGCCTGGCATGTTGGTCGTTGGCCTCGCGATGACCTCGCTGGGCGGCTGCGGCGATGACGAGCCCACCCCCACGCCGGACGCGGGCACCACGGTGGACGCGGGCACCGACGCCGGCACCACGGACGCGGGCACCGACGCCGGCACCACGGACGCGGGCACCGACGCCGGCACCGTCACCCCGGACACGGACCTGGCGTTCGTGCGGTTCAACACCAACGGCACGGTGGACAACACCTTCGGCGCGGGCGGCAACGGCATCGCGCGGCTGAACCTGGGTGCGGGCGCGGGCACGGTGCGCGACTCCATGTGGAGCCTCAGCCGCGACGCGCAGGACCGGCTGGTGGTCTTCGGCACCAAGAAGGCGGAAGGCACGCGCACGGACACCGACCGCGTGGTCGCCCGGCTCACCGCGGGCGGCGCGCTGGACGAGACCTTCAACGCGGCCGCCACGCGCAAGGGTCTGTACGTGCTGGACATCGGCGGCCTGGGGGACTCGGCGCGCCACGGCTTCGTGCAGGCGGACGGGAAGATCCTCTCCGCCGGCTACCTGGGCCAGCCCACGGGCGTGGGCGCGCAGAGCGCCAACCGCATCGTGCTGATGCGCCTGGACGAGGCGGGCACGGTGGACGCCACCTTCGGCTCCAAGGGCGTGCTGAACTCGGCGCCGTTCGCCACGAACGACCCGACGAAGGAGTGGGGCATCTCCGAGGCCTACGCCGCCGTCCGTCAGTCCACGGGCGCCTACGTCACCACCGGCTACGGCCGCGCGGCGGGCGTGGCGGGCAACACGGTGGACCTCATCTCCTTCCGCTACAGCGCGGCGGGCGTGCTCGACTCCACGTACGGCACCAATGGCGCGTTCATCCTGAACCTGAACGGCGACAACGACCGCGGCCGTGACGCGGTGGTCCTCAAGGACGACAGCGTGTTCATGGTGGGCAGCGGCACCGTGAAGACCGGCGAGATCGACGCCATGGCGGTGCAGGTGACCGCGAACGGCCAGCCGGCCACGGTGACCGGCTTCAACGAGGGCTTCAAGACGTACGACTTCGGCCGCACGGATGAGGCCTTCTACGACGTGGCGACCTTCGACACGGGCAGCGCGGAGTACGTCGCCGCCGCCGGCTACAGCGCGAAGGCGGGCGAGGACGACGACGCCATCCTGCTCATCCGCAACGTCACCACCGGCCAGGAGTTCAATGGCGTGGTGGCCTTCTCCGACACGGCCAACGACCGCCTCTGGGGCGTGACCTTCGGCCAGGACGGCAAGGTGTACGCCACGGGCTTCGTCACCGAGGGCGGGGACAACCGCTTCGCGGTCGCGCGCTTCAACCTGGACGGCACGCGCGACACCACCTTCGGCACCGGTGGCATCGTCACGGTGAACGTCATCGCCGGCAAGCTGGACGAGGCCGCACGCTCCGTCGTCGTGCAGTCCGACGGGAAGATCGTCATCGCGGGCGCCGCCGAAGCACAGTAGGACCCGCATCGGTCGCGGCAGGCGGCGGTCTTCCGACGCTGACGGGGACACCTCCAGTCCCCGTCGGCACGGTCGACCGCCGCGCCTCTTCGCACGTTCCTCCGGGAGTCTTCGTCGTCATGGGTGCACGGACCTGGGCAGTCGCGGTGGTTTCCTTCGTCGTCTCCTCG
>NZ_RAWB01000348.1 GCF_003612055.1 Corallococcus llansteffanensis
CCCCGGCAGGGAAGCCCTCGCTGCTGGCGCGCTTCAAGGCGCTGCTGGTGGACTACGGCCCGCTGGCCCTCGCGGTGAACTACGTCATCTTCGGCCTGGTCATCGTGGGCTTCTGGATGGCCATCCGGGCGGGCTTCCAGCCGCAGGGCACCGGGGCGCAGGCGGGCGCGTGGGGCGCGGCCTACGTGGCGTCGCAGGTGGTGAGGCCGTTGCGGCTGGCGGCGGTGTTCGTGCTCACGCCGCTCATCGCGCGCATCCCGCCGGTGTCCCGCTTCCTGGCGAGGAACAAGCACAAGTGGAGCTTCTGAGGGCCCGGCCGGGCACCGTGGGGTGCCCGGCCGCGCCGTGTTGCGCCGGCTAGAAGTTGGGCGTGAGGAACGTCTTCACGACGCCCATGTGCTGCATGCCGGAGGCACCGCTGTCGCTCGACAGCGCGGGGTAGATCTCCGCAATCGGGATGTAGACGCGACTGTCCAGGACGAGGCCGTTGGCGAAGCTGCTGCCGCCAATCACGGTGGGCACCCGGTACAGGTACAGGTCGTCGTCCACGAGCACGTGGTCATAGGGCTTGCTGCGGCCCGCGTTGGTGCCGTCCTTGCCATTCTTGTCGGCGGGGTGCGGCCCGACGGTGGTCACCACCTGCTTGAAGGTGGTGAGGCAGGACTCGGAGCGGGTGTCGGTGTTGAAGTCGCCGCCGATGGTCAGGTAGTCGCTGGCCGGGACGCCGTCCTGGGAGAACTTGCCCTTGATGAAGTTCACCAGGCTCGTAGCCTCGGCGTTGCGGTCGGTGCCGTTGCTGGTGAGCAGGTGCACGCTGACGGCCCAGAGGTCGTGCGGCCCCGGGATGTCGATGCGCGCCCAGGCGAAGTCGCGGTTGGACACCTTGGGGTCCTTCCACTCGCCCGACTCGATGATGGGGAAGCGGCTGATGATGCCGTTGGGGATCTGCGCCCCGGTCTCGCGGTAGTACGAGAAGCCCGTGCCGAAGTTCGTGTCCACCATGTCGCGGATGTCCGCCACGGAGTTCGACTTGTAGTTGAACTCCTGGATGAGCACGACGTCGGGCTTCACGCCCTGCATCAGCCGGAGGCCGTGGCCCGGGTCGTAGTCCTGACCGTTCCCGCTGGTGATGTTGGCCGCCATGATGCGGATCTGCGTGTAGCCGCCGTCCGAGTCCGAGCCGCCATCCGAGGTGCCCGCGTCGACGGAGGAGCCTGCGTCGACGGAGGAGCCTGCGTCGACGGAGGAGCCTGCGTCGACCGTGGAGCCGGCGTCCACCGCGCTGCCCGCGTCGACGGAGGAGCCTGCGTCGACCGTGGAGCCGGCGTCCACCGCGCTGCCCGCGTCGACGGAGGAGCCCGCGTCGACCGCACTGCCCGCGTCGACAGAGGAACCCGCGTCGACCGCGCTGCCCGCGTCGACGGAGGAACCCGCGTCGACCGCGCTGCCCGCGTCGACAGAGGAACCCGCGTCGACCGCGCTGCCCGCGTCGACAGAGGAACCCGCGTCGACCGCGGTGCCCGCGTCCGGGGTGCCATCGGTATGACCCGCGTCACGAGGGCCCGCGTCGGGAGGAATGCCCCCGTCGCCTCCTGTGCCCCCATCGGAGTTCCGCCGGATGCATTCATCGACGGTCAGACATACGCCCGTGTCCTGATCAGGAGGCGTGAGACAGCAGTAGGCGCCCGGTGCCCGGCAGGGGGTCAGGTCGCTGCAAATGTCCGCGCAGAAGTTCCCCTGAGGGAGCTCCATGGAGACACAGGAGGCGCTCGTCCCGCACGTGCTCGCGTCCGTATCGGCCGCCGGATCACACGAGGTCCAAGCCCCCGCGTCCGTGCCCGCGTCGCCCTGGGTCCCGGCATCCGTGATTCCGCTCGGAGGAAGGGGCGATTCGTCCGGGCCACAGGCAAGCACCAGGACACCGAGCGCCACGAACGCTCGGAGAAAGGGGGGGAGCTTCATGGACATACGTGGACCTGAATCCTTGCTTCCGAGGGGAGCGGGGGGAGGAGCTATCGGCTTCGGCGCGCCGACTCGCGCGTGATTATAGAAGTTTTCAGGCGTGCTGTCCTCCAACGGCCCGTGAGGAAGTCTCCTCTCTCATTCACAGAACTTGAGAACCCTGCCCGCCCAGCCGCGACGCAGCACGACGTGAGGAATCCAGGATGTCACCACGGCAGCTCACGGTGGAGTTCCACGGCGCGCTGAACGACTTCCTCGCACCGGAGCGTCGGGGGCGGGTGTTCACGCAGGCGCTGCAGGGCAGCCCGTCGGTGAAGGACCTCATCGAGTCGCTGGGGCCACCGCACCCGGAAGTGGACGTGGTGCTGGTGGACGACGCGCCGGTGGGCTTCGCGCACCGGGCACAAGCGGACACGCGGCTCGACGTCTACCCCGCGTTCCAGGCGCCACAGGTGCCGCAGGAGGCCCGCGTGGGATCGCCGCTCCCGGCGATGCCGCGCTTCGTGCTGGACGTGGGGCTGGGGCGGCTGTCGGGGTTCCTGCGGATGCTCGGCTTCGACACCCTGTGGCGCAACGACTTCGCGGACGACCACCTGGCGCGCCTGTCACACGACGAGTCGCGGGTGCTGCTCACGAGGGACCTGGGCGTGCTCAAGCGTTCGGAGGTGGAGCACGGCTACTACCCGCGCGCCACGGACCCGGCGGACCAGTTGGTGGAGGTGGTGCGCCGCTACGGACTGACGTCGCGCATGCGGCCCTTCTCCCGCTGCATGGCCTGCAACGCGCCACTGTCCACGGCGACCCCGGACGAGGTGCAGGACCGCGTCCCCGAAGGCGTCGCCGAACGCCACACCCACTTCCACCAGTGCCCCAGCTGCCAGCGCGTCTTCTGGCCCGGCACGCACCACCAACGCATGCAGGCCCTGGTGGACACGTTGCGCGGACTGGAACAACCCGCCTGACCCGCGCCTTCAACTCCAGACACTTCAGCCCAATGCCTCACGGCACTTGAGGCACACCTCATCGCCCTGCCCCACCGCTTCTGAATACACCCAGCAGCGAGGGCACTTCGTCCCCAGGGCCGGCAGCACCTCCACGGACAGGGACACGCCATCACCGAACGCCTGCGACACGTCCAGCGCCCGAGCCGCCTCGGAGGCCGCGTCGGACAGCTCCACCTGACTCACGATGAACAGCCCGGGCAGCTCCGCCAGGTGCGCCTGGAGCAGCTCCCGCACCGCCCCTTCCGCCGTCAGCACCACGCGCGCCTCCAGCGACGCGCCGATGCGCTTGTCCCGCCGCGCCACCTCCAGCACGCCCTGCACCGCGCTCCGCACCGCGAACAGCTTCGCGTACCGCTCCGCCAGCTCAGGCGACAGCGCCGCCACGGGTTCGGGGAAGCCCGCCAGGAACACGCTCTGGGCGCGGACGCCCGGCAGGTGCTGCCACGCCTCCTCCGCCGTGAAGCTCATCACCGGCGCCAAGAGGGGCAGCAGCACCGTGAGGACCTCGTGCAGCACCGTCTGCGCCCCCCGGCGCGCGGCCCCGTCCGCCTTCGCCGTGTAGAGCCGGTCCTTCAGGATGTCGAAGTACACCGCGGACAGGTCACTGGCGCAGAAGTCCACCACCGTCGCGTAGACGAGGTGGAACTCATAGTCCTCGTAGGCCTGCCGCACCCGCGCCGCCACTTGCGCCAGCCGACCGCGCGCCCACTGGTCCAATGGCAACAACGCCTCCGCCGGCACCGCGTCCTTCGCCGGGTCGAAGTCGTGCAGGTTGCCCAGCGCGTAGCGCAGGGTGTTGCGGATCTTCCGGTAGCCCTCCGACAGCCCCTTGAGGATGGCGTCCGACAGGCGCACGTCGTTGCGGTAGTCGCTGGCCGCCACCCACAGCCGCAGCACCTCCGCGCCGTACTGCTGGATGACCTTGTCCGGCGCCACCGTGTTGCCCCGGCTCTTGGACATCTTCTCGCCGTGGCCATCCACCACGAAGCCGTGCGTGAGACACGCCTTGTAGGGCGCCACGTCGCGCGTGCCCACCGACACCAGCATCGAGGAATGGAACCAGCCCCGGTGCTGGTCGCTCCCCTCCAGGAACAGGTCCGCCGGCACGCGCTGCCGCGTGCCCAGCACCGCGGAGAACATGCACGCCGAGTCGAACCACACGTCCAGGATGTCTGTCTCCCGGTGGAACTCACCCTTCCCACAGCGGGGACACCGGAAGTCCTCTCCGAGGAAGTCCTTCACCGGCGTGCGGTACCACACGCCCGCGCCCTCCTTCTCCACCGCCGCCGCCACGCGCTCCATCACCTCCGGAGACACGACGGACTCATCGCACCCGTCGCAGTACGCGATGGGAATGGGCACGCCCCAGCTGCGCTGCCGGCTGATGCACCAGTCCGGACGGCCCTCCAGCATGCCCCGGATCCGCGAGTGCCCCCACGACGGCACCCACCGCACCCGGTCCACCTGCTCCAGCACCGCCTGCCGGAACGTCTGCGTTCCGTGGAAGGGCGCGTCCATGGGGATGAACCACTGGTAGGTCGCGGCCTGGATGACGGGCTGGTGGCAGCGCCAGCAGTGCGGATAGCTGTGCGTGACGGTGTCTGTCCTGTCATTGAGCAGCGCGCCCCGCTGCACCAGCAGGTCCAGCACCGTCGCGTTCGCATCGAACACGCGCCGGCCCGCGAGCACCTCGCCCACCGTGTCGTCGTAGCGGCCGTCCGCACGCACCGGGTTGTAGATGTCCAGGCCGTACGCGAGCCCGAGCTCGTAGTCCTCCTGGCCGTGCCCCGGCGCCGTGTGCACCAGCCCCGTGCCCGCCTCCAGCGTGACGTGCCCGCCCAGGAGCACGCGGCCCTGCCGCTCGTAGAACGGGTGCTGGTACGTCACGTGCTCCAGGTCCTCGCCCGTGGCGTACGCGACGATGCGCGAGGGGTCCACCAGCGCCGGCGAAGACACCTCCCCGGTGGGAAGCTGCACGTGCTTCACCGCCAGCTCGTCCGCCTTCACCTCCGCCAGCACCTTCGCCAGCAGGTCCTTGGCCACGCACAGCACGCGGTCGCCGAGCCGGTAGAAGACGTACTCGAACGTCGGGTTCACCGCGATGGCCAGGTTGGCCGGCAGCGTCCAGGGCGTGGTGGTCCAGATGACGAAGGACACGCGCTCGCCGCGCAGCTGCGGCAGCCGTTCCGCCAGCGAGGGTCCCGCGTCGAAGGCCACGTACACCGACGGCGACGTGTGCTCCGCGTACTCCACCTCCGCCTCGGCGAGCGCCGTCTGGTCCTGGAGACACCACGCCACCGGCTTCTTGCGCCGGTAGAGCATGCCCCGCCGGGCGAACGTGGCCAGCTCGCGCAGCTCCTGCGCCTCGTAGGCGAAGTCGAGCGTCCGGTAGGGCGCGTCCCACGTGCCGAAGACGCCCAGCCGCTGGAACTCCGTGCGCTGGATGTCCACGAACTCCAGCGCGTACTCGCGGCAGCGCTCCAGCAGCGCGTCGCGCGACAGGGTGCGCTTGTCGAGCTTCTGCTCCTTCAGCCGCTTCTCCACCGCCTGCTCGATGGGGAGCCCATGCGTGTCCCAGCCGGGGATGAAGTCGCACGGGCGTCCGGACAGGTTCCGGAACTTCACCACGATGTCCTTCAGCACCTTGTTGAGCGCATGCCCGGCGTGCAGGTGGCCGTTGGCGTACGGGGGCCCGTCCGCCAGCACGAAGGGCTCACGGCCCGCGTTCTTCTCCAGCAGCTTCTTCCACACGCCCGCTTCCGCCCACCACGCGAGCAGGCGCGGTTCGAGCTGGGCCAGGTTCCCCTTCATGGGGAACTCCGTGCGCGGCAGGTGGACGGTGGCGTCGAGGTCCTTGCGGGAGGGGGCGTCGCTCATGGCTCCAGCGGCCGTAACACCCCCGCGCGGGAGCTTCAATCAACTCACTCGTCGTGGTGGTGCGTGTGCGGCTCCTGCGTGGCCTTGCCTTTCTTGCCCTTGCAGCCCTTGCTGCACTTGGCCTTCTGCGCCTGGAACTTCTTCGTGCAGGTCTCCGAGCACGACTTGTCCTTGGCGGTGCACTTCTTCACACAGGCCTTGAGCGTGGGCGCGGCGCTGATGGAACACTTGTCCTCGCACGTCTGCGCGAGCGCCTGGGGCGCCATCAGGACGGCGCCCAGCGCCATCAATCCCAGCCAGCCTCGCACCGCATCCCGGGTCTTCATGTCGGTCACGTCGTCCTTCATCCAGGGGCCTTCACTTGCCCGATGACAGCTCATCGTCCGGAACGGCCGCGCGGCGCACCAGTCGCACCGCCATCGAACCGTCCTTGGTGGCGCCCAGGGAGAGCTGGAGCTCCTCGGTGGCGGACCGGAACAGGCGGGGCTGCACCTCGCGGTAGCCTCGCTTGCCCAGCTCCTCGCGGTAGAAGGCCTCCACGTCCGCGGACGTCTTGTTCGCCACGGTATAGCTCACCGTGTGCGTCCCTTCCGTCTCCGCCGTCAGCGCCTTCGTCCCGCCGGGGAAGACGGGCAGGCCGGAAGAAGGCGGTGCCTTCGCCGCACCCAGATTCGCCTCGCCCAGGATGACCGTGGTGGTGCCGTCCGGGTTCACCTGGATGATGGCCGTGTAGGAGATGAAGTTGCGCGTGTCGATGGCGGTCACCATGGGCTCGCGCATCAACTGCGGCTGCTGCGACCCGGGAGGCACCACGAAGCCCCAGGACAGGAAGCGCTCCACCACCTGCCGGACGATGACGTCCGGCTTCTCCTTGCTGCGCACCGCGCGCAGCTTCACCGGCACCCCGTTGGCGTCCACCGACCCCGGCACATCCACCACGCTGACGGTCTTGGGAATCTCCCAGGTGAAGTTCGCCCGCTGTGCCCAGCCAGGAGCCGAACCTCCCAGGGCCAGCAGCAGCACCCACCGTCGAAGCACACGCGTCATCCGGCCCATTCCCTAGCGCTGGTGCGAACGCGCGGCCTTGACGGAATTCGCCTTCTTGGGACCCGTGTCGCCGTCTGCCTTGGGGCAGCGGGCCTTGCACTGGTTGAACTGGGTCTGGAACTTCTGCGTGCAGCGCACGGAGCAGGTGCGGTTGCTGTCCGCCTTCGCGGAGCCGGGGTCGCCGGGCGCGGGACAGGCGCTGATGCAGGCCTGGAGGGTGTCCCCGTTCTTGGTCGCGCAGTCGGTGTTGCAGGAGGCGCTGTCCGCGTGCGCGGCGGGGGCCATCAGACACACGCCCAGCACCAGCGCCAGCATCCCGCCGGGCAGCAGGCTTCGGTTCTTCATCTCAACAATCCTTTCCAAGGAAGCAGCCGCCATTGCCGAAGCGCTCGGTGTAGGAGATCCCGTAATGGGGCGTGGTGATGCCAATGAGCGCACCGGGCGAGGTGTTCCACAGGTTGCCCAGCGGCGCGGGGATGGTGAAGTACTGCATGAAGTTGGTCTCCTCGCCCGCCGCGCTCATCCAGAAGGTCTTCTCGCGGTTGCGAAGGACCAGGGGCGGCAGCGGATTCCAGAAGACGGCCTCCATCGCCAGGAGGCTGCCGTAGGTCGGAATCAGCAGCGCGGTGGGCTCGTAGACGATCTTCGTGGCCGAATAGAACGGGATGTTGGTGCACGGCAACGCCCAGTCCTGGAACAGCAGACAGGTGCTGGACTCCAGCTCGCCCGCGAGCCCCCAGTCATCGATGAGCATGGAGTAGCGGCCGTTGCACTGGCCCGACACCGCGCGGCCCACGCCGCACACCTGGAAGCTGGCCCGGGTGGGGTCCATGTGATCCGCCTTGTACAGCCCGCCCTCGGACTCCCGATCCAGGAACGAGCGGGGGAAGTTCCACGCGCTCAGGGTCGCCTGCGAACTGCATCCCGTCCCCTTGTCGTCGCGGTAGGCCAGCTGGGTAACGAAGGGGCCCTCCCACTCCAGGGCGCCGTTCTCCGTGCAGTTGACCCGCAGGTCCGAGCCGCGCGTGAAGACCTGGGTGATGACATCGCCGTGGTTGACGCTCGACAGGCCGTTGAAGTCCGCGTAGCGCGCCTGCGCGTCTTCCGCGGCGCGGCGCATGGAGTCGTGCCCATCGCCGTAGTCGACCGGGATGGTGTGCATGTCCCCGTGCGTGCCGTTCCACAGCGCGGACACCGCGGCCTCCTGCACCTTCAGCGACAGGAAGCCCACCTCCGCGAAGTGGATGCCGAACACCAGCACCGTCACGAACAGCGTGACGCCAATGGCCGCCTCCACGATGGACTGGCCGCGGACCTGCCGACGACGCCGGATGACCTGGCTCATCACTGGAACCCCTGGAAGCCCACGCGCTGCAGTTCCCGGATCATCTGGGCGGAAGAAGGAGAGCTGGCCCCCAGCGCCTGGAAGGCGTCGTCCAGGCCCGAGTTGTCGGTGTCCACGGGAACCAGCGTGGCACGCCAGTACGGGTTGAGCAGGTTGGGCGGCTCGCTCCAGTGGGAGAAGCTCGCGCTGCTGCCGCGGTGGTAGTAGGCGATGCCGGTGGACAGCGCCGTCTGCACCCCCAGGGGCGTGCCGTCCGCCATGGTGGCGGTGCGGTTGTCGAACCGGCCCGCGTTCGGGTTGGGGTTGGAGCCCTCGAAGCGGAAGCGGAACGCCAGGTTCCACGGGTCCTGATCCGCGGCCGGCATGGCGCTGCGGTCGCGCTGGATGATGGCGAAGTTCTTCGGCTGCCCGAAGTTGTTGCCCTCGCCGTTGGGCCACAGCTCCGTCAGGTTGTAGTCCATGAAGGGCGGCCAGACGCCGGGGCAGCTCGACACACCGCCCAGGCACGGCGCCAGCATGTGGTTCATGAAGGGGGACGGATCCGCGCCCCCCAGCCAGATATGCGTCGGCATGGGCGCGAAGCCCCCCGAGGCGGCCACCTGGGCGAAGGCCGGCAGCGAGCCACCCACGGCCAGGGGACAGGGCGGGCCACCGCCGTGGGCGACGTGGTTGTAGAGGTAGACCACCTGGCTGATGTCCTCGGCCGTCACCGCCGGGGCATAGGGAGGAAACAGCGGGTACTGCAGGCCCGGCTTGCCGAAGAAGGTCGTGCCCTCGCCCGCGACGACCGCGGCGATGTCGGGGGGCGTGATGACCCAGGCCAGGTTGGCGTCGTGCGCCACGTAGTCCATCATCGTGCGCGACGTGACGAAGTGGAAGCCACGGCTGCCCATGGCGGCGTCCACCAGGTGGGCCACCGTCAGGGGCAGCGGGTTGCACATCGCGCCGCCGCCCACGCACATCGTGTTGTCCGACAGCTCGTCCCGGGAGACGCTGCCCGCGGAGGGCACCCGCCATCCCGCGTCTCGCGGGCTCCGGTGCCCGGTGATGTCCCCCAGGATGTCGTTGGCGAAGGCCTGGTCGCCCACTTTGTCCTCGAGACTCTGGTAGTCCTCCAGCGCGGAGGCGTAGAGGGCCCCCGAGGCAATCTGGTGCAGGCGCATCTGCAGGCCCACCAGCGGATCCAGCGACTGGAAGACGGCCTCCACGCGCAGGTCCTCCATCTGCAACTTGCTCATCAGCATGCCCAGGTCGGCCGAGCCCCGGAGGCCGCACTGGCACATGCGCGCGCAGAAGCCGTTGGACCACGCGCACGGGCATCCCGCCGCGGCGAACGCCTGGTAGACGGGCAGCCAGACCCCGTAGCCGAACTTCGCCGCGTTGAGCTCTCCCCGGTACAGGCTCACCCAGCTCAGCAGGCTGGCCGCGCCGGCGGACGCCACCATGTGGGCGATCTCCGTGCGGTTGATGACGGCGATGGTGTTGAAGGTGCGCGCGGTGGCCACCGCGTTGGAGTAGGCGGTCGCGTCCGCCACCGTCTGCACCTCGATGCGCTCGCGCACCTTCATGCTGAACGACAGCGTGAGGGCCACCATCAGCACCAGCAGCAGCATGCTGAGGACGAACAGCACCAGGGTCTGACCGCGCTGGAAGGAAGGGCGCTTCATGGGGGTCACCGGGGGCAGCTCATGCTGGGAAAGAACCGCGCCTTCACCGGCGTCATCATCCGCATGGTGAACGTGGTGATGATGGGGAAGACGTACTGGCGGTTGTTCACGCGCTCCGCCAGCTCCATCGCCAGCTCGCCTTCCAGCACGCGCGAGGGGGTGACCTCGCCCGCGTTCCAGTTGGCGTCGCGCTCGGCGACGATGAGCGGGTTCGCGTCCGTGTAGGGGCGGATGTTGAAGTGCGCGAGGAACATGCGCGACATCACCCAGTTGGCGAACGGGATGCGCAGCGGGTACCAGAAGACCAGCTGCACCTCCAGCCGCCGCAGGTGCCCCGGACGGTCGAAGTCCTTGTCCTCCGGGCTCTCCACCCCGCCGCCCGCCAGGTCGCGTTGGATCCACACGATGCTGCCGTTGTGGACGCCGTCCAGCTGGGGGCCCGGGCTGCCCGTCCCCGCGTAGCGGTTGTTGCTCCGCGCCGCGAACGCGTTCGCCAGGAGCCGCGGCGCATCCGACCCCGCGCCGCGCCCCAGGGGACCGTTGAGCGACCCCGTCCCCTGCCCCATGAACGAGTGGAAGGTCGGGATCAACGCGAGGATGGCCGCGTGGGTCATCCGCTGGCAGTCCCCGTGGCCCACGCTGCCCGCGCGCGTCGCCCGGAAGACCGCGTAGTGGGTCATCACCCGCGCCTGCATCATCAGGAAGAGCTGCAGGGCACCCAGGACCAGGAACACCACCAGGGGCAGCGACAGGGCCGCCTCCACCATGGCCTGACCTGATTCGCTCGATTCGCGGGGATGGCGTGGGAGCATGCGGGGGCACAT
>NZ_RAWB01000349.1 GCF_003612055.1 Corallococcus llansteffanensis
GGGCAAGAAGGTGGCCCTCATCGCCGTGCCGCTGGTGCTGATTGGCGCGGGCGTGGCGGTGGTGATGGCGCGCGGCGGAGGCGAGACGCCTCCGGCTCCGGCCCCCGTGGTGATGACGCCCCCGAAAGCGCCTGTCGCGTCGCCGCCCCCGCAGGTCCGGGAGGATCCGCCCGACGCTCCGCCCCAGGCTGCGCTGCCGCAGGACGTGACGGTGGACCTCACCTCCACGCCTTCAGGCGCGGCCATCTTCGACGGGACGGAGCAGATCGGCACCACGCCCACGAAGCTGGTGCTGCCGCGCTCGAAGGTCACGGTGCTGCGCTTCAGGCTCTCCGGCCACCAGGACCAGGAACGCACGCTCAACTACAGCCGGCTCGCGGACACGACGGCCCAGCGCGTGGAAGTTCGCCTGGATCCGGTGCGCACCGCGCCGTCGCGGCCTACGAAGCCCGCGAAGCCGTCCAATGGCTCCGACCCGGGCATCGGCGTCTTCGAATAGGGCACGCGGCGCAAGGTGGCTGCAGTCGGTGTGGCTTGGCTCATGCCAACCCATGCAGCCATGCTCGCTTGTGATGTCTATCTTCCGGAGCAAGCGCGGATTCTGGCAGGGGCCAGACCGTCCGGAGCCGCGTGAACGCCTACCCGACAGCGCTCTCCGTAATCCGCACGTGCGCATCCGTCAGGTGGAAGCCGTAAGCGGCGATGTCTTCGAGACAGGCGTTCACATCAACGCCGCGCTGCGGTTCTTCAGGGCGTTCAAGCGCTGTCTCGGCGTCGCGCCCGGCACGTTCCGCCGCGGCGCGGGGCCCCCGTCTGGACTGCATCAGGCGAGGCCCCGACCATCAGCGCATCACTGCATCGACAGCGCCCAGGTGTAACTGCCACTCGCCCCGATGCCGGTCAGGGTCGCCTTGCAGGTCGCGAACGTGCTGCCATTCGAGGTGGCCGTGCCGTTCGGCGTCCAGGACGCGGGGGTACCCAGGAACGGATCGGGCGGGGTGTAGATGGAGCTCAGGTTGAAGGTACAGGTCTTGGTTCCGCTCGCGTATCGAAATGCGACGGCCGTCGAAGTGCCACAATCGAGCTGGTGCGTCACTGAAGTCGAGTTGGCCAGGACCGTGCCGAGGCTCGGGATGATCGGCGTGCAGGTGTTCGTGAAGGTATTGCTGATGCTGCTGGTGGTGATCTTGTTCTGGACCGTGAAGGTCAGGGTCGCCGCCTGAGCGGACCCCATGCCCAGGACCGCCACCGAAAGTGAAGCAAACAGCGTGGAACTCTTCATGATCAACCCCGTTGGAGAAAGGAAACGAGTTTCCCTGTAGACGAGATAAACGCTTCTCTCCTGCTTTGTCCAGGCGTAGACGTTCGGCTGCCTCGCCCCTGCCTCAGGCGGCTCATTTGCCTCTTCTGGCTTCGGCTCTGCCCCCGCTTGAGGGAGGCTGCCATGACCTCGGCATTCTCTACCAGGAGGGCCGCGGAGTCCCCAAGGACGAGCGGAAGGCCGCCAGGCTCATCAAGCAGGCCTGCCGGGGCGACAGGACTGAACCCGGTAGAGCCGCGCGCACGTGGAGGGAGGTGTTCGAGGCCAGCACGGGCAACCGGGCCGGCACGCTCGGACGCGGGTGACGTCAGAGGTGCTCGCGGATGGCCTGGTACCAGCGCTCCGCCATCTTCTCCTCACCGATGAGATTCGGATGGACCCCGTCATACGTGTCCGTTGAGGGGTTGAAGCCAGTCCACTGGTCCACCACGTAGACAGGCGAGTCCTCCGTGCTCTTGGCCGCGGCCAGCAAGGGCATGCGCTGGTTGAGGGACTGGAGTTTCAGCGCCAGCATGGCGCCCGAGGTGGGGATGACCTGGGCCAGGAACACCTTCACCCGTGGGTTCACCACGCGCAGCCGGTCGATGATCTGCTCCAGCTCCAACACGGTGCTGTCCTCTGTCTGGTCATGATACGTGTCGTTGGTGCCCAGGTGGATGAGTACCAGGTCGGGATGTGTGCTCGCGGCCCAGTTGGAGATGTTCGCGAGCACCTGATCCGTCCGCCAACTCCAGTGGCCCTCATGGTCGCGGTCGAACCAGACCGAGGAGCAGGTGTTCGCCCCCAGATAGCCCGTCGACAGGGTGCCCACGAAGTCCGCCCTGTAGCCACTCGCGGTCAGCTTCTGCCAGAGCTGGCACCGGTAGCTGGCGTGCCCTGCCGCCCCCTGGGTGATGGAGTCGCCCAGCGGCATCACCTTCGGCATCACCTTCTTCGGCGCCAGCGCGGCGACACCCGCCTCCTGCGTGCCCAGCTCCTCCAGCGCTTCGCCTTCCAGGGGGCCGCAGCAGCCGAGCAGCGCCACGCCCAGCGCGCCCCACACCCGACTCCTCATCCGATGCATCAGAAGCCCCCTCCAGGATGTCCTGCTCATGAATCCCATCAAATCCACAATCGCAACCGAGCCTGTTTCATTGGAAGACCGTCATCCAGGACCCAGACAGGGATGTGGAATGGAAGGCACTCCGCAGGCCCCTGCTTCTCGCGGCGTTGGTCCTGGGCGTCGCTCTCGCATCGCGGGCCCGAGGAAAATCGATCGCTTACGAGCACGGTCGACGCGAGCTGTCGCCGAGTGCTCAGGTCACCTCCGCATGGAGGTGCCGGTTGGACCGATGGAAGCCCACGATGGAGTGCAGTGCCCGCGAGCAGAAGCTCCTGAGGCTTGCCGACAAGAGTCGGCAAGCTCTTCGTCTTTCTGCGCGAGCACCGGCATGAGTTGTTCGACGACGCTTTTCAGGCCGAGTTGGAGTCGATGTATCGACAGACGGGCCAGGGTGAAGCCGCGCAGCCGCCCGCCCTGATGTGCATGGGGCTGTTGCTACAGGCCTACCTACAGACTTCCGATGCGGAAGCGGTGCGTCTGTCGGCGAGCGACCGCTGCTGGCGGTTGGTTCTCGGAACGCTCGATGATGAAGAAGACGAGCCCGCGTTTTCGCAGGGCGGGCTGCAGCAGTTCCGCGAGCGCCTCATCGCGCACGAGATGGACCGCCGGCTGCTCGAGCGCACCGTTGGAGCGCGCCCGACGCGAAGCTCGACGCACTCAATCGCCTGTGCCGACAACTCGACGGCCTCATGGCCTGGGTGGCGAAGCAGTCGAAGTCGTGCGTCGCGGCTCCGCTGACTCACTACATCGAAGCGCTCGCGCAGGTGCGCGAACAGGACCTTGAGCCGCACCCCAAGGGTGGCGTTCAGATTCGACAAGGCGTGGCGGCCGACAGGCGCATCTCCATCGAAGACCCGGACATGCGCCACGGGCGCAAGAGCAAGCGTTTCAATGGCTACAAGCAGCACCTCAGCACCGACCTCGACACCGACCTCGTGGTGGCCTGCGCCGTGACGCCAGCCAACCGCCCCGATGAGGAGTCAACCGGTGCACTGCAGGAAGACATGGCCCACCAGGACCTCTTCCCCGACGTCCTCCTCATCGACAGGGCGTACCTCAACAGCGCAATGACCGAAGACGTGCTGGCGAGCGGCGGCGACGTCGTCTGCCGGCCGTGGCGAGGAGCCAGCGCGAAGCCCGGACTGTTCGGCAAGCGCGACTTCAAAGTGAACATCCGCGACGGCACCCTCACGTGCCCTGCTGGCGAGGTGGAGCCCTTCGAGCCCGGCGCCGTCGTGCACTTCGACCCGGAAGCCTGCGGGCCGTGCAAGCTGCGCTCAAGTTGTACCCAGGCCGTGTCTGGCAAGGGGCGCAGCGTCACGATGGGTGACGATGAGCGGCTCCAGAAGCGCCTTCGCTCACGTCTGCAGTCGCGCGCGGGCCGCGCACAACTCCGCGAGCGTGTCGGCGTCGAACATCGCCTGGCACATCTCGCCAACCGCCAGGGCCCGAAGGCCCGTTACCGAGGCACGCGCCGCAACCTCTTTGACCTCAGGCGACTCGCGGTCGTCCAAAACCTCGAAGTCGCCGCGCGTTACCTTCGCGCGTCGTGACCTAACCTGTTCGGCGCTCTAGGGCAGCATGGTGATGCGATTGAGCGCGGGGGCGGGCAAGGGGCTCGCCATGCTGCTGTGCGCCTTCAGGTATGCCTCCAGCGCGTCGCTGTCCACGGCGCCACCCAGCCGGTTCGTCCCCTCGGCGAACACCGGGAAGCCATCACCCCCACTCGCGAGGTAGTTGTTCGCGGTGACGCGGTACTCCGCCGTCAGGCTCACTGGCACGCCGTTGATCCGGATGGACGCCGGGTCGACGCGGCTTCCGATGGGCGCCGACGCGCTGAACGCATAGGTGAAGCCCGCCGACGGAAGCAGCATGAGGGTGGCTCCCGACGGCCGCCACTGCCGCTCCAGCAGTTGCTCGATTTGCGCGCCCGTCAGCGTCAGGGTGACCAGGCTGTTGCCGAACGGCTGCGTGGTGAAGGCCTCGCCGTAGGTGACCTCGCCCTGGGCGATGCCCGCGCGCATGCCGCCCGGGTTCATGAAGGCCACCTGCGCCCCACCCAGGTTCGCGGGCTTCGTCGCCTCCAGCTGCGAGTCCGCGATGACGAAGCCCAGGGTGGACTGGCCCGCGGAGTCCGTCTGTGTCCTGAGCGTCTGCGACACCCATCCGATGACCCGGTTGGCCCTCGGCGTGACGAGCTCCTGGTACTTCGTCACCAGCTCCTTCACCGCGCCGACCTCCTGCACGTCGCGAGTGACGATGACGTTGTTCGCTCGCGCCTCCACGACGTCGCCCGTCGCCTTGCTCAACGTCAGGTCGATGTCCGTGACGAGCTGCCCCATCGACGAGGCGCTCGTGACGACCTTGCCATCGATGACGCAGTTGTAGGCCTGATGCGTGTGGCCGCTGACGATGACATCCACCGCGTCGTTGAGGCCCTTGGCCATGCCCACGATGGCACCTGAGATGAGGCCGTCCGCACCCGCGCCCTTGCATTCGTTCACCAGCGAGCCCGAGGTCGGAATTCCGCCCTGGTGCACCACCACGATGATGGCTTCGACGCCCTGCCGCCGCAGCTCCGGCACCAGCGCGTTCACCGTCTGCACTTCGTCCTTGAAGGTGAGCCCCGCCACGCCCGTGGGTATGACGCTTTCCGGCGTGTTCTCCAACGTCATGCCGATGAAGGCCACCTTCACGCCCTCGAACTCGCGCACGTCGTAGCGGGGGAACAGCGTGCGGTCCACGCCCGTGGCCACGTTGGCCGCCAGGAACTTGAACTTCGCGCCCGGGAAGCCATCCCCGTCCAGGCAGCCATCCACCGGGTGGCAGCCGCCCGACTGCATGCGCAACAGCTCCGTGCTGCCCTCGTCGAACTCGTGGTTGCCCACCGCGACCAGGTCCAGGCCAATCAGGTTCATCGCCTCGACGGTGGGCTCGTCGTGGAAGAGCCCCGACAGCAGCGGGGAGGCGCCGATGAGGTCTCCCGCCGCTACCACCACCGTGTTCGGATTGGTGGCCCGCAGGGCCGCGATGTGCCGGGCGAAGTACGTCACGCCGCCCGCGTTCACCCGTACCGGTCCACCGTCGGGGGCCACGCCCGTCAGAATCTGGCCCGCGGGCTCCTCGAGCTGCCCGTGGAAGTCATTGAACGCGAGCACCTGCACGCTCACCGTGGTGGGACCCGAGTCGGGAGTCCCCGAGTCGGGAGTCCCCGCGTCGGGAGTCCCCGCGTCGGGCGTCCCCGCGTCCGTGCCGGAATCCGGGGGCGGCACCTGGACGGAATGCTGCTCACAGCGCTTGTCCTCGCAGACCCACTCCGTGTTCGAAGCCGGCGGTCCCTTGTCTTCACGGCAGTCGGCGGCGTCCTGGCACTCGTCACCTCCGCAGCCGCCTTGGGCGAAGAGGAACATGCCGGTGACGAACGCTCCGGCGAGCAGGAAGACGCTGGGACGCGCTCCCAGAAGTGACGAGCGCGGTGTGGCTTGTGGCATCGACGGAACTCCAACGAACAGGGAGGGGGAACCTACTCTGGTTCGTGGACGATGGCGCGACTTCATGGCGGCACGGTGAAGCTCGCGCCCCGACTTCGTCTCGACACGGGTCTGCGGCTGTCGCCCGTACTCAGGTGCGGATGGCGGCGCTTCGTTGCCACACAGCAGCAACTCCGCGGGACCTCCGGTGCGACCCACCAGGACGGCCACCTGACCGTGCGCGCGACCGAAGCGCTCCGCCTCCGCGCGGGGCAGTCCCGGGATGAAGAGGCTCTGCTCGGACCAACTGCAGTCCTCGGCCTCGCCAATGGCGGGCGCCACCACCCAGCCGCCCGCGACGAGCTGGGACGTCAGCCGCTCCTGCTCCCGCTGATTCTCTTCCTTGCCGCGAGGCCGTGAGCCCGGGTTCCACGCGGTCAGGAAGGCCCACTCGCGATGTCCGCGGGCGAGGTGGAGCCCTTCGAGCCCGGCGCCGTCGTGCACTTCGACCCGGAAGCCTGCGGGCCGTGCAAGCTGCGCCCCAGTTGTACCCAGGCCGCATCCGGCAAGGGGCGCAGCGTCACGATGGGTGACGATGAGCGGCTCCAGCAGCGCCTTCGCTCACGTCTGCAGTCGCGCGCGGGCCGCGCACAACTCCGCGAGCGTGTCGGCGTCGAGCATCGCCTGGCTCCTCTCGCCAACCGCCAGGGCCCGAAGGCCCGTTACAGAGGCACGCGCCGCAACCTCTTTGACATCAGGCGACTCTCGGTCGTCCAAAACCTCGAGGTCGCCGCGCGTTACCAACTCGCAGCGTGACCTAACCTGTTCGGCGCTCTAGAATCCCACTTCCCACCGCGACTTCGACGGCGCCAAGCAGCTCATCGTGACTCCGGCGTCGCCGGCATCGCTCGAGATGCGGACGCGCCTCCACCGCGAGCGCCGCTCGTTCACGCTGTATTTCGAGCCCCTCGGCGGGCACGTGGAGGGACTGACGGGCACGGTCGACTCCTCCACGCCGTGAGCAAGAGTCGGCGCCGGGGGCCATCCCCCTACCGGTAGTCCACGTGCAGGGCCGGGACGTAGTCGATGGAGCCGCCCGTCTGCTCGAGGCTGCAGTAGCTCGTGACCTGGTTCTGGTTGTCCCAGGTCTGCCCGCCCCAACTCGGCACGCGGTCCGTGATGGGCGACTGCCCCACGTAGAGGCCGTTCGAGGGCCAGGTCCCGCTCGCCCAGTTCTTCACGACCGTCGTCACGTCCCAGGCCTGCGCGCCGCCGGCCGTCGGCGCCGGCAGCCACCACGAGCCTGCCGTGTAGACCTGCGGCAGCGTGTTGAAGGTCACCGTGGACGGGCTCCAGGCCCCGGCGAGCGCCCGGACCAGGTAGCGCGCGTCGGACACGGGGTGTGGGGCGAGGGCACAGGGGTACATCACGAGCGCCGCCACGAGCACGTTCCTCCCCGAGAGCGCCGCCGTGTCGAACCGGAGCGCCGAGCCACCACAGTTGTGGAAGAGGGCCTGCCCGCCCGGGCCGATGGTCCAGGTGAAGAAGCAGCCCACCTCATTCGGTCCGGAGGGCAGGGTCACGTTCTGGTTGGAGAGCAGCGCGGTGCTCTCCATCACGGTGGCGTCACCGGTGGTGCGCAGCACGGCGCGGGTCGCGGTGGTGAACGAGACTGCGTTGGAGGGCGCGGAGCTCGTCGTCCCCTTCACCGCGCGCACGCGCATCCAATAGGCCGTCGCGGGCGTGAGGCCGCTCACGCTCGTCATGGTCATGTTGGCGCCGAGGCGGAAGGCCTCGGTGAAGGGCCCCGCCGCCCCGGTGGCGTACTCCACGGAGTACCCCGTCTCGTCCTGGGCCACGTCGGTCCAGGCGAGGCTCACGCTCGTGGCGGAGGTGACCGTCGCGGTGAGCCCGGTGGGCGTGGCGATGACGACAGGCGGCACCGTCGTCGTCGCCGAGACTGGCGCCGTGTAGCCCGAGGGCGACCACGGCGGCCCGGAGGGCGTGGGGGCGAAGAGGGGGAGCGTGCGGAACCGGTAGTGGTAGAGGGTGCCCGGCACGAGGCCCGTGTCATCCCACGTACCGTTGGGCGGCCCGCCGAAGACGAAGTTGCCCAAGCGGGCCACCTCGGCCCAGGGGCCGGTGGCGGACGGCGCACGCTCGATTGCGACGCCGCCGCAGATGTTCCAGGTCCAGCCGAGCCGGAGCGAGGTCTGCGACAGCGCGGAAGCCGACGTGCCCTCCGTGGCCGGGCAGAGCGAGCCGATGACGATGGGGCCGTTGTAGACGGAGACCTGCACCCAGGCGGAGGCGCCCGCGACACCCACGGCCCGCACGCGGTAGTTGTTGGTGCCGAAGACCGGGCTCTCGTGTACCCAGCCGGTCGAGCCCGCGGGGAGCGTGACTGTCGAGCCCCAGGTGATGAACTCGCTGGAGTACTGCACCTCGTAGGCGGTCTCGTCGGTCGCGGCGTCGGTCCAGGAGAGCCGCGCCACGCCGGCGGACGCCACCACCTCCTGCACGCCGGTGAGGCCGGTCGGCGCGTTGGGCGGCACCGCCGCGGCCGTGCTCACACCCACGACGGAGGTGAACGCCGACGCGCTGGCGCCATTCACCGCGCGCACCCGGTAGAAGTAGGTGCTCCCGGTGGCGAGGCCCATCTCGCCGTAGCCCAGGGCCGAGGCAGGTGGGCTCGCGATGAGCGCGAAGGGCCCGCCGCTCGCAACGGAGCGCTCGACCTCGAAGCCGGTGAAGGCTCCGGACGGCGGCATCCAGGTGAGCTCCACGCCCTGGGAGCTCGTGGCCCGCGCGACGAGGTTCGTGGGCGCGGATGGCGCTGCCACGCCGCCGTCGCCTCCGCCGCCGCCGTCTCCTCCGCCGCCGTCTCGTCCACCCCCGTCGCCGCCGCCTGCTCCACCACCGTCTCCTCCGTCCCCGGCGACTCCCGGGCCGCCGTCTGCGTCTCCATCGCCGGCCCCGTCGGTGGGCCCGCCACCGCACGCGGCAAGCGCCACGAGCGAGACCAGGAGGAGTGCACGGCAGGTGCGGGGCGAGGCGCGAGGCATGGAGACTCCGGTGGAGAGGAACATCGAGGCCGACTATTCCCCTGGCCCGCGGCACGGGGGAGGTGCACTCGCGACAAGTCGGCTGGGCCACCCCTGAGCGGGGGTAGGCGGCTGGCTCACTTTCACTTCACCGCGAGCGAAGCGGCCGCCCGCGACGTATCGTGTGGCCACGCCGCCAGCGACCGGAGCAGCCGTGGCCCCCGGCATCCCCACCATCACCCTCGACCCGCGCTCCAACCGTCCGGTCTACCTGCAGATTGCGCATGCGCTCATGTCCGAGATTCACCGCGGCCGGTTCCGGCCCGGCGACGCGCTCCCGGGCTACCGCACGCTCGCGCAGGGACTGGGCGTGTCCCGCAACACGGTGATGGCCGCGTACCGCGAGCTCGCCGACGAGGGATGGCTGGTGGCGGCGCCGGGCGAGGGGAGCACCGTCGCACCCACGCCGCCGCGGCGCCTTCCGGGCGCCTCCGAGACTCCGCCCGGGCCCGCGGCGGAGCTCACGGGCGCCGGCATGGGCTTCGACCTCCGCCGGCCCCCAGACCCCGCGGTGCCCGACGCCGCCCGCAGTCTGCTCCGCGTCGCCACCGGCAACCCCGACCCGCGCCTCCTGCCTGGCGCCGCGCTCGCGCGGGCCTACCGCCGCGCGCTCACCGTGAACCCGCGCGGCACGCTCGCGGTGGACGACCCGCAGGGCCACCCCACCCTTCGCGAGGCGCTCGCGCGCACGCTGCGCGCGGCCCGCGGCGTCGCCGCCGCGCCGGAGCGCCTGGTGGTCACCCGCGGCGGGCAACTGCCGCTGGCCCTCGTTGCCCACGCCCTGCTCGGGCCGGGCGACGCGGTGGCGGTCGAGGCGCTCGGCGCGCGGGACGCGTGGGAGGCCTGCGCTCGCGCCGGCGCGCGCTGCCTGCCAGTGCCGGTGGACGCGCAGGGGCTCGACGTGGACACCCTCGAGCGGCTCCTCTCGACGGAGCGGCTGCGCGCGGTGCTCACCACCCCGGTGCGCCAGTACCCCTCGGTGGTCGCGCTCTCGCCGGAGCGCCGGGCGCGGCTGCTCGCCCTCGCGGCGCGCCACCGGTTCGCCGTGCTGGAGTCCGAGCACGACGCCGAGTTCCAGTTCGAAGGAGCGCTGCCCCCGCCGCTCGCCGCGGAGGACCGCGCGGGCGTGGTGGTGCTGGTGGGCTCCCTCTCGAAAATCTTCAGCCCCGGGCTCCGCCTCGGCTTCGTCCACGCGCCCGCGCCGCTCGTGGCGCAGCTGCGCTCCGCCCGCGACGCGCTCGACCGCCACGGTGACCCCGCGCTCGAGCGGGCGATGGCGGAGCTGCTCGAGGACGGCGAGATCGAGCGCCACCTCAACCGCATGCACCCCATCTACCGCCACCGTCGCGACGTGCTCGCGAACGCGCTCTCGGAGCACCTCGGCGCCGCGCTCACCTTCGACCCGCCCACGGGCGGCCTCGCCCTGTGGGCCCGCACGCGAGAGGGGCTGGACGTGGACGCCTGGGCGCGGCGCGGCCTCGAGCGCGGGGTCGCCTTCCAGGCCGGCCGGCAGTTCGCCTTCGACGGCGGCGCCGTCCCGGGGCTGCGCATCGGGTTCTCCAACTACGGCGACGCGGAGCTGGTCGAGGTCGCGCGGCGGATGGCCGAGGCCCTCCTGGAGGGGCAATGACGGTGGAGCTGCAGCCGCTGGACGGGCGCGTCGTGCTCAAGGGACTGC
>NZ_RAWB01000034.1 GCF_003612055.1 Corallococcus llansteffanensis
TCTGGGACTCGGTCGTGATGACCTGCTCCATGGCCTGGTCGAGCGTCTTGTGGGCCGCCACGCCCGGCTGGTCACCCCAGCCGTTGCGCAGGGCCTGCTGCTGGCCGCCCAGCTTCTCCACCGCGTGCCAGTCCTGTTCGAACAGGCGCTGGTTCACGATGCCCACCTCGTACTGACCCACGGCGGCAGGACGGGGCGGAGGACCGTTGGGCTGGGCCTCCTCCATGGTGACGACCTGGATGCGCCAGGCCCACACCGCGCCCACGAGGAAGAGGACCATGGCGCCCACACCGACGCCGATGACCTTCCCCATGACGAGGTGGTCTTCCTCGGCCGCGACGCCATGCGCGCCGACGATGACCCGGGACTCGATTTCGGACTGGGTCTTCTTCATGGCTGCACGTACCTCAGGGACTCCGCGATGTACGGGTCCTTCACCGGAAGCGTGTACCGACCGCGCGCCCGGAACAGGGCGTAGCCCACCGAGACACCGCCCACGCCCACCCAGGCCGTGATGAGGGTCCAGTGGAACGTCGGGCCGGCCTCACCAGAGAACGCCGGCCAGATGAGCCAGTACAAGTCCACCGCGTGGATGAGAAGCAGATACACGCCGACGACCGCCAGCTTGCGGGGCTGCTCCTTCAGCTTGCGTGACAGCAGCGTGAAGAACGGCAGCACGAAGTGGAGCCAGAACAGCGCGATGGACAGGGGGCGCCACGGGCCGAACATGCGCAGGCCGTAGAACGGGGCCTCTTCCGGGATGTTGGCGATCCACACGAGCAGGAACTGGGAGAAGGCGATGTAGGCCCAGAACGCCGTGAAGGCGAGCATGAGCTTGCCCAGGTTGTGGTAGTGCGGCGTTTTGACGACGCTGCCGTACAGGTCCTTGCCCTGGGCGTTCACCGTGGCCAGCAGCAGCACGCAGAAGGCCGCCAGGAAGCTGCCGGAGAAGTAGTAGACGCCGTAGATGGTGGACTGCCACATCGGCGTGAGGCTCATCAGCCAGTCGAAGGCCGCGAACGTGATGGTGAGCCCCAGGAAGGGCAGGGCCCCGGGGGAGAAGCGGCGCTGCTTGACGGTGAGGTCCAGCCCGCCCGCCTCGTCCTGCTTCGTGCTCCAGCCATGGAGGCGGGTGCTCACGAAGATCCACACCGCGAAGTAGATGACCTGGCGGATGGCGAAGAACGTGGGGTTCAGGTAGCCGTGCTGCTTGTGGGCCAGGTGCTCCAGCTCCACGCCGTGGATGTTGGCGAGCAGAGGCGAGCCGGGGAACCAGGGGTAGAGGTACTTCAGGGCCGGGATGAGGCCCAGGAAGAGCACCGCGAAGACGGGCACCGCGATGGCCATGGTCTCCATGGTGCGGCGCAGGACGATGAGCCACTTGGCCTTGGCCGTGTGGAAGATGGCCAGCATGATGAGGGCGGCCACGCTGATGCCCACCCAGTAGGTGAAGCCCAGCAGGTAGCTGAAGCTGGTGGCCTCGGGGTTCATGAAGAACCCCACGGCGGTGAGCACGAGGCCCACCACGCCCAGGCCGAACGCGGGCACCATCAGCTTGGGCGTGCCGGTGTAGCGCTCCATGGCAGTCATCGGTTCTCCTGCGGGACGGGCTGGGCCCCCCCGGGGGTGCTGCGGGCGGCCTGCAGCGCGCGCACATAGGCGACGACGGCCCAGCGCTCACGCGTGTCGAGCTCACCCGAGAAGGACGGCATGATGCCGTAGCCTTCGTTGATGGCGGTGTAGAAGTGGCCAGCCGGCTTGTCGGCGAGCTCCAGCAGGGAGGGCGGCAGGCGCAGGGCCATGTTCTCCGCCACGATGCTGTTGCCGTCGCCGAGCACGCCATGGCACTGCGAGCAGACGATGTTGTACTTCTTCTGACCCAGGGCCAGCAGCGGCTTGTCCACCGTCAGGGGGATGCTGGTGACGGTGACGCCGTTGGCGCGGCCGGTGCTGATGCCGGGGTTGCCCACCGGGCGCTCGCGCGGGACGGTGCCGGCGGGGGGCACGCGCATGGCGCGGCCGTCCGGCCAGAACTCGGAGGCCTCGTAGTACTCGTACTTGGCCTGGCTCTCCATGCGCTGGAGGAACTCAGAACTGACGTTGCAGCCGGTGAGCGCGGCGAGCCCCGCGGCGGGGATGAGCCACCTCATTCGTTCTCTCCCGAGACGACGGTCACCTGGGTGGCGCCCAGGGACTTCAACTGGTTCGTGGTGTCCGTCGCGTCCTGCCCCGTGGGGTGGGGCACGCTCAGCCAGTAGCCGTGCGTGGACGCGCTGCGGAAGGCTTCGAACTCGAAGGCAGGGTGGTACGGCTGGGGCAGCCGGCTGAGGCCGAGCAACCCGAAGACGATGCCGAACGCGCAGAAGAGCACGGTCAGCTCGAAGGTGATGGGCACCCACGCCGGGAGGCTCAGCAGCGGACGGCCGCCGATGTTGAGCGGATAGTCGATGGTGTTCATCCACGTCTGCATCGCGAGCGCGGTGACCAGACCGGTGAGGGCGCCACCCAGGGCGATGAAGGGCACCCGCGACGGGGGCAACCCCAGCGCTTCCGACCCGCCGTGCAGCGGGTACGGAGAATAGGTGTCCATGCCCTGGAAGCCCTTCTCGCGCATCTGCCGGGTGGCATCCACGAGGGCATCCGGCGTGGCGAACTCGGCCAACACCCAGGAATCGAGGACCTTGGCTTCCATGACGCTAGTGCGCTCCGTGCGTGGCCGCGGCGGAATCCGTGCCGTGGTGGCCGTTGGCGGCGTGGGCGGCGTGCTTCAGCTCGAGCTGCAGCTCCTTCACTTCGCTCACCGCGACGGCGGGAACGAACTTCAGGAACAGCAGGAACAGGGTGCCGAACAGGCCCAGCGTGCCGATGTAGATGGACCAGTCCACCCAGGTGGGGCGGTACAGGTCCCACGACGAGGGCAGGAAGTCCTGGCTCAGCGAGGTGACGATGATGATGAAGCGCTCGCACCACATGCCGATGTTCACGGCGATGGAGGCCACCCACATGATGGGGATGCTGGTGCGGCACTTCTTGAACCAGAAGATGTTCGGGGTGATGACGTTGCAGGCGATCATCAGCCAGTACACGCCGGCGTAGGGGCCGGTGGCGCGGTTCACGTAGAAGGTCCAGATTTCATACTGGTTCTGCGAGTACCAGGCGACGAAGTGCTCCATCATGTACCCGTAGGACACGATGAGGCCCGTCGCGAGGATGACCTTGTTCATGTTCTCCAGGTGGCGGTCGGTGATGACGTCCCGGAGGCCCAGGTACTTGCGGGCGGGCACGATGAGCGTGATGACCATCGCGAAGCCGCTGAACACGGCGCCGGCCACGAAGTAGGGGGGGAAGACCGTGGTGTGCCAGCCCGGAATCTGGGACACGGCGAAGTCGAACGAAACGATGGTGTGCACGGACACCACCAGCGGCGTGGAGATGCCGGCGAGCAGCAGGTAGGCGATCTTGTAGTTGTGCCAGTGCCGGCCGGAGCCGCGCCACCCCAGGGCGAACAGGCCGTAGATGGTGCGCTGCAGCTTCGACTTGGACGAGTCCCGCAGGGCGGCCAGGTCCGGGATGAGGCCCACGAACCAGAACAGCGCGGACACGGTGAGGTACGTGGAGATGGCGAACACGTCCCACACCAGCGGCGAGCGGAACTGCGGCCACGCGCCCAGGGTGCTGGGGTAGGGGAACAGCCAGAAGGCGAACCAGGGACGGCCCGTGTGGAGCAGCGGGAACAGGCCGGCGCACATGACGGCGAACAGCGTCATGGCCTCCGCGAAGCGGTTGATGCTCGTGCGCCACTTCTGCTGGAAGAGCAGGAGGATGGCGGAGATGAGCGTACCGGCGTGGCCGATACCGACCCACCAGACGAAGTTGACGATGTCGAACGCCCAGCCGACAGGCTGGTTGTTGCCCCACACGCCGATGCCGCGGGCCAGGGTGTAGGTGACGCCGATGACGAGCAGGCCCAGCGCCGCGGACGTGATGCCCAGCAGCATGAACCAGCCCTTGCCGGGCTTGCGCCAGACATGGTCCAGCAGCGTTTCATTGAGGGACTTGTCGTCGTGGTGCGGCGCGACGAGGTCCCGGGGCTCGAGCGGGTCGAGCGGGAGAGCGTGAGCGGTCTCGGCCATGACGGTCAGTGACCTCCTTCGTGCGTCGTGCCTGCTTCAGCGGGGGCGGCGGCGACGAGGGCAGGGTTGGGGTTGCGCAGGCGGATGAGGTGGGCGGTGCGGGGACGGGTGCCCAGCTCGTGCAGCAGCCGGTACGCGCGCTCGTCCTCGTGGAGCTGGGTGACGCGCTGGGCGGGGTCCGCGAGCGAGCCGAAGGCGATGGCCTGCGTGGGGCAGGTCTGCTGGCACGCCGTCTGGAGTTCCTTCTCCTGGATGAGGCGCTTCTCCACGCGGGCGTTGATGCGCACGCGCTCGATGCGCTGGACGCAGTACGTGCACTTCTCCATGACGCCGCGGTTGCGCACCGTGACGTCCGGGTTCATCAGCATCTTCTCGGTCGACGTCTTGCCCTGCGTGTAGTGCAGGTAGTTGAAGCGACGGACCTTGTAGGGGCAGTTGTTGGAGCAGTACCGCGTGCCGACGCAGCGGTTGTACACCATGTCGTTGAGGCCCTCGTCCGAGTGCACGGTGGCGTTCACCGGGCAGACGTACTCGCAGGGGGCCTTCTCGCAGTGCACGCACGCGACGGGCTGCATGACCATGGTGGGGTCGTTCTCGCTGCCCTCGAAGTAGCGGTCGATGCGCAGCCAGTGCATCTCACGGCCGCGGCCCACCTGCTCCTTGCCGACGACGGGGATGTTGTTCTCCGCCTGGCACGCCACGACGCACGCGTTGCAGCCCGTGCAGCGCGACAGGTCGATGGACATGCCCCACTTGTAGCCTTCCTGGGGCGTCTTCGCGTAGTCGAAGTCGGTCAGGTTGTTCTGCTTGCCCAGCACGAGCTCCCCCTGGACGCGCTCCAGGATGTGCTCGGTCTTCTTCGACGGGTGCGCCAGTTCGCTGACCGACATGTCCAGGGCCAGCGGGCGGCCCTCCATGCGCCAGTGGTACTGGGTGCGGGAGAAGGTGTGGCTGCCGCGGACCTTGGTGAGCTTCGCGCCGCCGTCGAACCAGGGGGCGTTCACGCTGCGCAGCAGGTTCGCGTTGAAGCCCACGTCCTTGGCCACCACCTCGTGCAGGCCGGTGCGGCCGTAGCCCAGGTTCACGGTGACGGTGTCGTCCGCGTTGCCGGGGAGGATGGTGACGGGGACCTGGAGCTTGCGGCCGCCGTACTCCAGCTCCGCGACGTGGCCGTTCTCCAGGCCCAGCCGCTTGGCGGTGGCGGGGCTGAGGATGGCGGCGTTGTCCCAGGTGATCTTGGTGATGGGATCCGGCAGCTCCTGCAGCCACGCGTTGTTCGCGAAGCGGCCGTCGAAGAGCTTGTAGTCGGTGACGAAGTTGAGCTCCAGGTCACCGGCCGCGGGCGGCTGGTACGCGCCCACCAGGGTGGAGGCGGCGCCCAGGTCGGGGGAGGCCGTCAGGGCCTGGGCGAGGCTGCCGGGGACGACGCCCTCGGAGACCCAGGTCTCCCAGCGGGTCTCGAAGTCGGCGCGGCCGGCCTCGCCACCCTGCGCGGTCCAGTACTCGCGCAGCATCTGGTAGGCGGGGCGGTAGGGCTCGTCGAGGAACAGCGCGTACAGCTCCGCTTCCGGCACGCCGTTGAAGAGCGGCTGGATGAGGGGCTGGGCGATGGACACCGTGCCGTCCACCGCGCGGCCGTCGCTCCAGGTCTCCAGCTGGTGCGCCAGGGGCACGAACCAGTCGGCGTACTTGGAGGTCTCGTCCTCGTAGTGACCCGCGTAGAGGACGGACAGCGCCTTGCGGTTGGCGTTCAGCTTGGGGTCCAGGACCTCCGCCAGGCCCGCGTCCACCGGCAGGGTGTAGAGCGGGTTGAAGGCGGTGATGACCAGCGTGTCCACGCGGCCGGCCTTGATGTCCTCCACCAGGGCGCGGACCTCCGCGAGGCCGGAGGCCTCCGGGGCGGCGGCCGGGACGACCTTCACGGTGGCGCCCAGGTTGCCCAGGGCGGCGTTGATGGCCTGGGCCAGCGCGTGCACGGCGGCGGGCTGGCGCTCACCGGCCAGCACCACGCTGCGGCCGGCCTTGGACTTGAGGTCCTGGGCCACGGCCTGCACCCACGAGGCGACTTCCGGGCGCAGCGCTCCGGCCTTGCCGGAAGCGGAGGCGCCCAGGCTGGCGGCGGGGCCACCCACGGCCTGCGCGAGCGCGGCGGCGAGCCCGAAGACCTCCTGCGACTTCACGCGCAGGCGGTGGTCGGCCATGCCGCCGGTGATCGACATGCGGTGCTCGGCCACGTAGAGGCGGTTGAGCTCGCCGTTCTTCGGGTCGCGGCGGTCCGCGAACTGGCGCGCCAGGGCGAGGTTCGCCGGCCGGCTCTCCAGGAAGTCGGAGTCCAGGGAGACGATGACGTCCGCCCGGGTGAGGTCGTAGAGGGCGTGCGTGGGCTGGCCGAAGAGGGCGCGGTGCGCCTCGTCCGCGGCCTGGTCCACCGGCGCGTAGCTGTGGAAGCGCGCGGAGGGCAGCTTGCGCTGGATGCGCGCCCTCAGGTCGCCGAGCAGCGGCGAGTTGATGGGCTCCGAGAGGAAGCGCAGGCGGGCGCCACCGTCGCCGGCGGCCTTGGTGCGCACGAGGCTGGAGACGTCCTCGGCGAGCACGCGCAGCGAGCGGGGGTTGTTGCCCTGGCGCAGCACGCGGGCGCGCTGCGGGTCATAGAGGGAGAGCAGGAAGGCCTGCTCGAACGTCCCGGCGGCGCCCTGGTTGATGGGGTGCTGGGGGTTGCCCTCGACCTTGATGGGCCGGCCCTCGCGGGCGGTGATGAGCAGGCCGGAGGTGTGGCCCGCGAACGTCATGCCGGAGGCGTAGTGGAGCGGGTTGCCCGGGGCCACTTCCGGCGGCGTCTTGGTGTAGGGGACCAGCCGCTCGTCCTGGGGACGGGTGCTGCACGCGGTGGCGCCGGCCAGCGCGAGCGACGCGCCGAGGATCTGCATGAACTCGCGGCGGGCGAAGCCGGTGGGGGGCAGGTCCGCGCCGACGGGGAACTCCGGGCGGGTCTCCTCCAGGAACGCCGGCGTGGCGAGCTTCTCCTCCAGGCCGAGCCAGTACGTCTTGCCGTACGCGCCTTCCGCCGGGACGGCGCGGGTGGACGCGTGCGCGAGCGCCTCGGTCACGACGTCATCGTGGTCGTGGTCGTGCGCGGCAGACGTGGCCTCGTTGCGACCCGAGACAACGGGGAGCGCGAACGAAGAGGGGGTGTCCTGCGCGGGCGCGCTGTCAGGCTTGGTGTTCATCGGTGGCATGTGGAGCAGCTCGTGCGCGAGTGAACGTCGTATTCTTGGTAGAGCTTGTCGGCGAGCGCGGCGGCCTCGGCCTTATCCGCGGGGGGAGCCCAGGTCATGCTGGTGATGAACTCCGCGGGGCGGAGGTTGGGCTTCGGGTCGCGGTGGCAGTCGAGGCACCAGCTCATCGTCAGGGGGGCGGCCTGTTCGATGGCGCCCATCTGGTCCACGCGGCCGTGGCAGGTGGCGCAACCGACGCCCTTGCCCACGTGGATGGAGTGGTTGAAGTAGACGAAGTCCGGCAGGTTGTGGACGCGAACCCAGGGGATGGGCTGGTCGGCGAAGAACGCCTTGCGGACCTCGGTGAGGTACGGGCTCTTGTTCCACACCTGGGCGTGGCAGGACATGCACACCGTGGTGGAGGGGATGCCCGCCGACGGGGATTTCTCCACCGTCCAATGGCAGTAACGGCAGTCGATCTGCTCGTCACCGGCGTGGTGCCGGTGGTCGAACTCGATGGGCTGCTCCACCGGGTGCGCCTGGTTGGTCACGTGCGGGGAGCGCACGTAGGCCAAGAGGCCGCCGATGGCGATGGCGGGCACCGCGAGGAGCATCGCGGCCGACAGGCGCGACACCGTATTCGTCCAGCGTGGAAAGAGAGGGCCGCTCATACCAGGACCAGGGGCAAGGGGACTGAAGGCGACATGAGACCAAGGGTGGACGCGCAGATGCCGTCCGGCGCGGAAGTCGAGGGTGCCATCCCGGCCCCGGTGGACCGGGCGGGCGGTGGCTCCTGGCGCTCAGACGGCAAGGCAGTCACGTCCAACGAACCTCTAGGATGGTGCCGTGGGCGCGGATCCCTCATGCATATCCCGGCCCAATGCGGCGCGGGACCATCGACCATCGACACGGCAGTGTCAACCATTCTGTGGAGAGTGGGAATACAGAGCGCATAGCACTTCCACGCGCGATGGAAACAAGTTGCACGCGCGCGTGATGAATCCGGCTTCTGGCGATCGGAAGGGGCTTTGCGCGCCGCGCCGCCGCGTGCTGGATCAATCCCTCTCAGGGTGCGCGCGCTACAGGGGGGCAACGCTCTTGAAGCGGGGCTACTCGGAGTCAGGGTCGGCGGGGTCGCGCCAGCGGTCGCGGCGTTTCTGGAGCAGCCGGTCCACTAGCTCGCGGACGCGGGCGTCGCGGTGGAAGTGGGCGTCGTGGCGGCTTCCCTTGCCCTGGTTGCAGCGGGCGCAGGCGAGGGCGAGGTTCTCCAGGGCGTCCGTGCCGCCCGCCGAACGGGGGATGATGTGCTCGATGGTGGCGCGGCTGATGGGGTCGCCGTCCAGGGCGACGGTCAGGTGGGCGTTGCAGTGCAGGCACTTGCCCATCCAGACGTCGGCGCCCCGGTGGGGGACGCGCTCGAAGGTGGCGTCGGTGGCGATGATGTCCAGGACGCGGCGTCGCTTCGCGTGACTCATGGGTCGCTAGACCTCCACCACCGCGGTGCCGGCGATGGCGAAGACGCGATCCCCCCGGCCGCGCCGGACATTGAGACCGCCCGTGAAGGCGCTGAAGGCGGGCAGTACGCCCACTCCGGGGCGCAGGTGGAAGCAGGGCAGCCGCAGCCGGTCCGCGCCCCCGTCCAGGCGCACCATGGGATGAAGGTGTCCGGCCCACACGAAGCGTCCGGGCGCGGGCTCCGGGTGATGGGCGAAGCGGAAGGGGCCTTCGTCCAGGGCGTCCTCGCGGTCCTCCATGTTCCAGGCGGGGGGCAGGGCGCGGACGTGGCGGTCGTGGTTGCCCCGGATGAGGACCACGTCCAGGTGGGGGTGGGCCTCACGCCAGGTGCTGACGCGCTGGATGACGTCCCCGGTGAGCCCCTGGCGCGAGTGGACCAGGTCCCCCACGAGCAGGAGGCGCCGGGCCCGGGTGGCGGTGAGCGCGGCGGACAGGCGCGTCAGGTCGTCGTCCAGCACGCCCAGGGGCAGGGGGATGCCGTGCTGCTGGAAGGACTCCGTCTTGCCCCAGTGCAGGTCGGCCACCGCGAGCACCCCGGCCTGGGGCCAGTGCAGGGCGCGCTCCGGGAGCAGCTCCACGTCCGCATCGCCTATGCGGGTCTGGCATCGGCCTGGGACCATCGCTCCTTGAGGCGCTCCACGCGGTCCAGCAGGGATTCGTTGGACACGCTCGCGCTGATGCGCTCGATGACGAGCGGGAAGGCCAGCGGCGAGGGCCGGTGGACGTGGACGAACTCGACGGGGCTTGCCTCCAGCCGCTCCAGCGTCCGGGCGAGGCGGCCCTGTTCGAACTGCTGCTCCAGCACCTCGCGGCGCGCCTGACGCAGGAGCAGGTTGTCCGGGTCGTACTTCACGAAGACGTCATAGAGGAGCGCGGCGCTGGCCTGCACCTGGCGCGTGGACTTGCGCGCCCCGGGCAGGCCCGGCATCACCAGCCCGGCCACGCGGGCGATGTCGCGGAACTGGCGCCGCGCGAGCTCGCTCAGGTTCACGCTCTCCAGGATGTCCTCCACCAGCCGCTCGCGGGTGAAGAGGGCGGGGCGCAGCGCCTCTTCGAAGGGGAAGGGCGTGGGCGTGAGCAGCTCCATGCCGTAGTCGTTCACCGACAGGCTGAAGGTGGCCTTCTGCAGCCGGGTGAGGCGCAGGGCGAGCAGCGCGGCCAGCCCCTCGTGCACGAGCCGCCCCTCGAAGGGGTAGAGGAACAGGTGGTAGCCGTCGCGCGTGTGGCACGACTCCGCCAGACACCCGCCGTCGCCGGGGATGCGCGACAGGCGGGCCTGCGCGTCGAGGATGGGCCACGCGGCGGCGATCTCATCCCGGGTGACGTCGCCCTGGCGCGCGGCCTCCAGCGTGCGGCGCATCGCGGACGCGAGCGAGGTGGACAGGGGCAGGCGGCTGCCTCCCCAGCGCGGCGTCTGGGTGGCCTTGGCCTTCGCCGGCTTCACGTAGGCCGTCATGTCCTTGAAGCGGCTGAACTCCAGACGGCGGCCCGCGAACAGGAAGGTGTCCCCGGGCTTCAGGCGGCTGACGTAGGACTCCTCGACCGTGCCCAGGTTGCCGCCGCTCCAGTAACGCAGTTGCACGGAGGCATCCGAGCTGATGGTGCCGATGTTGAGCCGGTGCAGCCGCGCGAGGCGCGCGTCGGTGACGCGGAAGCGGCCCTCGTGCTCCACCACGCGGCGGAACTCCGGGTAGGCGCGCAGGGTGGGGCCTCCCTCGCGCACCAGGGCCAGCGTCCACTCGAACTCCTCGTCGGTGAGGCCCGCGTAGCTCGTGGCGGTGCGGATCTCGTCGCGCAGCGCCTCGCGCGTGAAGCCTCCGCCCAGCGCGCAGGTGACCAGGTGTTGCGCCAGCACATCCAGTGGCTTGGACAGCGGCGTGCGCGGCTCCACCTCGCGGCGCGCGATGGCGTCCCGGGCGGCGGCCATCTCCACCAGCTCCAGCGCGTGCGTGGGGACGAAGAGGATGCGGCAGGTGGCGCCGGGGCGGTGCGCGCTGCGGCCCGCGCGCTGGAGGGTGCGGCCGATGCCCTTGGGACTTCCAATCTGGATGACCCGCTCCACCGGGCCGAAGTCCACGCCCAGGTCCAGCGAGGACGTGCAGACGACGAGCCGCAGGCTGCCGTCCTTGAGGCCTCCCTCCACGCGCTCGCGCTCCTCGCGGTCGATGGAGCCGTGGTGCAGCGCGAGGAGGTGCTCCCATTCGGGGCGCAGGTAGCGCAGGCCCTCGAACCAGCGCTCCGCCTGTGAGCGCGTGTTGGTGAAGAGCAGCGTGGACTGATTCGGATCCAGCCAGTCCGCCACGCGCGGGAGCATGGTGAAGCCCAGGTGGCCTGCCCAGGGGAAGGTGTCCACCTGCTCCGGCACCAGCGTCTCCACGTCCACCGGACGCTGGAGGTCCGCGCTCACCAGCGTGGGCGTGCGCTCCGTGCCCACGACGGTGCGCGCGGCCTGGTCCAGGTTGGCGAGCGTGGCGGACAGCGCCCAGATGCGCACGTCCGGAGCGAAGCGGCGCAGTCGCGCCAGGGCCAGCTCCACCTGCGTGCCGCGCTTGGAGGCGAGCAGCTCGTGCCACTCGTCCACGATGATGGCGCGCAGCGAGGCGAAGTTCTCCGCTGCCTGTTCTTGCGCGAGGAGCAGCGACAGGGACTCGGGCGTGGTGATGAGCACCTGCGGCAGTCGTTCGCGCTGACGCTGCCGCACGGAGGAGGGCGTGTCGCCCGTGCGGCTCTCCACCTCCAGGTCCGTGTCCAGCGCCAGCAGCGGTTCGAGCAGGGCCTGCTCCACGTCGCGTGACACCGCTCGCAGGGGCGTGAGGTAGAGGACCTGGAGGCCCTTCTGGTTCCGCTCCGCCACGTCCGCCAGCGGGCCCAGGTAGGCCGCGTAGGTCTTCCCCGCGCCGGTGGGCACGTGGATGAGGCCGCTCTCTCCTCGCGCGTACGCGGCCCAGGCCTCTTCCTGGAACGCGTACGGCGTCCAGCCCTTCGAGGCGAACCAGCGCCGCAGTTGCTCCATCGGCGGTCCCTGGAACGGGGAGGGCGCTCGGGGCGCGGGCCGCTTCTTCGCCCGGGTTTTCGTGAGGGCCGGCTGCTTCTCCGGTGCCTCTTTGCCGCGCATGCGGTTGCGGCGCGGCCTGCTAGTGGGCGACATCGAGCAGCCCCTTCAGCGAATCGAGCGTGTCCGCGTCACGGGCCGTCTTGTCCGCGCGCCAGCGGGCGATGCGGGGGAAGCGCAGCGCGATGCCGGACTTGTGGCGCGGCGAGGGGGCGATGGCCTCGAAGTGCAGCTCGAAGACCTGCTCCGGATCCACCGAGCGCACCGGCCCGAACTTCTCGCGCGTGTGGGCGCGGATCCACCGGTCCAGCCGGCCGATCTCCTCGTCGGTGAGGCCCGAGTACGCCTTCGTCACTGGCAGCAGGTCCTCGCCGTTCCACACCGCGAACGTGTAGTCCGTGTAGAGCGACGAGCGCCGGCCGTGTCCCGGATGCGCGTAGAGCAGCACCGCGTCCACCGTGTACGGGTCGATCTTCCACTTCCACCAGTCGCCGCGCTTGCGCCCCGTCTGGTACGCCGAATCCAGGCGCTTGATCATCAGGCCCTCGACGTTGCGCGAGCGGGACTCCTTGCGCAGCTCGGCCAGGGCCTCCCATGAGGGCGACGTCACCGACGGGGAGAGGGGAAGGAGTGGGTGGTCCTTCAGCAGCGCCTCCAGCCTCGCGCGGCGCTCGCGCAGCGGCAGCTCCCGCACGTCCTTTCCGTCCTGCTCCAGCAGGTCGTAGACGACGAACGCGGCCGGGGCTTCCGCCAGCACCTTGGGCGTGAGCTTCTGCCTTCCAATGCGACGCTGGAGGCGGGCGAAGGGCAGGGGGACTCCGTCCTCGTAGGCCATCACCTCGCCGTCGAGCACCGTGCCCTCGGGCAGCGCGCGGGCGGCCTCGGTGATTTCAGGGAAGCGCTCGGTGATCAGCTCCTCGCCGCGACTCCAGAGGAACACGTCGCCCTGGCGGCGGATGAGCTGTCCCCGGATGCCGTCCCACTTCCATTCGACGAGCCAGTCGCTCAGCGCGCCCAATGACTCCGGTGCCTGCTCCAGCGGCGAGGCGAGGTAGTACGGATAGGGGCGCGACACGTGCCCGTCCGAGACATCCGGGGCCACGAGCTGCGCGAAGAACTCGCGCGTGGGCGTCCACGTCCCCATCAACCGGTGCGCCACGCTGGGCGGCGGCAGGCCCGTGACCTGCGCGATGGCTCGCACCACCAGCGTGTTGGACACGCCCACGCGCAGCTCGCCCGTGAGCATCTTGTTGAGGAGGAACAGCTCGCGGCGGGGCATGGACTTCCACCAGCCCACCACGCGCTCGCGCTGCTCCGAGGCGTCCAGGCCTCGCAGCGGCAGCAGGCGCTCTTCCAGCCAGGTGGAGAGGGGAAGCTCCTCGGCGTGCTCGGGCGGGAGGTTCGCTCCGTCGAGCAGCAGCGCGATGACCTCCGCGAGGTCTCCCACCGACGCGTAGACCTCGTCGAAGAGCCAGTCGGAGATGCCGGTCAGCTCCTGCGTCCAGCCCACCAGCAGCTTCGACGTGAGCAGCCGCTTGAGCTTCTGGCCCGTGAGGAAGAACAGGCCCCACGCGGCGTCCTCGGGCGGCGTCTCTCGGAAGTAGCGCGCCATCGCATCCACCTTCGCGTTGGTGGACGTCGTCTGGTCGAGCGTGTCGTACAGGTCGGCCAGTCTGCGCACGCGTCAGTCCTCCGCTTCGCCCTCGAAGGGCGTGGCGAGCGGCGAGGCATCCACGCCCCGCTCCCGCAGGTAGTGCGACAGGGAATCCGTCTGGCCGTGGGTGACGAGCACCTTCTCCGCCTGCGTGTCCGCCACCGTGCGCAAGAGGTCCGGCCAGTCCGCGTGATCCGACAGCACGAAGCCCCGGTCGAAGCCCCGGCGGCGCCGGTTGCCTCGCACGCGCATCCATCCGGATGCGAACGCGGTCTCCGCTTCACCGAAACGGCGCATCCACGTGGAGCCGCCCGCGCTGGGAGGCGCCAGCACCAGCGCCCCCGCGAACGAAGTGCCCTTCTCCGTTTCCGACACCAGCTGCGTGGGCAGCATCTCCACACCTGCCTCGCGGTACGCCGTGACGAGCCCGTTGACCGCGCCGTGCACGAACGCGGGCCGGTCCGTCAGCTTCCCCAGCTCCGCGAGCAGCCGCTGCGCCTTGCCCAGCGCGTAGCAGAACAGCACCGCTGAACGGCCCGCCTCGCGGTTCATGTCCCACCAGCGCAGGATGTCCTGGGCCACGAGGCGCGGATCATCCCAGCGGTAGATGGGCAGACCGAACGTGGCCTCGGTGATGAACGTGTGGCAGCGCACCACCTCGAAGGGCGCGCACGTGGGGTCTGGCGTGCGCTTGTAGTCGCCGGAGACGACCCAGACTTCACCCTGGTGCTCGATGCGGATCTGCGCGCTGCCCAACACGTGCCCCGCCGGGTGGAAGCTCACGGTGGTGTCGCCCACGGTCAACTTCTCGCCGTACTCCAGCGTGTCGATGACCGCGTCCGCGCCCAGCCGCCGCTGCAACAGGCCCAGACCCACGCGGGCACCCAGGTAGCGCTGGCTGCCGCTCCTCGCGTGGTCGCCGTGCGCGTGCGTGACGAGTGCCCGCTCCACCGGGCGCCAGGGGTCGATGTAGAAGTTCCCCGCCCGGCAGTACAGGCCCTGGGGCGTCACGGAAACCAGCGGCGGTCGGTCCTGGAAGGAAGCGGAGCCCACGGTCCTCTAGAGGTAACGAGGCCCGGGAGAGGGGGCTACCCACGGAGGAATGGGGCCTGCCGCTCCGCTGACAAGGGGGCGGCCGTGCAGCCAGGCGCTGCTTGCAGCCCATAGGACGAAGCCAGCGACCGGAGGGCCCCTTGGATGGCATGCGCGAACGGGGGATAAACCCGGGACACCCCGTCCGCCCCACCGCTCCTCCGAACCTCCATGATGACGCCCACCCTGCTGCTGACCCTGGCGCTGGCCCAGGCTGAACCGTCGCTCCTCGAGTACAGCGTGTCGTCGGAGACCACGGAGTCGGTGCCGCCGGAGGACTTCCAGGTCACCGCGTTCGAGCCGGGCCAGACGCTCTACCTGGGCGTGGACGAGGCCAACCTGCGCGCCACCGCGGCGGCGGACGGGGCCGTGGTCCAGACGTTGATGCTGGGCACCCGCGTGCGCGTCGTCGCCGCGGGCACGCGCGCGAAGGTCGGCGAGTACGTCAACGCCTGGTACCAGGTGGCGGTCGAGGACGCGAAGGCGCCGAAGGGCTCCGCGCCGGTTACCGGCTGGGTCTTCGGCAACACGCTCACGCCGTTCCGCTTCGAGGCCGACCTGGACGGCGACGGCGAGTTGGAAGTGGCCACGGTGGTGATGAGCAACGACTTCAAGGCCCGCGTGCGCGTGCTGGAGCCGAACGTGAAGCCGCCGCGCCGCGTGTCGAGCGTGGACGTGCCGGTGGCGTCCGAGTCGTACGGCAGCGGCAAGGGGGGCCCGGCGGAGGTGAAGCTCGTCGCGGCGAAGAAGGCGGGGATGGCGCTGTTGATGGTGGACTCCCGGCCGGAGCGCTGCGGCGACTTCGTCACCTCGTACGTCAGCTACACGGTGCCGGAGAAGAAGAAGGGCGTGCTCGGCAAGGCGAAGCTCGCGCTGGAGCTGGGCGGGCTGTCCGACCCGCCGACCATCGCCACGTTCAAGGTCTCCTTCCAGCCGGCGGCGAAGCGCGCCCAGGTGACTCGGACGAGCGTCGAGGAGGACGAGAAGGGGCGCGAGCGGAAGAACACCCGGCGCGAGTTGTATCAATGGCAGGACGGCGTGTTCGCGGAAGTGAAGCCGTAGCTGAAGGGCCCGGAAGGCCGGGCACCCGGGCGCCCCTCCGGGTGGTGGATGAGGGGCCAGGGCAATCGACCATGGATGCGCAGGAGCGGAAGGCAGCCTACCGGAAGCACGCGGAGTCAGGTCTTGCGGTGCCGGTGTCGGTGGAACTGCCGGCGGACCTGGACACGCCGCTGTCGGCATACCTGAAGCTGGGCGGCGGAGGCCGCGGCTTCATCCTCGAGTCGTGCTACGGCGGCGAGCGCTTCGGGCGCTACAGCCACGTGGGCGCGAACCCGGCGGGCCGCGTGCGGCTGGACGGCGACGGGCTCACGTTGTGGCGGGGCTCGCACGAGGAGCGTCGCGAGGGCCGCCCCCTGGACGTGCTGCGCACCCTGTGGCGCGAGCTCTCCGTGGCCACGCTCCCGGGCGAGGCGCCCTTCCTGGGCGGGCTCGTGGGCTACCTGGGCTACAACGCCACCTCGTGGTTCGAGCCGCGCGTGCCGGACCGGCACCCGCGCGACACCGGCTTCCCGGACTCGGAATGGCTGGTGGCCGAGGACTTCGTCACCCACGACACGCGCACCCAGACGCTCAAGGCCATCGCCATCGCCCGGCCCGCCCTGCACGGCAGCGTCGCGGCGGCGCTGAAGGACGCGGAGGCGCGCGCCGAAGCCATGGCGGAGAAGCTGCGCCGGCCGCTGCCGCCGGAGGCCTACGCGCCGGCCCCCGCGCAGAAGAACGCCCCCGCGCCCGTCGCGTGTTGGGACCGCGAGGGCTACGCCGCCGCGGTGGACAAGGTGAAGGAGTACGTCCGCGCCGGGGACTGCTTCCAGGCGGTGCTCGCGCGGCGCTTCGAGGCGAAGGGCGCCATCCCGCCGCTGTCGCTCTACCGGGCGCTGCGGCGGGTGAACCCGTCGCCATACCTGTTCCTCGTGGACCTGGGCGAGGCCCGCGCGCTGGTGGGTGCTTCGCCGGAGCTGCTGGTGCAGGTGCGCGACGGGGACGTGGTGGTGCGGCCCATCGCGGGCACGCGCCGCCGGGGCGGCTCCGAGGCCGAGGACGTCGCGCTGGAGAAGGAGCTGCTCGCGGACGAGAAGGAGCGCGCCGAGCACATCATGCTGGTGGACCTGGGCCGCAATGACGTGGGCCGGGTCGCGGCGCCGGGCACGGTGCGCATCGAAGACCTGATGATCATCGAGCGCTACAGCCACGTGATGCACATCGTGTCCCAGGTGCGCGGCAAGCTGGACACGACGCGCTTCGACGCGCTGGATGCGCTGGCGAGCACCTTCCCGGCGGGCACCGTGTCGGGGGCTCCCAAGATTCGCGCGATGCAGATCATCGACGAGCTGGAGCCCATGCGGCGCGGGCCCTATGCCGGCGCGGTGGGCTACCTGTCCTTCTGCGGCACGCTGGACGTGGCCATCGCGCTGCGCACCTTCTTCGTGGATGGCGACCGCACCATGTGGACCGCTGGCGCGGGGCTGGTGGCGGACTCGGATCCGATGAAGGAAGCGGACGAAACCGAAGCGAAGGCGGGCGCCATGGCCGCCGCGCTGCGCCTCGCGCGCGAGGGAGGTGGGCGATGATCCTCGTCATCGACAACTACGACTCGTTCACCTTCAACCTCGTGCAGCTGCTCTACACGCTGGGGGCGGAGGTGAAGGTCGTCCGCAACGACGCGCTGGATGCCGCGGGAGTCGCGGCGTCGGGCGCGTCCCACCTGGTGGTGTCTCCGGGGCCCTGCACGCCGCATGAAGCCGGGGTGAGCGTGACGGCCATCTCCCAGTCGCGCGTGCCGGTGCTGGGCGTGTGCCTGGGGCACCAGTCCATTGGCGCGGCGTTCGGCGGGCAGGTGGTGCGCGCGCCGGAGCCCGTGCACGGCAAGGCGGCGCGCATCCAGCACGGCGGCACCGGCGTGTTCACCGGGTTGAGCCAGGGGTTCCAGGCGGCGCGCTACCACTCACTGGTGGTGGCGGCGGAGTCGCTGCCCAGGGAGTTGGAAGCGACGGCGTGGAGCCAGGACGGTCTGGTGATGGCGCTCAAGCACCGGACGCGGCCGGTGGTGGGCTTCCAGTTCCATCCGGAGAGCGTGCTCACGCCGGAAGGGCCAGCGCTGGTGCGCAACTTCCTGGAGGGGCGGCTGTAGCGCTCAGCCCTTGAGGTGCGTGGTGTCGTTCCAGCTCACGAGGACCGGTTGCGCGCCGCCGGCCTCGGAGCTCAGGACGCTGATGGACGCGGTGTCCAGGTGGAACAGCCTGCCTCCGTCCGGAGGCAGGCCCAGCCAGCGCGCCGCGAGGATGCGCAGCACGTGGCCGTGGGCGAAGAGGAGCACGTCGTCCTGGAGGGCGCGGGCGTCCGCGATGACGCGGTCCACGCGGGCGGCCACCTGCTCCAGCGTCTCCCCGTTGGGGACGCCGTCGCGCCAGAGCGTCCATCCCGGGCGGGTGGTGCGGATGTCCGCGCCGGTGCGGCCCTCGTAGTCGCCGTAGTCGAACTCCATCAGGTCGTCGCGCTTCTGGACCACGTCGCCGTAGCCGGCGAGCACGCAGGTCTCCAGGGCGCGCGCCAGCGGGCTCGACCACACGGCGGCGAAGCTCCAGGCGCGCAGGGGAGCGCCGAGCTGCGCTCCCATCTTCCGCCCATCCTCCAGCAGGGGCAGGTCGGTGCGGCCGGTGTGCTGGCTGCTGCGGCTCCACTCCGTCTCACCGTGACGGACGAGGACCACCTGGGGCGCGCGAGTCTTCATGCGGCCAATCTGCGCCAGCAGGGGGCCGGATGGGTGGGAAAACGCCCGGGGCTACTTCTTCCGTGTCCGCCACTCCTCACGGCTCTGGCCCCAGATCTCCATGGGGTCCTTTTCGTAGGGCGCCGGCAGGTAGTCCATGCGCAGGAAGCGGGAGCCCAGGCGCTGGGCCACCTGCTTCGACGGCGTGTTCTCCGGGATGATGGAGTGGATGACCTCCGTCCAGCCCAGGTGGTCAAAGGCCCAGTCGATGGTGGCCGCGGAGCTTTCGGAGGCGTAGCCCTTGCCCCAATGTTCGCGCAGCAGGCCCCAGCCGACCTCGGTGCCCGGCCAGCCGTCCGGCTTCCAGGGACCGACGCGGCCCACCCACTTCCCCGTGGACTTCTCGAACACGGAGAACATGGCGTAGCCCTGGAGGACCCACGAGCCGGCCATGGCGCAGACCGCCCGCCACACATTGGAGCGCGGTTGGAGGCCGCCGATGAACTGCGCGGATTCCGGATCCGCCATCATCGCCGCGAACCCATCCAGGTCCTCCAGCGTGGGCGGCCGCAGGATGAGGCGCGGGGTCTCGAGGGTAGGGCCCAGGGTGATCATGTCCGGTCTCCGGGTGTCAGGCTTCGATGCCCGGAGGACCGTACTTCATCAGCGCTTGAGGCCGCGCTTGATATCCGTGCAGAGCTGCTTCGCCGCCGCCGGCCCGTCCGCGTGCGCGGCGCGCACGAGGGCGCTGCCCACCACGACGCCGTCCGCGTGGGCCACCAGCGTCTTCGCCTGTTCTCCCGTGGAGATGCCGAAGCCCGCCACCACCGGCACCGACGCGGCCCTGCGCACCAGGTCCAACCGCTCCGACAGGTTCGGGGGCAGCTCCGCGCGCATGCCGGTGACGCCCGCCACGGACACGCAGTAGACGAAGCCGCGCGCGTCCTTCGCGATGGCCTCCGCGCGCGCGGGCGGCGTCGTCGGCGCGCACAGGGGGATGAGGTCCACGCCTTCCGCGTCGAACGCGGCGCGGAGGGCCGCGCTCTCCTCGGGCGGCAGGTCCGGGAGGATGGTGCCCGCGATGCCCCGCTCGCGCGCGAGCTTCGCGTAGCGCTCCTCGCCCATGGCCATGATGACGTTCACGTACGTCATGATGACCAGCGGCGTCTCCGGACAGCGGCGACGCACCTCCGGCACCACCTCGTCCAGCACGCGGCGCAGCGTGGCGCCCGCCTTCAGCGCCCGCTCCGACGCGGCCTGGATGACGGGCCCGTCCGCGATGGGATCGCTGAACGCCACGCCAATCTCCAGCACGTCCGCGCCGCCCTCCACCATCGCGGCGAACACGTCCACCGACCGCGCGAGATCCGGGTCTCCCGCCATCGCGTAGGCCACCAGCGCGCCTTCGCCCCGGGCCTTCGCTCGGGCGAACGCCTTGCCCAGCTCGTTGCTCATGACTTCACCCCCGTGGCCGCGGGCATGCCGCGCGCGGCGATGGTCGCCATGTCCTTGTCGCCCCGGCCCGAGCAGTTGATGACCAGGTGCTGCCCCTTGCCCATGTCGCGGGCCAGGGAGCGCGCCGCCGCGAACGCGTGCGACGTCTCCAGCGCGGGGAGGATGCCCTCCGTGCGGGCCACCTCGTAGAAGGCGGTGAGCGCCTCGTCGTCCGTGGCGGTGCGCACCTCCATGCGACCGGTCTTCGCCAGGTGCGCCAGCTCCGGCCCGACGCCCGGGTAGTCCAGGCCCGCGGAGATGCTGTGCGCCTCTTGAATCTGGCCGTTCTCGTCCTGGAGCACCAGCGAGCGCGAGCCGTGCAGCACGCCCTCCGTGCCCAGCGTCATCGACGCGCCGTGCTGGCCGGACTGGAGCCCGTGGCCCGCCGCCTCCACGCCCACGAGCCGCACGGATGTGTCCGGGATGAACGGGTGCAGCGCGCCGATGGCGTTCGAGCCTCCGCCCACGCACGCGATGATGGCGTCCGGCAGGCGGCCCAGCACGGCCTGCGTCTGCGCGCGGATCTCCCGGCCGATGATGGATTGGAAGTCGCGCACGATGGTGGGGTAGGGGTGCGGCCCGGCCGCGCTGCCGATGACGTAGTAGGTGTCCTGCACCTGCGACACCCAGACGCGCATGGCCTCGTTCATCGCGTCCTTCAGCGTGCGCGAGCCCGACTCCACCGGCCGCACCACCGCGCCCAGCGCGCGCATGCGGAAGACGTTGAGCGCCTGGCGCTCCACGTCCAGCGCGCCCATGAACACCTCGCACGGCAGGCCGAAGAGGGCGCACGCGGTGGCCGTGGCCACGCCGTGCTGCCCCGCGCCCGTCTCCGCGATGATGCGCTTCTTGCCCATGCGCCGGGCGAGCAGCACCTGGCCGATGGTGTTGTTGATTTTGTGCGCGCCCGTGTGCGCCAGGTCCTCGCGCTTGAGCCACACCTGGGCGCCGCCCCAGGATTCGGTGAGGCGGTGCGCGGGCGTCAGCGTCGTGGGCCGGCCCACGTATTCGCGCAGCACGCGCGCCACCTCCGCGCCGAAGGCCGCGTCCTTCTGCACCTCCGCGTAGGCCGCTTCCAGCTCCATCAGCGCGGGGACCAGGGTCTCCGGCACATAGCGTCCGCCGAAGCGGCCGAACCGGCCCGCGGCAGTGTCCGTCGTCATGGCTCTACTCCCAGAGGTTGAGGGACCTGACCGAGCGCACGAAGGCGCGCACCGCGTCCAGGTCCTTGATGCCAGGGGAAGACTCCACCCCGCTGGCCACGTCCACACCGTAGGGCCGGGTGGCCTTCACGGCCTCGGCCACGTTCGACGGCTTGAGGCCGCCCGCCACCAGCACCGGCGCCCCACAGCCCGCGAGCTGCGCCACCAGCGACCAGTCGAAGGTGACGCCCCCGCCGCCATAGCCCGGGGCCGCGCCGTCCAGCAGCAGCCCCGCCACATCGCCCACGCCCACGTAGGCCCGGGCGCGCGCGACGTCCTCCGGCCCGCGCACGCGCAGCGCCTTGATGACGGGCACGCCGTAGCCGGAGCAGGCCTCGGGCGGCTCGTCGCCGTGGAGCTGCACCACGGTGAGGCCGCACTCGCGCACGCGCAGCCGGATGTCCTCCGGCTTCGCGTTGACGAACACGCCCACCACCGCACCCAGCGGAGGCCGCGTGCGAGACAGCGCCGCCGCCGTGGCCACGTCCACGTACCGGGGCGAGCCCGGATGGAAGTTGAGGCCCAGCGCGTCCGCGCCCGCGGCCCACACGCCCCGGGCATCCTCGAGGCGCGTCACGCCACAGACCTTCACCGTGACGTTCACGCGCCCCTGCCTTCCAGGCCGAGCAGCCGGCGCAGGGCCTGGCCCGGATCGGCGTCTCGCAGGAGCGATTCGCCCACCAGCACAGCGTCCGCGCCCGCGTCGCGCGCGGCGAGGAGGTCCGCGAGGTTTCGCAAGCCGCTCTCCGCCACCAGGGCGGTGGACCGGGAGCGCAGCGCGGGCATCACCCGGAGCGCCGTGCCGGTGTCCGTCTTCAGCGTGGCGAGGTTGCGGTTGTTGAGGCCGACAATCCGGGCCCCGGCCGCGAGCGCGCGTTCGGCGTGCTCCGCCGTGTGGGCCTCCACGAGGGCGGCCACGCGGACCTGCTTCGCGGCGGCGACCATCTCCCGCAGCACGGAGTCCTCGAGCGCATCCGCGATGAGCAGCACCGCGTCCGCGCCCCAGGCCGCGCTCTCCTCCACCTCGCTCGCGGCGACGAGGAAGTCCTTGCGCAACACGGGCAGCGCGACGGCGGCGCGGACCGCGACGAGGTCCTCCAGGTCGCCGCCGAAGTCCGGCCCGTCCGTGAGGATGCTGAGCGCGCATGCGCCCGCGGCTTCATAGGCCCGTGCCACCGCGACCACGTCCGCATGCGGGAAGGCGCCGCCCGAGGGGCTCTTGCGCTTCACCTCCGCGATGACGTTCACGGGATGCCCGGGCACGCGGCGCACCAACGCCTGGGCGAAGTCCCGCGTCGGGGGCTGCGCGCCATGTGTCGGGGCCGGGCGGGTCCCCAGCTCCCGGCGCTTGCGCGCCATGATGACGTCCAGCGTGCCGGGGGCTTCCACGGGCTTCGCGGCCGAAGAGGTGGTCGTCATGACAGGGCCTCCCGACGACGCGCGGGCGCCATGAGGCAGTCCTGCATGCCGAAGCGTGCTGCCCGCTTCGCGGCGGAAGCAGAGGTCGTCATGCCGCGACCCTCTCGATGAGCGCGGCCAGCTTGCGCTCGGCGGCCCCGGAGTCGATGGCGTGCTCGGCCTTCTTCACGCCGTCCTTCAGGGTGTCCACCAGGCCGACGACCAGCAGCGCGGCGGCCGCGTTGAGCAGCACCGCCGTGCGGATGCCGTTGCGCTCGCCCGCGAGCAGGGCTCGCAGCTTGTGGGCATTCTCCTCCGCGTCGCCTCCCGCGATGGCGTCCCGCGAGATGGTGGTGAGGCCCGCGTCCTCCGGCGTCACGGTGAAGCGGTGCACCGTTCCATCCGCGCGCAGCTCCGCGACCTCCGTGGGGGAGCAGGGCGAGATCTCATCCAGCCCGTCGTGCCCGTGCACCACCCAGGCGCGCCGGCTGCCCAGCCGCCCCAGCACGCGCGCGGTCTGCTCCACGCGCATGCGATCGAACGTGCCCAGCAACTGGTAGCGCGCCCCGGCGGGGTTCGTCAGCGGCCCCAGCAGGTTGAACACGCTGTGGAAGCCCAGGTCCCTTCGCGCCTGCGCCACGTGCTTGAGGGCACTGTGGTGCGAGGGCGCGAAGAGGAAGCCCACCCCGTGCTCGTCGATGTCGCGCGCCACCTGCGCGTGCGCCCGCTCCATGGACACGCCCAGCGCCGCGAGCACGTCCGCGCTGCCACAGCGGCTGGAGACCGCGCGGTTGCCGTGCTTGGCCACCGTCACCCCCGCCCCGGCGGCCACGAAGGCCACCGCGGTGGAGATGTTGAAGGTGTGCGCCCCATCACCCCCCGTACCGCAGGTGTCGAGCACCACCTCCGCCACGGGCGAGATGCGCGCCGCGCAGGCCCGCATGGCCTCCGCGGCCCCGAGAATTTCATCCTCGGTCTCACCCTTCATGCGCAATGCGGCGGCGAGCGCGCCGACCTGCGCGGCCGAAGCCTCGCCCGCGAGCATCTGGCCCATGACCGAGGCCATCTCCTCACGGGAGAGGTCGCGCCGGCCGACCACCTTGCCCAGCGCTTCCTTGAGCGTCATGGCCTATCCCAGCCGTACCATCTCGCGTCCCATCGCCTGGGCGATGGCACGCACTTCACCCATGGCCTTCTCGAACTCGGAGAAGTCCAGCGACTGGAAGCCGTCCGACTTGGCGCGCGGCGGATCCGGGTGGACCTCCACGATGATGCCGTCCGCGCCCGCCGCGATGGCCGCCCGCATCATCGCGGGGACCGCCTTGCGCACGCCGATGCCGTGGGAGGGGTCCACGAACACGGGCAGGTGCGTCAGCGCCTTGAGCATGGGGACGGCGTTCAGGTCCAGCGTGTTGCGGGTCATGTTCTCGAACGTGCGGATGCCCCGCTCGCAGAGGATGACCTGGGTGTTGCCGCGCGCGACGATGTACTCGGCCGCCATCAGGAGCTCCTTGATGGTGGCGCTGATGCCGCGCTTGAGCAGCACCGGCTTGCGCGTCTCGCCCACGGCCTCCAGCAGGCTGAAGTTCTGCATGTTGCGCGCGCCCACCTGGAGGATGTCCGTGTGGTCCGCGACGGCGGCCAGCGTGGCGGTGTCCTTCACCTCCGTGGTGACGAGCAGGCCCGTCTCCTTGCGCGCCTCCGCGAGGAGCGCGAGCCCGTCACCCTTCAGGCCCTGGAACTCATAGGGGCTGGTGCGGGGCTTGAACGCGCCGCCGCGCAGCATGGTGGCGCCGGCCTTCTTCACCGCCTGCGCGGTGGAGATGATCTGCTCGCGCGACTCCACGGAGCAGGGGCCGGCGATGACGTGGATGGCCGCGCCGCCGATGCTGAGATCGCCCACGCGCACGATGCTGTCGTCGGGCTTCACCTCGCGGCTGACCAGCTTGAAGGGCTGGGAGATGGCGACCGCGTCCGCGACGCCGGGCAGCACGCGGAAGGGCTCGGGCTCCACGGCGCCCGGGTTGCCCGTGATGCCAATGGCGGTGCGGGAGCCTCCGGCGATCGCGTGCGGATGCCAGCCACGGCGGCGGATCTCGTCGTTCACACGCTCGATGTCCTGGGCCGTCGCGTCTGGGCGCATCACGATCAACATGGGGAACTCCTGCTCTTTCTCTCTCCGAAGGTCATACCGGCGGATGCCGGCATGGGTTGTGCCACGGTTCGCGGGCACGAAACGAACGTTTGCAATAACTGTCGGATGCCCGCAACCGCCCGGGAGTCTCGCTTGCACGTCTTGGCGTTATCAAGCCAGGGTCCGCACGCTCGCTGGACTGGAGGAAGACCATGGCGAAGCCCGGGGTCATCGTCGTGGGCGGGGGACTCGCGGGGCTGGCCTGTGCCAGGGCCCTCATCGAGTCACGGGTGGATGCCGTCGTGCTCGAAGCAGGGGATGCGCCAGGCGGTCGGGTGCGCACCGACGTGCATGAGGGCTTCCTGTTGGACCGGGGCTTCCAGGTGTACCTCACCGCCTACCCGGAAGGGCGGCGGGTGTTGGACCTGAAGGCCTTGTCACCGCGTCGTTTCATTCCGGGCGCCAAGGTGTGGAGGGGTGGGCGCTTGCACACGGTGGCGGACCCGCTGCGGCGGCCGGTGGAGGCGGTGTCTCACGTGTTCGAGCCCGTGGGCAGCCTGCTGGACAAGCTGCGCGTGCTGGAGTTGCGGCAGCACGCGACGTCGGGGGAGCTGACGGACCTCTGGCAGCGGCCCCAGCAGGAGTCGCAGCGCTTCCTGCTCGACCTGGGCTTCTCCGAGGAGATGATCGACGTGTTCCTGCGCCCGTTCTTCGGCGGCATCTTCCTGGAGCGCGAGCTGACGACGTCCAGCCGGATGCTGGAGTTCGTGTTCCGGATGTTCTCCCGGGGGCACGCGGTGGTGCCGGAGCGGGGGATGGGCGCCATCCCGGAGCAGCTCGCGCTGAAGCTGCCGTCGGGCGCGCTGCGGATGAAGGTGCGCGTGGCGGAGGCGTGGGGCCACCGGGTGCGCCTTTCGGACGGCGAGATGCTCCACGCGGACGCGGTGGTGGTCGCGACGGATCCCGGCACGGCGGCCTCGCTGCTGGTGGGCATGCCGGCGCCGCGGATGAACTCCGTGACGTGCCTGTACTTCGCCGCGCCGGAGCCTCCGGTGGAGGGGCCGTGGCTGGTGCTCGACGGCGAGGGGCGGGGGCCGGTGAACAACGTCGCGGTGATGAGCGAGGTGTCGCCCGCGTACGCGCCGAAGGGGCAGGCGCTGGTGTCCGTGTCGGTGGTGGGCGAAGCCGGCGCCGCGGCGGGGCTGGAGGCGCGCGTGCGCGAGCAGTTGACGGAGTGGTTCGGCGCGGCGGCGGTGTCCGCGTGGCGGCACCTGCGCACGTACGTGCTTCCGGAGGCCCTGCCCGCCCAGCCGCCCTCCGCGCTGGTGGAGCCGCACCGCGCCGTGCGTCTGGCCGCCGGGCTCTACGTGTGCGGGGACCACCGCGAGAACGCCTCCGTCGACGGGGCGCTCACGTCGGGGCGTCGCGCGGCGGAGGCGGTCTTGCTGGACCTGGGACGCTAGAGGAGAAGGGGCCTTCCAGCCGAGCGAATGGCGGCTGGACGCACTGCCCGCAGCGGACCTAGGGTCGGACGCACACACGCCTTGTCCAAGGACCCTTTCATGCTCCGCCGTCTTGCCCTTCTGGGGATGCTCGGTCTCACGGCTTGTAACAGCGATGGGGACGACGACACCACGCCGACCAAGGGAACCGTCCAGGGGACCCTGCAGCCGTTCCAGGCGGGCTCCGCCGCCGCGAGCGCCCCGTCGTCACTGAGCGCGTTCTTCTCCCTGCCCAACGCGAAGAACCTGGGCAGGTCCGTCTCCCGCGCGCTTGCTGCCCGGGGCGTGTGGCGCACGGGCATCCCGTCGAAGCCGCTGACGGAGCAGTCGTCCCTGCTGCCGGGGGAGATCATCGTCCGCTTCGACACGCCGGACCTGTCCGCGGAGGAGGCCGTCGCGCAGGCGCGCATCGACGGCTACCACGTCGTGCACCAGGCCTACCTGAGCGACACCCTGCACCTGCTGCGCTACGAGGTGAGCCAGCCCCAGGCCATGGCCAGCGGCGGCTCCAACGTGCGCGCGCTCACCCAGGCGGAGCACGTGCGCGTGCTCCAGCGGGTCCAGGCGGTGCAGGGCGTGCAGTACGCGGAGAGCAACGTGCGGGTGCGGCCGCTGGCCGTTCCCAATGATCCGCTCTACTCGCGGCAGTGGCACTACACGAACATGAACCTGCCCGCCGCCTGGGACCTGGGCACGGGGAGCGAGTCCATCATCATCGCGGTGCTGGACACCGGCATCACGAAGCACCCGGACCTGGACTCCCGCATGCTGACGGGCGTCGACCTCATCTCCGACCCCAACGCCGCGGGCGACGGCAACGGCGTGGACGCCAACCCGACGGACGAGGGCAAGGACCTGCCCAATGGTGGCTCGTCGTACCACGGCACGCACGTGGCCGGCACCATTGGCGCGGCTTCCAACAACGGCGTGGGCCTGTCCGGCGTCACCTGGAAGGGCCGGAACATCCTCCCGGTGCGCGTGCTGGGCACGAAGGGCGGCACGCTGGCGGACATCGTCGCGGGCATGACCTGGGCGAGCGGCGGCAACGTCCCGGGCGTGACGCCCAACGCCAACCGGGCGCGGGTCATCAACATGAGCCTGGGCGGCAACGGTTCTCCGTCGCAGTCGCTCCAGGACACGGTGAACCAGGCCGTGTCGCGCGGGTCCATCTTCGTGGTCGCCGCCGGCAACGAGAACACGAACGCGTCCAGCAGCTTCCCCTGCAACATGAACAACGTCATCTGCGTGGGCGCGGTGCGCTTCACCGGCAAGCGCGCCAGCTACTCCAACTACGGCGCCAACGTGGACATCATGGCCACCGGCGGCCAGACGAGCGAGGACCGCAACGGCGACGGCTTCCCGGACGGCGTGCTGTCCACCCTGCCCAACAGCAGCAACCAGCCCTCCTATGAGTATTACCAGGGCACCAGCATGGCCACCCCGCACGTCGCGGGCATCGTCGCGCTGATGCTGGCGCAGAACCCCGCCCTCACGTCCCAGGAGGTGGAGGACATCCTCAAGGACACCGCGGACACGACGAGCAAGTGCTCCGAGGGCTGCGGCGCGGGTCTGGTGGACGCCTACGCCGCCGTCCTGCGCGCGAAGGGCGGTGGGGATCCGACGAAGCCCCCGAAGCTCGCCATCAGCACCACCCAGCTCGCCTTCACGGGGACGAACTCGCAGGTGCTGTCGGTGCGCAACAACGGCGGTGGCACGCTGGCGGTCAGCGTCTCCGTCTCCGGCGCCAACGCCTCCGCGGTGTCCGTCTCCAGCAACACGCTGTCCATCGCCGCGTACAAGTCCGCGTCGCTGACCGTGAACGTCAACCCGGGCTCGCTGGCCCCGGGCAGCTACGTGGCGCAGTTGGATCTCACCGGCGCCGCGGGCGCGGGCACCGCCCAGGTGCTGGTGAAGTTCCGCGTGGGCGCCTCCGAGGACAAGGACGCCGTCATCGCGTTCGCCTACCTGGACGCGGCGGGCGAGGTGCAGATCGACGACGACGGCATCGGCACGGTGTCCGCGGCCGACGGGTTCAGCTACAGCACGAAGCTCCCCGGCCGGGAGTACCTGGTGCTCGCGTCCATCGACGACACCGGTGAGGGCGAATACTTCGACGACGGCGACCGCGTGGGCTTCTGGCGCGACACCACCGAGGTGGAGACCGTCGAGGTCACGAACGGCAAGACGACGAGCGACATCAGCTTCACCCTGGTGCCCTACAAGTCGGACGAGGACCCGCAGCCCGACACGACCATCGGGAAGGCCTGCACCACCGGCAGCGACTGCGGCCCCGGCGGCCTGTGCATCACGAGCAGCACGTTCCCGGGCGGCTACTGCACCGAGGACTGCCTGTCGTCGAGCTGCCCGTCTGGCACGGCCTGCTACAGCACCTCGAGCGGCGCCAACGCCTACTGCTTCCTGTCGTGCACGCCGCCGGCGGGTGGCGGTCAGGGCTCGTGCCGCTCTGGCTACGAGTGCTCCGATGATGGCTCGGGCGGCGGGGCGTGCCTCCCCCCGGAGTGAGGCCCCGGCCTTGAGTCGGCGGTGCACGCGGTCCGTGCCCGCCGGCGGGAGGCCGTGAAAGAGTCGGTGGCCATCGCGCCGGGGTACGCTGCCGCGCGCGATGATCGCTCCTCCCGTTGCCCCGCCGTCGCCCGGTGACGCGGCCCTGCCCCGCTGGCGGGCCGCCGCCACCTTCGGCGTGGTGGCCTGGACGGCGCTGGTGCACGCGCACCCGCCGTTCTTCTTCGCCATCGCCTCCGTCTTCTGCGCTGGCTGGCTCGCGGTGACGTGGCGGGCGATGGGCCGCTGGCGGATGTCTTCGCCGCGCCTGTCGCTTCCGGACATCGCGTGGAGCGTGGTCCAGGCGTTGGTGCTGTACGCGGGCGCGCGCGCCTTCCTGTGGGCCTTCTGCGGCGGCTTCGCCGACGCGCTCTGCGAACCCCTGCACGCTGTCTACGCGACGTTCGGGACGGGCTCCGTGGGCACGGCCCTGGCCCTGGTGCTGCTGCTCGTCCCCGCGGAGGAGTGGTTCTGGCGTGGGCTCGTGCAAGGGGCGCTGCGTGCGCGCCTGGGACGGTGGGGCGCCGTGGCCGGGTCGGCGGTGCTGTCCAGCCTCCTGCTGCTCGCCTTCGGGGAGCCGCTGCTGGCCCTGGCCGCGCTGCCCACGTCGCTCGCGTGGGGCGCCCTGGCCGAGTGGCGTGGGACTCCGTGGGCGTCGTGGTTGAGCCACGCGCTGTGGGACGTGCTCATCGTCGTGCTGCTGCCCGCGACGTGAGGGCGCGGCGCAAGGGCGCGGCAATCCCGTGCAAGGTGGGCAGGCTCGGGCCACAATCCGCGCCATGTCCTCTTCGCAAGAGTTCTGTGTATTCGGCGCTGGCAGCATCGGCTGCTACGTGGGCGGCCGGCTCGCCGCGAGCGGTGCCACGGTGCGCTTCATCGGCCGGGAGCGCGTAGTCAACGAGGTGCGCGCGCACGGGCTGCGGCTCACGGACTGGCGCGGCGCCGACCTGAAGGTGCCCGCCGCGCAGGTGCACATCGACACGGCCCCGGACGCGCTCTCCACGGCGGACCTGGTGCTCGTCACGGTGAAGTCCTCGGCCACGGAGGAGGCGGGGCGCACGCTCGCGTCGCGGCTCAAGCCCGGCGCGGTGGTCATCAGCTTCCAGAACGGGATGCACAACGCGCAGGTGCTGCGGGATACCTTGCCCGGCCGCACGGTGCTCACCGGCATGGTGCCCTTCAACGTCGCCGCGCAGGGGCAGGGCACCTTCTTCGCGGGCTCCGAGGGCACGTTGGAGGCCGAGCAGCACGCCGGGCTCGCGCCCTTCCTGGACGCCTTCGCCCGCGCGGGGCTGGCCGTGAAGCAGCACACGGACATGGGCGCGGTGCAGTGGGCCAAGCTGCTCCTGAACCTCAACAACGCCATCAACGCGCTCTCCAACCTCCCACTGAAGCAGGAGCTGTCCCAGCGCGCGTGGCGGCGGTGTGTGGCGCTCGCGCAGCGCGAGGGACTGGCGGTGCTGGCCGCCGCTGGCGTGAAGCCCGCGAAGCTGACGCCCTTGCCGCCGCATTGGATCCCCGGGCTACTGGAGCTGCCGGACGGGGTGTTCGCGGTGCTCGCGAAGAAGATGCTCGCCATCGACGCGCGGGCGCGTTCGTCGATGTGGGACGACCTCAAGGCGGGCCGCACGACGGAGGTGGACTACCTCAACGGCGAGATCGTCCGGCTCGCCCAGAAGGTCCGCGTGCCCACCCCCGTCAATGCCCGGCTCATCGCGCTCATCCGCGAGGCCGAGGCCGGCCCCCGCCGCGACTGGACGGGAGAGGCCCTGCTCGCGGACCTGACCCAGGCGGCCCAGGCCCGCGCTTGAGACACCGCGCACGCGCCCCGGTGGAAAGGCCATGGCCCTGCCCGGTGGCGCGTCGCGCGACAGACTCAGGGGCGCCCCGGGCGGATGGCGCTGGCCCCGCCCGGTGGCGCGTCGCGCGACAGACTCAGGTGCGCCCCGGGCGGATGGCGCTGGCCCCGCCCGGTGGCGCGTTGAGCGACAGGCTCAGGTGGACTGCGCGGGCGCGGCGGCGACGGCGGGCGTCGGCACCTGCTCCGCCGGCACGCTGTTGCCCGTCGCGGTCGAGGTGTGCGTGGCCACCTGCGTGAGCAGCGCCGTCATCCGCCGCGCGAAGCGGTTCGGGTCGCTCAGCGGGCTGCCCTCGGTGAGCAGCGCCTGGTCGTGCAGGAGCTCGATCCACTCGCCCACCTGCGGGGCGGAGGGGTCGCGGGCGATGAGGCCGCGCAGGTGCTCGATGACGGGGTGCTTGGGGTTGACCTCCAGGATGCGCTTCACGCGCGGCATCCCCTTGCCGCGCTCCTTGAGCAGGCGCTCCAGGTAGGCCGGCGTGCCGCCCTCGGACACCACGAGGCACACGGGCGAGTCCGTGAGGCGGTCCGACACGCGCACCTCGCGCACGTCCTCGCGCAGCACGTCCTTCATCTTGTCCGTCAGGCCCTTGAGCCCCTCGGACTGCTGCTCCTTCTCCTTCTTCTGCTCGTCCGTGGACTGGAGCTTCAGGTCCGCGTTGAGCGCGGACACCAGCGGCTTGCCCTGGAACTCGCGCAGGCCCTGCGCGGCCCACTCGTCCACCGGGTCCGTCATGAAGAGCACCTCGTAGCCGCGCTGCTTCAGCGCCTCCAGGTGCGGGCTGTCCGCCACCGCCTTCCGGCTCTCGCCGTAGACGTAGTAGATGGCCTCCTGGCCCTCCTTCATGCGCGTGACGTAGTCCGCGAGCGACGTGAGGCCCTCCTCGCGGGAGGACTCGTAGCGCACGAGCGCGCCCAGCTTCTCGCGGTGCTCCGTCTCCAGCGTGAGGCCCTCCTTCACCACCGTGCCGAAGGCCTCCCAGAACGTGCGGTAGTCGTCCGGCTTGTCCTTGGCCATCTTCTCCAGCAGGTCCAGGGACTTCTTCACCACGTGCTTGCGGATGGCGCGCACCACCGCGGAGTCCTGCAACATCTCACGCGACACGTTGAGCGGCAGGTCGTCCGAGTCGATGACGCCGCGCACGAAGCGCAGCCACTGCGGCACCAGGTCCTCGCAGCGGTCCATGATGAACACGCGCTTGACGAACAGCCGCACGCCGCGCTGCTGCTGCGAGTTCAGGTCGAACGGCGGGTGCTTGGGGACGAAGAGCAGGCCGGTGAACTGCTGCGTGCCGTCCGCCTTGAAGTGCGTCCACGCGAGCGGGTTGTCGAAGTCGTGCGTCAGGTGCTTGTAGAACTCCTGGTACTGCTCGTCCGTCACCTCCGACTTCGGGCGCTGCCAGAGCGCGCTTGCCTTGTTCACCACCTCCAGCGCGGTCTCCGTCGCCTGGGTCTCCCCGCTGCCCACGTGCTTGGTCACCTGGAGCTTGATGGGGTGGCCCACGTAGTCCGAGTACTGGGTGATGAGCTGGCGCAGCTTCCACTCGTCCAGGAACTCCTTCTGGTCCGCCTTCAGGTGCAGCGTGATGGCGGTGCCGCGCGAGGCCTTCTCCGCGGGCTCCACGGTGAACGTGCCGTGCGCCTCCGACGCCCACTTCCACGCGGCGGCCTCACCGGCGGCGCGGCTCACCACCTCCACGCGGTCCGCGACGAGGTACGCGCTGTAGAAGCCCACGCCGAACTGGCCGATGAGCTGCATGTCCTTCTGGCCCTTCTGCGCCAGGGCCTGGAGGAACTCGCGCGAGCCGGAGTGGGCGATGGTGCCCAGGTTCTTCACCAGCTCGTCGTGCGTCATGCCGATGCCGGTGTCCTCGATGGTGAGGGTGCCCTTGTCGGCGTCCGGGACGATGCGCAGCTCCAGCGCGGGCTCGTCCTTGAGCAGGTCCGGCTCCGTGATGGCGCGGAAGCGCAGCTTGTCCAGCGCGTCGGACGCGTTGGACACCAGCTCGCGCAGGAAGATCTCCTGGTGGCTGTAGAGCGAGTTGATGACCAGGCTCAGCAGCTGCTGGATCTCCGCCTGGAATGAATGGGTTTCCCGCTGGGGGTGGGTCTCTGCGGACATGAAGGCCTCCGGGCGCTGACGAAACGCGCCAATGCCCTTCCCCATAACCATGTCTGGCGACTTGTCGAGAAGAGGGAATCCGCCCACACGCCCCGCTGGGAGG
>NZ_RAWB01000350.1 GCF_003612055.1 Corallococcus llansteffanensis
GCTCCAGGGCGGGCAGGTCGTCGCCGCGCAGCACGTCGCCGGGGGCCAGCACCACGGCGCGGGTGAGGACGTTCTCCAGCTCGCGCACGTTGCCGCGCCAGGGCAGCTGCGTGAGGCGCTCCATGACCTCCTGGGGCACGCGGGTGACGCGCTTGTGCACCTTCTCGTTGATGCGCTCCAGCATGTGCTTCACGAGCAGGGAGATGTCCTCGCGCCGCTCGCGCAGGGGCGGGATGAACAGGGTGATGACCTTGAGGCGCTGGTAGAGGTCCTCGCGGAAGCGGCCCTGGGCCACCTCGTCGGAGAGGGTGCGGTGGGTGGCGGCGATGACGCGCGCGCGCAGCTTCACGCGCTTGACGCCGCCCACACGCTCGAACTCGCGCTCCTGGAGCACGCGCAGGAGCTTCGCCTGGAGCATCAGCGACATGTCGCCAATCTCGTCCAGGAAGACGGTGCCGTCCTCGGCCAATTCGAACTTGCCGGGCTTGCCGGCGACGGCGCCGGTGAAGGCGCCCTTCTCGTGGCCGAACAGCTCGCTTTCCAGCAGCGTGTCCACGATGGCCGAACAGTTGATGCCGATGAAGGGGCGCGGCTCGTCGTAGGAGTAGTTGTGGATGACGCGGGCGATGAGCTCCTTGCCGGTGCCGCTCTCGCCCGTAATCAGCACGGTGGCGGCGCTGCCCGTCACCTTGCCGATCTCCTTCACCAGCTGCTGCATGGAGGCGCTGGTGCCCACGATGTCGCCCAGGCGGACGACGGCGTTCTCGCGGTGGACCTCGTCCGCGCGGCGCGACAGCTGGCGGTACTCCAGCGCGCGCTCCACGACGAGGTCCAGGGCGGCCGGGTCGGGGAAGGGCTTGTGGATGTAGTCGAACGCACCGGCCTTCATGGCCCGGATGGTCGTCTCCATGTCGTGGTAGGCGGTGACGAGGATGATGCGCGCGTCGCCGCACAGGCCCTTCATCTCCTCGATGATCTCCAGGCCCGTGCGGTCCGGGAGCATCATGTCCAGGATGACGACGCTGGGCATGTTCTCCTGGGCGGCCTTCAGCCCCGCGGCGGCGTTCGTGGCGGTGACCACCTGGTAGCGCGGCTGCCCGTCCTGCTCGATGTCCTCGAAGTGCATCGTGAGGGTTTCGAGCAGCGACACGTCGTCATCGACGATGAGGAGGGTCTCCATGGGGCTCTCAGGCTGCGAACGTCAGCGTGAACACCATCCCCGGTTCGGCGCTTCCTTCGGCCGCGACATCGCCTCCCACCCCCGTCATCACCCGCCGCAGGGCGGCCAGGGACAGCCCCGCGCCCCGCGCCAGCCGCGAGCCGAACGGGTCGAACAGCGTGCCGCGCTCCTCGGGGGGCAGGGCCGCGGCCGGGTCGTCCAGGATGAGGCTCACGTGGCCGGGGGCGGCCTGACGCAGGGTCACCTGCACACGTCCTTCCTCCGGCAGGCCCATGGCCACGTTGAGCAGGACCTGGGCGAGCACGGGCCTCAAGCGGTTGGGATCCACCCGCACGCGGGGCAGGTCCGCCTCTTCCTTCACGTCCACCTCGATGCGGCGCTCGGCGAGTTCGGGGGCCACCATGGCGGTCGCCTCCTGGACGACCGAGCGCAGCGCGTGGGCATCCAGGTTCGCGGCCCCCTCCCGGCCGTACTCGGACAGGAGCCAGAGCATGCGCTCCATGGTGCGGATCTCCCGGTTGGCGATGGTGAGCCGCCGCTTGTCGCGGTCCGACAGGCCGGTGTTCCGCGCGAGCGTCTGCACCGCCATCTTCACGGAGGACAGCGGGTTGCGGATCTCATGGCTGAGCGACGACGACAGCCGGGAGATCTGCACCGGGGGCGCGCCCTCCAGCACGGCGCCCAGGTCCAGCACGCCCGCGGCGGCCTCCTCGCCGTCCAGGCCCAGCACGAGGCGCAGGTGCGTGGGGGGCGTGCCGCCTCCCGGGGCCACGACGACGAACTCCACGCCCCGGCGGTCCTCCCGGGCGCGCGCGTCCAGCTCGCGGGCGCGCTCCTGGGTGACGCCGAGGGCCGTGTGCAGGGGGAGGCCCACCAGCGTGGGAGCCGCGCGGCGCAACACCGTGGCGCAGTCGCCCTCGGCGCGCGTCACCCTCAGGTTGGGGGACCAGGCGAGCTGTGCGGCTTGCAGGAGTTGGGCGTTCATTGGTGGGCCTGAAACATACCGGGTAAGGTTCCGCGCTGTCCCTATGTCCGGATCCGCGCGTTTTCCGAAGAACCTTGTGGCCGCCCTTCTGTTCCTCTCGGGGTCGACCGCGCTGGTTTATGAGCTGGTGTGGTCCAAATACCTGGGGAATGTCCTGGGCAACAGCGGCCAGGCCCACGCCGTGGTGTTGGCGACGTTCATGGGGGGGCTCGCTCTGGGCGCATCTGTCTTCGGGCGGACAGCCGACCGGGTGAAGAGCCCCCTGGCCCTCTACGGCCTGCTGGAGCTGGGCGTGGGGCTGTACGCCCTGGCGTTCCCCGCCGTGCTCCGCGCGCTGGAGGCGGGGTGGCTCGCGGTGGCGCCGAGCGTGCCGGAGGGCCTGCGCGTGGGCCCCCGCCTGCTCGTGGCCGCGCTATCGCTGGTGGTGCCCACGCTGCTCATGGGCGGCACGCTGCCGGCGCTGGTGAGGCACTTCGCGGCGAGCCTCGCGGGGGTGCGGCGGGAGCTGGCGCGGCTGTATGCCGTCAACAGCCTGGGCGCGGCGCTGGGAGCCTATGTCGCGGGCACGCGGCTGGTGCCAGCGGTGGGGCTGTCCGCGTCCGCGACGCTGGCCGCGGGACTCAACCTGCTGCTGGCGGTGGCGGCGCTGGCGCTCGCCCGGAGCCATCCGCCAGCGCTCGCCGGGGTCAGCGAGGCCGATGCGTCAGGTGGGGACGAGGTGGCCTACCCACGCCGCGCGGTGCGGGCCGCGCTCTGGGGAGTACTGCTGTCGGGCTTCACGTCGATGCTGTACCAGGTGACGTGGATCCGCCTGCTGTCCATCGTCCTGGGCGCGTCCACGTATGCCTTCACCCTCATCCTGACGGCGTTCATCCTGGGCATCGGCCTGGGCAGCTTCTGGCTGATGACGCGCAAGGAGGGGGTGGACTCGCTGCGGCTGTACGGGCGGACGCAGGTGGCGCTCGTGGTGAGCCTCTGCGTGGCCCTGCCGCTGTACGTGCGGCTGCCGCACCTGTTCCACCGGGCGGAGTGGCTGCTCACGCGCACGCAGGACGCGTGGCCGGTGTTCCAGGGGCTCACCTTCGCCTTCTGCTGCGCGGTGCTGCTCATCCCCACGTTCTTCATGGGCGCCGCGTTCCCGGCCGCCGCGCGCGTGGCCACGGCGAAGGTGTCCGAGGTGGGGCGCCAGCTGGGCGGCGTGTACCTGTGGAACACGGTGGGCACCATCACCGGTTCGGCGCTGGGCGGGCTGGTGCTGATGCCGTGGTGGGGCATGGAGGGCAACTTCGTCGCGGGCGTGGTGGCGAACCTCGCGGCGGCGGCGCTGGCGTTCAGCGCGGCTCCGGCGAAGGAGAACACGCGGTCCCAGCCCATGGCCGTGCCGTGGCGCGCGCTGTGGCCGGTGGGCGTGGCGGCGCTGCTGGCCATCGTGGTGCTGGGCGGTATGCGGGGCTGGGCGGTGCGCCTGAGCAGCATCGCGTCCATCCGGATGCACCAGAAGCCGCCGGACACGTACGCGGAGCTGGTGCGCAACATGGAGCGGGACATCCGCCCGGTGTTCTACGCGGACGACACCTTCGCCACGGTGCTGGTGGGCGACGTGCCGCGCGACGGGCACCGCTTCATGAAGCTCAACGGCAAGGTGGACGCCTCCAACGGCAGCGACGTGGAGACGCAGGTGGTGGCGGGGCACCTGGGCGTGCTGCTGCACGCGCGCGAGCCGGAGAACGTGCTGCTCGTGGGCGCGGGCGCGGCCATCACCGCGGGCAGCGTGCTGGCCCACCCGGTGAAGCACCTGGACATGGTGGAGATCTCCCCGGCCGTCATCGACGGAGCGCGCCTGTTCAAGGCGGACAACCGCAACGCGGTGGATGACCCGCGCACGCACGTGCACGTGGACGACGCGAAGACGTTCATGGCGCTCGCCTCGCGGAAGTACGACCTGGTGGTGAGCGTGCCCTCCAACCCGTGGGTGGCGGGCGTGTCCGGCCTCTTCACGCGCGACTTCTTCCAGACGGTGGACCGGCACCTCACGGATGACGGCGTGCTGGTGCAGTGGATCCACACGTATGAGAGCAACGAGGAGCTCATCCGGCTGGTGGTGAGGACGCTGCGCGACACCTTCCCGCATGCCACCACGTGGCTGGGCCCGCACGACCTCATCCTGGTGGCCAGCCGCAAGCCGCTCGTCTTCGACGCGGCGCGGGTGGCCGAGCGCATGGCCCGGCCCGAGGCGAAGAAGGACCTGGACCGCGTGGACATCCATGACGTGTTCGCGCTGTTGTCCAAGCAGGTGCACAGCGAGGCGGGGCAGCTGGCGTTCGCGGGGCCGGGGCCCATCAACACGGACGACCACAACGTGCTGGAGTACGCGTCCCCCATCGCCTTCTTCCTGGCGGACCTGGACGTGCGCGTCAAGGACGAGCGCCGCGCGCCGGAGTTGGGCCCGGGGCTGTTCCTGCACGACTACCTGCGCCAGCACCCGCCCACGCCCGAGCAGGCCGCGGGGCTGTACCGGAACATCGAGCGCTTCCACGCGGGCAATGATCCGATGGTGCGGGGCGTGGCCACGCTGTGGCGCTCCCTGGCGCCCCAGAGCCCGGACGCCGCGCTCGCCGTGGGCCGGGCGGCGCTCGCGCAGAACGACCTGACGATGGCGGCCTCGCTGCTGGAGCCCGAGATCGAGAAGGGGGGCCGCTCCCCGGAGCTGGTGACGGCCTTCCTCCAGCTCGTGACGGCGCGCGCCTGGGCCACCCGGACGGTGTGGACGCCGGTGAATGCCGACACGGCGCTCGCGCTGGGGCGCGACGTGGCGGCCCAGCACCCGGAGGACGCGGCGCTCCAGAAGGCCCTGCGCGGCCTGTGTGACGCCCTGCCGCAGAACGCGTGCGCGAAGGGGACCGCGAGCGCTCCGAAGACGCCTCCCGTCGTCACGCCCGGGGGCCCGTGAAACACCGCCCAAAACGCTGTTTCAAGGCCTCGAGCGGGTCCAGGTGCCTGGAATCATTGGCCTCATCCCCCCATCCTCCCGATGACGGATGGAGGTGCGGGTGGGATCGTTCTACTGTCCGTTTCGACCCTGACTCCCGCAGGGTGAGTTTCCCACCGCTGCACGACCCCCGGAGTTTCCCATGAAGACGCTCTCGAAGAAGCAGCAGACGCAGCTGCGCAAGTCCCGTGGTCAGGGTATGACCGAGTACATCATCATCGTCGCGCTGATCGCGATCGCCGCCATCGGCGTCATCACGCTGTTCGGCGACAACATCCGCCTGCTGTTCGGCGCCTCCGCGGCGGCCCTGGCCGGCGAGGACGACGTGACGAACGACGGCAAGGCGTCCAACGACCAGCTGAACAAGAAGACGATGAAGACGTTCGGCCAGAACAACACCGCGTACTGAGCCGCTTCGCTTCACTCGAATGGCAGGTCCCTCCAACTGGAAGGGCCTGCCATTTTCATTTGGACCGCTCGCGGACCCAGAGGACGTAGCCGCCGTCGCGCACCGCCTCGCGCCAGCCGCCCCGCTCGCGCAGGTGATCCAACAGCAGGTTGCCCGGGTTCACCGTGTCCCAGACGAGGTAGTCCGGATCATAGCGCTCCAGCGCCTCCTCCCAGCCGGGCCGCGACAACACCAGCTGCTCGTAGGCGTCGTGGATGGCGGGCGGGAACGGATCATTCCGGCTGTCGATGAAGACCTTGAACCCCGCTCCGGCGAAGTAGGAGATGGGGCCGCCCAGGATGAACCGGTTGAGCACCCGGCCCGGAGGCTGTTCGCGCAGGGCCTGGAGCAGGTGGACGGGGATGGTGGCGTGCGTGCGCGTCTCCACCGGCAGCGGCCGGCCCGCGTGCATCACGACGAGCGCCAGGAGCGCGATTCCCGGCCACAGCGCCAGGGACGTGCCGGCGCTCCAGGCGGAGAGCCCGCGCTCCATCCGGGCCCGTAGGCGCTCGAAGACGGAGGGGGACTCCGACGCGTGCGCCAGGCCCGCGTGCTCCATGAGCGCCAGGGCCAGGAGCACGGCGGCGAAGGGCGCGTGGCGCTGGACCTTCAGCGCGGCGATGCCCAGCACCAGCGCGGGGAGGAGCACGGCGATGCGACGCGCGCGGGCCCGCCCCACGACGAAGAAGAAGCCCGCGAAGAGGGCCAGGTAGGCCCAGCTCCACCGGTACTCCAGGTCCAGGGGGCGCCACTCGTAGATGGTCTGGGTGGACGGCAGCAGCGCATGCTGGAGCGGGTACAGGTAGATGTGGAGCCCGTCGGGCGACAGGCCCGCGACGAGGAACATCGCGAGCGCCGCCGCGAGCGCGCGCACGGTGCGACGGCGCGACGCGGGCGTGGGGTCATCCAGGGACTGGCCCAGCGCGGAGGACGCGAGGAGCGCGGGACCCAGGGGCCAGCTGCCGTGCAGGTTGGCCCACGCGAGGCCCAGCACGGGAAAGGCCCACAGCCAGCGCCCGTTCCCGGCCCGCCACGCCTGGAGGCCGAGGACGGCGAGGACGAAGAACAGCTGGCCGATGTGGAAGGGGCGCTCCTGGGGCCAGGTGGAGGACTGCACGCCCAGCACCAGGCCCAGGGCGACGAGGGCGAGGAGGTGTGCGTCGCTGGCTCCCGCGCGGCGCAGCGCCACGTGGAGCAGCAGCACGTTGGCGGCGATGAGGGCCGCGACGAAGAGCGCGGGGCCGGCCGCGCCCAGGGTCTTGAGGAGCAGGGCGCAGAGCACCCCGAAGCCCCACTCGTGGGGCACCCAGCCCGCGGTGCCCGTCAGGCTGAAGGGATCCACGCGGCTGAAGCCGTGCTCCAGGATGTAGCGCCCTCCGGCCAGGTGGAAGAACAGGTCGTAGCTGCGCAGGGGCTGGGCCGCGAGCCACAGCAGGAGCCCGCAGGCGAGCAGTCCCGCGGGCGCGGGCAGGTAGGGGCGGATCCGCATGGCTTTCGGTGGGACGCCTACCGCGTGTCGAACCCCAGCCGGCGCAACATCACCTGCCGGATGGAGGGGATGCGGAAGCGGAAGATGAACGCGTCCGCGAAGTAGTGCGCGAGCACCACCGCGAAGCCCAGCGACGTGAGGCCGCGAAGCAGGGGATGCGACCGCGCGCCGTCGCTGATGCCGAGCGTGCCGCGCGCGGGCCCGTCCAGCAGGAAGCCGTGCACCACGCCCAGCGCGAGCAGCGGGAGCATGGAGGCGATCATGGCGGGCCAGATGAGCTTGCGGCCCAGGCGGGGCGGGTCACCCTCGCGCGGCTCCAGCAGGCGCGCGGTGATGACGTAGTACTCCAGCCCGTGCATGCCCGGCAGCATCACGAAGCCCCACGGCGGGGCCATGAGCGCGAGCCCCGTCGCCGTCGCCATGCCCAGCAGGTAGAGCACCTTGGGGCCGCTGGCGGTGCCGGAGCGCAGCACGGTGCGAAACAGCAGCAGGAAGTAGCCGAACCAGATGGCGAAGAGCACGGGCAGCACCTGCCACGGCAGGACGACGCCCTGGCCCACGTCGAGGTAGGCGGGGGCGTTGGGCCGGGCCGACTCCGCGACGAAGAAGATGCGCGTGAGCAGGACCGACAGCATCAGCGGGACGTAGAGCTGCTGGAGCCGGCGCTCGAGCGGGGAGGGCGCGGGAAGTCCCGCCTGTCCGCCGCGAACGCCATGCAGCGACCACAGGCCCCGGTGCTGGGACAGGCCATGGTGCAGGCCGAAGACGTTGAAGATGACGGCGACGGCGAACAGGTGGACGTCGCGGTCCGCGTAGGAGGTGAAGAACAGCGCCGCGCCCACCGCGAGCATGCCCAGCGAGCCCGCGAGGATGTAGCGCGGCTGGTTCGGCGCGGCGTTCAGCACGTCCCGGTGCACGCCGAAGAGCAGGAACGTGAGCGCCACGTGGGTGGCGTTGCCGAGGATGTTCTGGGCCGTCCACGCCATCAGCCGGTGGGCGCCATCCGCGGCCAGGGGGGCCATGAAGGCGCTGGCCCCCGCGGCGGCCAGGGTGAGTGCGAGCGGGATGGCGAGGATGGCCAGGTCCGCCCCGGGGGAGAACAGCCACAGGCGACGGAAGCGCAGCGACCCTGGGGCGGCCGGCGCGTCCTGCGGGGTGGTGGTGGCGACTCCGGGGCTCATCGGTGTCATGGGCGGCGAAGTATACCGGGTTGCGCCGGCCCAAGAACCCGGCCTCCCGTGCGGCGAACACAAGTGCCCGCCAACCAGCCTCCCTACCTCGTGGGAGGGACAGGATTCTTCCTCGGCCCGGCCCCGTGCTAAAACGGGGATGTCCATGGAAGGCCGACTGCTGCTGAAGAACTGCGCCGTGTTCCGTGCGGACGGTCGCGTCCGTCACGGCATGGCCGTCGTGGTGGAAGAGGGCATCATCCGCCGCGTCGCGCCGGACTCCGAGGTGCCCGTGCTCCCCGGCGACTGGGAGGTGGCGTGTCGCGGCCGCCTCGTCGCCCCCGGCCTCGTGGACTGTCACTCGCACCTGGTCAACGGGCAGCTGCTGCCGCCCAACGGCGACTTCCTCCTGCGCCAGCCCCGCTCGCGGCTGGAGCGAATGCGCGGGGTGGCCAGCCTCCTCACCGCGGAGGACGTGGAGGTCCTCACCCGCTTCGCCGCCGCGCGCGCGCTGCTCGACGGCGTCACCCTCGTCGTCGACCACCTGTCGTGCCCCTCGGACGTCTCCGGGGGGCTCAACGCCCAGGCCCGCGCCGCAGAGGCGCTGGGGCTGCGCCTCGTCGCCTCGCACTCCACGCACAGCCTGGACGGCGCGGCGCAGGCCGACGCGCAGGCGGACGCCAACGCCGACTTCGTGCGCCGCCACCGCGACCACCCCCGGGTGCGCGGGGCGCTGGGCTTCCATGCGTCGTACACCTGCGAGGACGCGCTCCTGTCGCGCATCGCGCGGCTGCGCGCGGAGCTGAACGCGCCGCTCGTCTTCCACCTCGCGGAGAACGAGGACGACCTCTCCACCACCTATGCCACGTACGGCCAGCGCGTCGTGCCGCGCCTGGACGCGCTGGGCCTGCTGGGCCCGCATGCCATCGCCGGCTACCCCCGCGCCGTGGAGCGCTCCGAGGTCGAACGGCTGTCCGCCTCCGGCACCTTCGTCGCCCTCACGCCGCGCGCCTCCCGCTCGCTGGAGCGCGTGGGCGAGTCCGCGGACGGCCCGCTGTCCAGCCTCCACCTCGTGGGCCTGGGCACCGGCGGCCACGGCACGCTCCAGGAGGAGCTGAGCGCGGCGCTCGTCGGCATGGTGCACCTGGCCCGCTCCGGCCGGATGCCGGACCTGGACGACTCGCTCGCGCACCTGTTCATCAGCGGCCCCGCGGAGCTGTGCACCCGCCTGTATGGGCTGCCCTCCGGCGGCGTGGACGAGGGCAGCATCGCGGACCTCGTCGTCTACGACGCCATTCCCGCCGCCGACCCGGAGACGGGCTACTCGCCCTTCCTCCTGGGGCAGCTCGTCCCCGCGCGGGTGGCCTGGACGCTCGTGCACGGCCGGGTCTGCGTGCGCGAGGGCCAGCTGTTGGGCCACGACTACGTGGACCTGTCCCGCGCCGCCGCGGCGGCCCTGGCCCGCGTCTGGTCCCGCGCGCGGCTGGGCACGTAGGGTAGAAGGGGCGCGTGAGTGCCCTGCCTCCCCGCCTCGTGGACACCCTGCGCGCCGCCCGCGCCCGCCGGGGTGCGCTCCTCTCCGACGCCGCCACCACCGCCTTCCGCCTCTTGAACGGCGCAGGCGACGGCGTGCCCGACGTCACGGCGGACGTCTTCGGCGACGTCGTCGTGGTGAGCCTCTACCGCGACCTGTCCGAAGCGGAGGAGGCCACGCTCCTCGACGCCGCGGCCGCCGCCTGGACGCCCCGGAGCGTCTACCTGAAGCGCCGCCCCCGCGAGGCCCGCGTGCTGGCCAACGTGGCGAAGGACGCGCTCGCGCCGGAGGTCGCCGCCCGGGGGGAGAGCGTGGAGGACCTCGTCGCGAAGGAGAACGGCCTGTCCTTCCACATCCGCCCGGGCCAGGGCCTGTCCGTGGGCCTCTACCTGGACATGCGCGACACGCGCGCGTGGCTCCAGGCCCAGGCGCCAGGGCTCACCGTGCTCAACCTCTTCGCGTACACCTGCGGCTTCGGCGTGGCCGCGACCGCGGGCGGCGCGAAGCGCGTGCTCAACCTGGACGCCAGCCGCCGCGTCCTCGAGTGGGGTGAAGAGAACGCGCGCCTCAACGGCCAGGGCGTGGACCGCTACGACTACGTGGCGGGCGACGTCTTCGACTGGCTCCAGCGCCTTTCGAGGAAAGGGGAGGCCTTCGACGTCGTGGTCGCCGACCCGCCGTCCTTCTCCACCACCCGCACGACGCGCTTCTCCGCCGCGCGCGACTACTCCCGGCTGGCGGAGGCCGCCTCGCGCGTGGTGGCCCCGGGGGGACGCCTGGTCGCCTGCTGCAACCTGGCGGGCCTTCCGGTGCGCCGCTTCGAGACGATGGTGCTCGAAGGCGTGACGCGGGCGGGCAGGGG
>NZ_RAWB01000351.1 GCF_003612055.1 Corallococcus llansteffanensis
GTCCCCGTCCCGCCCCCGCGACAGCGCGGTGGGAGCGGCCCCCTTCTTTGGGGGGGCGACGCGCAGGCCCGGGGAGCGCACGGAGCCCCTGCGGGTGGAGGTGGTGCGAGACCTGGCGGCCTTCGACGCGCTCGCGGCGGAGTGGAACGCGCTGGTGATGCGCGTGGACGACCAGGTCTTCTACCGGCACGAGTTCGTGCGCTGCTGGCTGGAGCACTTCGCTCCTGGCTCGCCGCTGCGCGTCCTCACGGCGAGGGATGACACGGGCGGACTGGTGGCGGTGCTGGGGTTGAAGGAGGAGCAGGGCCACCAGTACGGCGTGCCGGTGCGGCAGTTGGTGTCGCTGACGAACAAGCACTCCTGCCGCTTCGACCTCCTGGCGGAGGACCCGAAGCGGGCCGCGGTGGCGTTCCTCTCGCATCTGCTGGCGGACCGGGGCTGGGACGTGCTCCGGCTGTCGGACGTGCCGGAGGGTGGCGCGGCGTGGGCGTTGGTGAACGCGGCCCAGGGCGCGGGGATGCCCTGGGGCGCGTGGCCGAGCGCGCGGTCGCCATACTTGGTGCTGCCGCCGACGGTGGAGGCGTGGAAGAAGGGCCGGAGCAACGCGAAGCCGCTGCGCCGGAGGCGCCGGAGGTTGGAGGAGAAGGGCCGCGTGGAGGTGGAGCGCGTGTCCGGGCCGGAGGGGCTGGAAGACAGACTGGAGGAGGCGTTCGCGCTGGAGCAGAGCGGCTGGAAGGCCCAGCAGGGCACGGCGATAAGCCAGGCGGAGCACCGGCGGGGGTTCTACACGTCCCTGGCGACGATGGCGGCCCAGCGAGGATGGCTGGGATTGTATTTCCTGCGTCTGGATTCAAGGCCCATCGCGTTCCAGTACGGCCTGGAGTACGGGGGCCGCTATCTGGCGATGAAGCCCGGCTACGACGAAGCGTTGAGCGAGGTGAGTCCGGGCCACCTGCTGACGGAGAACCTGGTCCAGGACTGCATCGAGCGGGGGTTGAAGGAGCTGGACCTGCTGGGGGACGACGCGCCCTACAAGCGGGAGTGGACACAGGAGGTGCGACAGCACCACTGGCTGTTCATCTACCGGGATACGCTGGTGGGGAAGACGCTGCAGCGCTCGAAGTTCCGTTGGGCACCCGTGGCGAAAAGGATGGTGGGCAGATGGGTCCGACGGCGCTGAGTTTCTACCGGGCCGCGAAGCGGCTCCAGGAGCTGCGGGTGCCCCGGCTCGCGAACGTGGTGGCGGCGGTGGGCGACCGCATGCACAACAGCCACGTGGACACGAGAGCCGCGCTGCACCCCAGCGTGGAGCTGGGCTACGGCGGCATCGGCGTCATCATCGCGCCAGGGGTGGAGATCGGGGAGAACAGCTTCATCTCCCAGAACGTGAGCCTGGAAGGAACCCCCGGAGTGACGGGAGTGCCCCGCGTGGGGCGCGACGTCTTCATCGGAGTGGGAGCCCAGGTGCTGGGCCCGGTGCTGATTGGCGACGGCGCGAAGATTGGAGCCAACGCGCTCGTCACGGAGGACGTGGCCCCCGGGGCCGTGGTGGCCGGCATTCCAGCCCGGGAGCTGAAGCGCCTGCCTACGACAGGGACGTGAGCGCACCGGCCCAAAGGGGTCAACGAACGCTCACGGGCAGCTACAAACGACCTGCGCCTCTTCGGACAGCCGCGTTCGCTCATCACACGCGATTTTGTAGGCACCGTCGATGATCTCGCGGGCGCTCCCAAGGAAGACCGTTCCACGGTTCAGATATCCCGTACAGCCCTCCGCACGGGATGAAGAGCCCACTTCAATCACCACTTCAGTCCGATACACGCGGTAACTCGCCACCCGTCCAAAAAGGACGCCGGCCAGAAAGACCACCACACCACCAAGTACGAGCCAACGACCAACCGGACGCATCTAGTCCCCACAGTTCTTGTCCCCACCGAACGGTGCGATTTCATTGGTATAACAACCAGCACGGCCTCGCTGCAGAGTGTCGGCTTTGTCGAAGCTGCCCTCACTGCCTCCCGCGCCCTGGCACGCATGGACTGCTTCGTGAATCATGATCTGGGCGAGCAGATTCACATTTCCACACACCGTCTTCTGGTCGAATTTCGTGCTCCAGCCTGAAAAAAAATTCGGCTTCGTCGCGGCATACGCCGGATCGTGGCCCTGAGGCAGCAGCCCGAACTTCGTTTCGGGGCCGGAGCCAGGCCTCAGGTTCTCACAAATATTGCACCCAGCGCTGCAAGCCTGAATCCGCTTCTGGCATTTGTTTTTGGTATCGCATTTATAATCGTCGTCGCAACCCGCGATCTTCCGAGCGCGTTTCAGTGCCTCGGACCATCCCTGGCACTCCTCGTCGGGCTTGGTGGACGAGCCCGTGTCAAAAAGACCATTCGGGTCCTTGCGCCCGATCGGATTGTTGCCAGCGTAGGAGTAGGCCGGAGTCGCCAGACCGCTGAACAATCGCCCTTCCAGCCATTCAGGCCTTTGCAGTAGTGGCTCCGGCTGGAGGTACCTCCCCATGCTCGGGTCGTAGTACCGGTTCCAGTTCTCGAAGAGGTCCGTCTCTGCGTCGTGGTACTGGCCAGGAAAGCGCAAAGCAGTCCAGAAGGGTTGTCCTCCCCGCTGGTAGCGCTGGTACTCGTAGCCTTCAGCGACGACCCCTGCTCGAGGCTGTGTTCCCGCGGGACTCGTCGTCACCAGCATGATGGAAGACTGTCCCTGCGCGGGCTCCACCCACGGCGACCAGCGCTGGCCCACTGCCGAGCCAGTCACTCCCGTCGCCAGGACGCCGCCATCCGCCATGTCGCGCAACTCGACGTGCGCCACGTTGCCCGTATCCAGCAAGTGGAACAGCGCGCGTTCACGAATCACGACGCCACCATCCGCGGCCACCGGTTGGCGCATCTCCGCCAGGAGGCTCTCCTGCGCGGCGCCTCCATCCGTCCCAGGCAAGGGGTGCGGTGACTCGCGATGGAGCGACACCCGGTTGACATGACCGAACGGTTCGTAGTCCGCGGCTCCCGCCACCTTCCCAGCGGCATCAAGCATGACCACCACCTTGCCGAGCGAGTCCGTCACCGGGAAGTACACGCCGCATGCAGCAGGCTCACCGTTCCGGGAGCAATCGCTTGTCGGGTTGGACACGCGGGCCATCTGTGACGTCAACTGTCCCCGCACCACCATCACCGGCCGATTGCCCAACCAGACGTAGGTGTCATCCACGTACTGCGTGAAGCCACCCGGCGGCGGAATCACCGAAGGGTTGCCACGGTCCACCAGCAGCTCATGGTTCAAATCGTAGAAGAACTCGTCCTCTGCGGTGGTCGGATACCGCTTGAGCCGCCGCCGCCCCATCGCGTCGTAGAAGTACTCGTACGTGCTTCCATTGACGTCCACCGAGCGGAACACCGTCTCGGAAGCCCCGCCCACGGACGGCCCCAGGTTGAACTGCAACCGGTGCACGGGCGTGCCATTCACCTCCACCCAGCGCTTCTCCTTCGCACGCCCGTCCGCGTCATACAGATACCGGAAGTCCAGCATCGACCCGGCCGCACTGCCTTGCCTGCGATCAAGGCGGTCGACCATTGGCCCCGTGCCATGGGTCAAGGTCAGCAATGTGCCGTCCTCGGCCTGGGCAGTCCGGTTGCCACGACCGTCATAGCCGTAGTTCCGAGCCTCGAACGTCCCGCCTGTGGCTGCGAAATTTCCAACCGGACGACTGGCACCCTTGAGCCGCCCCAGCCCGTCGTAGACATACTTCTCGGTGATGGGAGTGGTCGCCCCCAGCAGACACGTGTCTTCCTGGATGAGTTCATCCCCCTGCCAGGCATACGTCCTGCGGAACACGTCACCCGTACCGCCACTCCAGGAGAACGCGCCGGACGAAATCCAGAGGCTGTGCAACCGTCCCGTGTAATCCGTGTAGGTAGGCGCACTCTCGGTACACGGGCTGGTCGGAATCGCGGACGTGTTATCGCCGAGGAAGTACTCCACGTTGCGGGAGGTTGACGCCCCCGGTGAGTTCACCCGGTAGGCACGAACATCACCAAAGGGCTCCCAGACGATGTTCGAGATGCTGGCGAGTGAAACCCAGGCCGCGCCATCCCAACGCTCCAACGTGACATCGGAAATCCGGTCCGAAGGCACGGTGGTATACGGATAGATGGCATAGGCATTCGTCACCCGATGCCCATAGGGATAGGCCACGGACAACAAGTCTCCTGAAGCGGAATACGTATAGGTGGTGTGGAGCGTGCTGCCTGGCGTGTCACTCGGACAGGTGAAGGTCCCTCCGGTGGAGCGCCGCGCCCGGATCTCCTTCGTCACCCTCCCCCAGGCGTCGTAGGAAAACCACGTCTGCCCAAAGGAATCATTGCGGAAGAGCATCCGCCCCCGCGTATTGACAGGCTGGGGGCAGCTTGGGTCCGGCGCTGAAGCATTGTCGTACCCCAGCGCATAAAGCGTTTCCGTGGAGGGTGAAGACCCTCCGACGACACGAACGGCGGACACGCGCCGCCCAAGGGCGTCGTAGGCATAGGCCAGATGCTCACCATCCGCGGCCATCTGCGGCGTCTGCTTCCCCAGGAGATTGCCGGCGGCATCATGGACGTAGCGCGTCCAGCCATCGCCCCCCTGCCAGGGCAGCTTCGCTGCGATGAGGTTGCCAAAGTCGTCATGGCGGTAGAGCGACTCGGGCTGTGAGCAGGCCGAGCAGTCCCCACCAGAGCCACTCGCCGGGCACCCGCTGCGCACGCTCTTCATGTTTCCATGGACATCGTACGCCATGCACGTCCGCGTCCCACCGGTCCGGGTCCCGATCTCCGGGTACTCATCCGCGCCCGTCAGCCGATCCGCCCGATCGTAGCTCAGCGCGCTGCAAAGCGGCGACACCGGACGACCATCTCCCCCCAGTCCTCCGCACAACGCCGGAGGTGAGTTGTATGCGAGCCCGACTCCCACCAACCGGCTGGCACCGTCGTAGAGCTTGGGACGCAGGTACCAGGCGGTATTCCCATACCGCCCGCCCACCAGCTCGTACGCCGGATTCCCATTCGTGTCCGCCTCGAAGTTGCGTGAACGCCGCTCGGCATCCCCTCCGCCGTTGTAATGGAACATCTCCCGGAAGACCTTCCGGTCTACGCGGTAGTCGTAGTGCACCTCCTCCAGCCATTGATAGCTGTTGAGGACGGCTTGCTTGACCCGCATGGTCAGCTTCCCCACCCAGCTTCCCGTGCAGTGCCCGAAGCTCGAGTCGCGATAACAGAAGCGTTCGTAGTCACCTCGCGGGAAATGCACGGCGGTCAGCATCCCGTTGTCGTACAGGTATTCCCAGGTCGTCCCTTGCGTGGTGATGGAAGTGACCCGGTCTTCTTCGTACGTGTAGGCCGTCGCGATCCCGTTCTCGTCCGTGACGTGCCTGGGATTTCCACGCGCGTCGTACTCCGCGTACTGCGTTTCCAGGACCGGTTGCCCCGCGCACGACGTCGCGGACGCAAGCTGCGGATAGCGGGACGTCTTCTTCAAGCGGTTGGCATTGAGCGTCCCCGTCCCCGCGGGCCAGTACTCGTACTGCGTGACCGGAACCCCCGCGTTGAGGCTCGCCGAACAGTCGGTGGCGCTCGGTCCGTCCACCCAGCACGGCCCGTGGATCTCCAGCACCCGGCCCAGCGCATCATCCACGGTTCCGCCCGAGCAGACCCTGCGTGTGAAGTAGAATGTGGCCTGATGTTTCAATGCCGGAACGGGTGCGGTACCACCCGAGCCGAGGTCTTCGGTATACCCGCTGCGAATGACGGCCTTGAGACGGTTGGTCAACGGGTCGTACACGTTGCGAACGACCGTGTCCGTTCCAACCTGGAGCAGGGACTCCCGCTTCTCTTCCGTGCGCAGGCGCTCTCCCAGGACGACCCCTACGCCCGCCGTGCTTGCGGTATAGGCATACCGGGTCGTCGCCAGGGCTCCCGTGCCGTCAGCGGCGGTCGCTCCAACGGACACCGAGCGCAGCTCCGGCAACGAGGTGGCGCCACCGCCACCAGGCACCGCCCAGTCCCGCGTGGTCCAGCCTCCGCCCCAGCCCTTCATCGCGCGATTGACGGTCGAGCCGTTGGACAGGGTGTCCCACAGATACTCCTGCATCCGGGTACAACTCGTCCCCGAACATCCCTCGCCAATGCTCTTCACTCGAGGCGCCCGCGCGAAGCTCGTCCGTTCGTGGGTATAGGTCAGGCTCTTCCAGCCGGCATACCCCATGGCGTCTCCCTTGTAGCCATACTGGGAAACCGAGGTCACCACCCGCTCCAGGCACGCGGGCGATGAACTGGTGTCACAAGTGCCCGTGGTCCGGCCATTGACCTGCACGTTGATCTCGAACCATCCAGTCAAGGACTCGCTGTCGTAGGTGACATAGCCCGCTTGGTAGAGATGCTTGGTTTGAGGCGAGCCGCCGCGAGTGACCTTCCAAACAGGCGTGCCGTCCGTGTCCGTGTAGGCATAACCTTCGGTCAGCCCCCCTTTTTGCGGCCACGTCGCCTGGGCAAGTCGTCCCCCGACCTCCGTCACGGCTCCTGTCGGCGCATAGGTGTACTCCACGAGCGGCGTCGTCGTCCCCGCATCTCCCACGAGCGAGACTCCGGCGAGGACGCATTCCTGTCCTACCTCGGCGCGCGCACTCGGCAGCACCCTGTAGCTGAAGCGAAGACGCGTGCCTTCGGCGGAACTCACCTCGTAGAGGAACGGCACGCCCGCCGAAGGTCCCGTGCCGAGCCCCGGACAGGTCAAGCCACCCGGTGCCGCGTAGCTGAGCGTCGCCCGGGTGCGGGCCAGCCCGCCCGCGGAGGCATGCTGGGCATCCTCGATGCGCGTCAGGAAGTAACGCGTATGCGGCGAGGTGGCGCTGCCGGTCGGACTCCAGACCGCCTCGAAGAAGAAGCGCCCGACCCCGGGCTTGTGCAACACGAAATAGCCACTGGACGGGCCCGTGCTTTCCCAGACCAGACGGTCGGCCGACTCCCTGGACCTGGCCTCCGGCTGCGCCATGCAGGACGTGGGCGAGCGGGCGCAGCCCGTGAACTCCAGCAGCTTGCCGTTGCCCTCACGGACCTGCCAGAGCTCTCCTGAACCGTCGGCGGTGGGAAAGACGAAACTGTAGAAGTTGTGCCACCAGTGCAGGGACTCCCGGCTCTCCGCAGCTGCACCAAAGGGGCGGGGCAGATAGGGCCCACCGGCCACGCCCAGGCTCTGATGGGAAGCCCAGGTGCGTGCGGAGGAGACGTAGGTACGCTCCAGGGAGATCCCTCCCAGTGCGCTCTGGACTTCCACGTCCGTCACCGGATGGCGCGTGCTGCGAGCCGCCACGACCACCGGATCGCCAGCCAGGCCATATCCCCCCACGCTGTCACATGAGTCGGGATCCTCGTCATCACATGCGGAGTAGGGGTTGAGGACGCACTCGGCCTTCGCCTCCACGGCCTCCCCCGAGGAAAGGACTCCATCCAGGCTCGCCTTGCACGTGCCCGTCTTGCAGATGTCATTCGGGTCGTTGCACTCCGCGCCCAGTTCGCACGGCCAATCAGGTCCCGCGCAACTCTCGCCGGTGACCTGGAACGCCACGGCGTTTGAGCCGCACGTGATCCCCGTCGGACAGCAATTGTAATTGCCAATGTCCGTCTGGCTCCCATTCGGAGGATACATGCACGTTCGCAAGTGACAGCTCACGTTCGGGTCGTTGCCGTTGCAGAACAAAGTCCCGGTATCGCCATTCGCATCCGGGCAGGTACATGCCCATTGCACCATGTTGCCGCCCGGCGATGGAGAAGGCGCACAGAACGAGTAGGTGCCGTAAGCAAGTACTGCCTGCGGGATGAGGACGAGGAGGAGTCCTGCCAGAGTCAGGACGCTGGCGCGAAGGCCGCTCGCGGCGGAAACACCGGTGGCATGTCGAGACATGATTTCCCGATCGAACAATCAAGAAGGTGGGGCGAAGAAGGAACGCTAGCGGGCGTCATCCACCGGGAGGCATAGGCGCGCCGCGGGATCGGTAGGGTGGAGTTGTCCACAACGCCAGCCCTCGGGGCACGGGCTTCCAGGGCCACACCGCTCGGTGCAGACGAAGCCAGCGTCACGCTCCGCGCCGACATGCACACAAAGCCTTGAAGCGCAGTCGGAAGGTCCCCCGACCGAGCAATCACGCCCGAATGGCAAGCTGTTGCTTGCCGCGGTGTTCTTGAACCGGTGCTCTGACAGCACAGGCACCGTGGCAGGCGTGCTGGGGGGCGCGGGGCGCTTGGACCCGGTCTCGCCGCATGCCGCCGTCAGCCCTGTCACCAGCAGGACCGGAAGAAGTCCTCGCCGTGCGCGAAGCAGCCATGCTGCAATGTTCCAGACAACCATCTTCATATTTCCTAGCGGACTCATCGCTTGCAGCCATCCTGACAGCGAGCGAGAGTTTCCTCAGGCCGCCGATACCGCATGTTGAATTGGCTTTTCAAGCAGGACGTTCATTTTGCGTCAGGGCAAACCCGACCTGATGATGCCCGTGATGGACGGCGACGGCGTCGCGGGAGTCTTCAAGAAGCCCATCCCGCTGGAGTCCCTGCTCGCCGCGATCCAGGCTCTGCGTCCCGCCTGCGTGAGCAGTCGGAAGTCGAAGCACCTCGAAAGGTCCCCATGTCACGACACGGAAGCCGGTTCCTCGTCTTCGCCACCACCCTGCTCCTCTGTCTGGCCGCGAGCCCATCCGCCCTCGCCGCCGACAGTGCCATCTTCGTCTCGCAAAGCCTCCCGACCGTGCTCACCACCGGGGAAGTTCGCACCGTCTCGGTGACGATGCAGAACAACGGCACCACGCCCTGGACCACGGCCGGCGGCTACAAGCTCGGCACCCACAATCCCATGGACAACACCCTGTGGCTTGGCACCACCCGGGTGTACATGAATCCAGACGAGGTGGTCGCTCCCGGTGCCTCCCGGACCTTCACCTTCAACATCACCGCCCCTGCTTCAGCCGGCACCTACAACTTCCAGTGGCGCATGGTGCACGAGGGAATCGCATGGTTCGGCGGCCTCTCCACCAACGTCGCCATCACGGTCAGGGCCCCTGTTCCCTACGACTCCCAATTCGTGTCGCAGTCGGTCCCGACGTCCCTGGGCGCGGGCCAGACAGCGTCGGTCTCCGTGACGATGAAGAACATCGGCACCAACGTCTGGACGGCCGCGAGCAACTACAGCCTCGGTGCGCAGAACCCGCAGGACAACTCCACCTGGGGCTTGGGCCGGGTGAACCTGGCGCCGGGCGAAGCCATTGCCCAGAACGGGCAGAAGACCTTCACCTTCGCCATCACCGCCCCTCCTACGGCTGGCACCTACAACTTCCAGTGGAAGATGTTGCAGGAGGGCTACATCTGGTTCGGCGCGCTGTCGCCCAACGTGGCGATCTCCGTCACCCAGCCGCCTGTCACCCTCTGTCCCGGCGTCGTGGTCACCGCGGACGGCACGACTGACCTGGGGCCAGCGATCCAGAGCTGCATCAATGCCACGCCCTCGGGCGGCACCCTGGACATCCCCGCCGGCACATATGGCATTGCGACGCAGGTGCTGATCACCCAACCCATCACCCTGCGGACGCAGGGACTCGCCGGGTCGACCGCGAACTGTGAGGCGCCCGGTGTCACCTGCGCCGTGCTCAAGGCGCTGCCGACCTTCAACGCCAACGTCGGAGGATTCCTCGCCGTCCAGTCGACGCACGACGTGAACCTCGACCACCTGATCCTCGACGGCAACAGGGCCGCGCGACTGGGCACGCCCGCGGCCTCTCAATGCGCCAGCGGCAACAACTTCTCTGGCTTCAACGCCCGGATGAGCGACTGCACTGCCTGCCGCTTCACCCACAACGTCAGCAAGAACGCGCTCTGCGGCACGGCGCTGGAGTTCCGCGGCCACGACGGCACCCTCATCAACAACGTCTTCCGCTCGAACGGCCAGAACGCCACCTCCAACCTGTGGGCCGACGGCCTGACCATCCACTACTCGGACCGGGTGACGGTGACGGGCAACACGTTCGTCGACAACAGCGACGTGGCGCTCATCCTGGGCGGCGGTCGGTACGCGGTCGTCACGAACAACGCCATCAGCCAGCCGGGGCAGGTCGTCTTCGCCGGCCTGATGCTCGACAACTTCAACGGCGGCACCTCGGGTGACTTCACCGGCGCCGTCGTCACCGGCAACACCATCGACTGCACGTCCGCCCGCAACTGCCACTTCGGCATCAACCTGGGACCGCATGCCTGGTATCAGTCCACCAACATCCTCGGCGGTGATGTCCACGGCAACGTCGTCGCCTCCGCCCGCCAGGGCATCAACGTCGACGGCGCGGGCACCTCGGCCTCGCCCCTGGTCCTGTACGGCAACACGGTGAGCAACGCGGCCCCCGGCTCCGCGAGCTTCCTCTGCGGCAGCCACAGCACGTCCCCGCTGAACATCAACACGGCGGACTCGGTCGTGAACCGCAACGGCGACACGGCTCCGATGACGGCCTTCCCCTGGCACGGCTGTCCCTAAGGTCGCGGAGCCGGGGGCCGCGTTGCTCACCGTGTTGCCGTACAGGACCAGGGGCGAGGCCGAGGTGCCCGCGCCGTCGACGTTGATGCCCTGGCGGGCG